>CAYGZA010000195.1:0-12740 GCA_964354135.1 uncultured Planctomycetaceae bacterium
CGCTGGCCGCCGGCACGAACTGCTCGCGCGAAGAGTAGATGTGTGAAGCCGGGTGGTGGCCGAGCCAGGAGGATCGCGCGGCCGCAATGGCCCGCTGAAGCGCGGTTGCGCCCGAGAGCTCCAGGGGCTGCGGCCGGCCGAGACAGTCGGCGCCACTGCGGTCGAAGGCGGCGACGTGCTTGCGCAGGAATTGATCGTCCTCGAGCTCACAGTGCCCGTCCACGATGACGATGATGTCGCCAAGGGCGGCCCGGACGCCGACGTTGCGCCCAGCGCTGGAGAGTCTCGCGGGGTTCGGCAGCAGCCGGACGTTGGGGTGGTTTTCCACGAACTCCTGCACGGTTGCCACGGTGTTGTCCGTTGACTGGCCGTCGACGACGATGACCTCGAAGCGCTCGGCCGGATAGTCCTGGCTGGCCAGCCGGTCGAGGACGCTCCCGATATGGCCCTCCTCGTTTCGCACGGGCACCACCACGCTAACCAGCGGCAGCTCCAGCTCCGAGGCCGGGGCGGCGGACTCGGAAGCGGCGGGTTCCGAGCGATGCACGGCAGTGGGCCGCACGTCAACCGACAAGGCGTCGTTCTCCCAAATTCGGGGGGGGGCAGGGGCCGGGCAACAGGGACTTCGCAGCTTCATCGTCGCAAGCCCTCACCCCCGGCCCCTCTCCCGAGACGGGAGAGGGGAGTTGTTTCCGACCGGCCATTGATGACATCGCAAACCCGGCCGAAGCGGAGCTGGCGCAAGAGCGCGTCGAGCCGGCGCTCGGTGCGGGCGAGGTTGAGGTAATGGCGGAACCGCGATCGCGGCGAGGCTTGACGCATGCGCGGCTGGCCGGGGTCGATCTCCCACGGGTGCGTATAGAACACGACCGGCTGCCGTTGGGCGTGGTTGAGCCGCCGGAGGCAATAGAGCGTCCAGGCCAGCGGATAAAGGCGAAAGTACCCGCCGCCGCTCACGGGCACGTTCAACCCGGCGAACCTGACCACGGAGGGCGGGAATTCCCACAACGGACCGGCTGAGGTGGTTAGGCGGTGCAGTCTGGGCTCGGCGCCGGGGATGCCGTAGCGGTCGTGGCGGATGGGGAAGACGCTGGAATCGACCAGAAAGCCTTCCTCCACCAGAATCTCCAACGCCCACAGCGACTGCTTGGTGATCGAGAAACTCGCGGCGCGATGTGCCGTAACTCGCTGGCCGATGGCCTCCTGCAGCACGTCGCGCGACCGCCGCAGGTCGGCCCGGAATTCTTCCGGCGTTTCTTCATAGATCAGACGGTGCCAGTAGCCGTGAGAGCCGATCTCGTGCCCGCATGCATGAATGTCCCGGACCAACTGGGGATAACGTTCACCTGTCCAACCGAGAATGAAGAACGTGGCTTTCACGCCGTGGCGGTCGAGGAGCCGGAGAAGACGATGGGTATTCCGGACAACCCGGCTCTCGTATTGGTCCCATTGATCCCGGCGGACGTGCTTCTCGAATCCGGAGACCTGGAAATAGTCCTCCACGTCGACGGTGAAGGCGTTGACGATCTCTCTGGCCGACGTCCCGACTTGGGGGTCAAGAACCGAAGCGGACATCTGATTCGCCGTAGTCACATCGACCTCGTCCCACGTTCCACCGAGGAGCGCTACCGGGGTTTCTGGCCCGTCTCTGCCTCGGCATCGGCACCGGCGAGGCCGCGGCCGTCCCCCGCCGCCTTACCGTTACCGTTACCGTTGCCGCTACCGTTGGCGGTGGTCTGGCTGCGAAAAGCGCTCTCGATCCTCAGCGGCGCGGCAGCCGCGCCTTTGGCCGAACCGGACCCGTTGGAGGAAGGCCGGCGGGGATCAGCGTCGCCCGTCGTGCGGGTGACACCACAGACGCGCATCATGAGTCTGGCAGGCAGCTTGAACAGCCTCGCGACCGTACACATCAGGAGCTTACAGTCCAAGAGGAACGACGCGCGCTCGACATATTCCAGGTCCAGCACCAGTTTACTCCGAACGCTCTCCAGATCCGTGTCCGGCGGAAGGTTCAATTGTGCAAGGCCCGTGATCCCCGGCCGCACAGCGAGCCGGCTCATGTAGCCGGGAACGCTCTTTCGCAACACCTCGACGAATTCCGGTCGTTCCGGTCGGGGACCGATGAGCGACATCTCACCCCGCAGCACATTGACGAGCTGCGGGATCTCGTCGAGGTGGAACTTGCGCAGCAGGCGACCGACGGAGGTCACCCTCGGGTCTTTCGGCTGGGTCCACACAGGCCCTGAGTCGGTCTCCGCATCGTGCTGCATCGTGCGGATCTTATACATGATGTAGATTCGCCCGTCTCTGCCGACGCGGCGCTGCCGGTAGATCCCTGGTCCCCTGGACGTGATACGGACGAGGACGATCAAGAAGCCCATGATCGGAATGCCGGGGATCAAGAGCAGGGCCGCCAACATACGGTCCAAGATGCCTTTCCAACGAAAGTAGAGTGACAACTTCACTTCGCAGGGGGCCTTGACCTCCCGCGACGCGAGTCCGCCCCCAAGATGGGTGGTGTGCCTCCGTGTGTTGCTCTTTGTTACTGACATGCCTCCTCACTCCTTGCTGCCAAACACGCTAAGATGGAAAGAAGAACGATTATGGTTGACGAATGCGACTCAGTTTCCTTCGGGCTTCTGGAGGAATGGCTTCAGTGTCGGCAAGAAATCCTTAAGGAATGCCGGGCCCGGGTCGCCCTTTAGCGCAATGTCTCCTGCCGGCAACGGGGCCGCCAGTTGAATCTTGTATAGATACGGATTTCCGGCAAACGTGATACGCGCGTCGTAGGGGGCCGCCCATTCCCCGCCGACGGTCCAACCGTAGTACACGCGCAGCATCTGTCCCTGAAGGCCCGTGGACTCAAGAGTCAGCCCCCAGAGCCGGTCACGAGCCTCTCCGCTCGACTGCACGGTGATCTCCTTCCGCTCGTGGTAGGTTTTCCAGTCGCGCCCCGTGTAGCAGACGTCGGGCGTGTGGGCGCCGATCGGCCCAACCGGCCCGAGAATGACCGTGACACCCATCTGCTGGCCGGTTGTCTGGTTAACGTACGTGCGAACGATAAACCCAAAAGGCTCCAATTGGCGGATTTCCGCATCGCTGAGCGTACCAGAACCAGAATCCCCCATCTTCCAATTCCCGAACTGCTTTGGCACACCTTGGAGCCTCTCACCCACCGCCAGCAATTCACCGGATGGCCCCCAACGGTTGGTCATCCTCGCGTGAATCAGGCCCGAGAGCAGGGTTATTCCCGTCACCAAGATGAACGCCGATACCGGCAGAACCACCTTCATCCTGCAGTTCTCCTTCGTACGGTGAGATTCCTTGGTCCTTCACAAGCCACGCATGCACCTTCTGCGAGCGAGGGCTCCACGACTCACGGCTTGGTTCCGCGACTGTTCCCTTTTGCAGGGCGGAGCTCGCGATCCAGCTCGGCCAACACCTTTCGGTCCATTTCCGTCAGGACTTGCCGCGTCAAGTCCCGGCCGTGGGCGCTTTCGAGGGCCTCACGAGCCTCTTTCGCCTGGCCGAGGCGATGGTGCGCGACAGCCAAATGGAAGAGGTATCGAGGGTCGGGGTCCGGAATCGACGATGCCTTCTTCAAGAGCGGCACCGCCTCGCCGGCCTTCCCGCCGTAAACAAGCGCCATCGCCTTGGTGTCCAGAAGCCCCGGTTGCGGACCGGCGATTTGGATCGCCTGGTCAATGTACTTCTTGGCTTCCTCTTGCTGGTTGGGCTGTTCCGAGAGCAATGCAGCGAGGTTGTTGAGTGCTATGAGGTGCTTCGGGTCGATTTGGAGGATCCGCCGGTAGAGCGAGCACGCCTCATCGGCCTTGGGTTGCGTCACCCGGACATTGGCGACGGCGAGGAGGAGCCCTACGTGATCTTTGTGGTCGTTAAGGGCTTTCGACAGGAGCGGCTCGGCAGGCTGATAGTCCTCCGGCTTGAGGCCGCTGGCTGCTAGAAGCGCCGAAGCAGCCGCGATGGCAGGCCGGGGCGACGAATCCGACTTCGCGGCGTCCTGACAGACCTTGATCGCCTCGCCCACGCGGCCCTGCTGCACCAGCGATCTCGTCAACGGCTCGTAGGTTCCCGGCGGCAACTTGGCGAGCTGACGGTACCACCGCTCGGCGGCCTGGTGCTGTCCGACCGCGGTGTAGAGGTTCCCGACGCTCAGGGCAAGCTGCGCATCCGCCCGCTCATCCTTTTTCCCGAGCTTCTCAGAGAGCTTCTTAGCCAAGCCCTCCACGAGCGGCTCGATCTCGGCCGTTTTCCCTTGGCTGGCGAGCAAGCGCGCCCGGCGAGCCACAGTTCCGACATCCTCCGGCGGCAGTTTCTCCAGCCATTTCGCGGCCTGTGCGGTACGGTTGTGCCGCAGGAGGAAGTCCACGTACGATGCCACCAAAGCCGGTCGGGGGTTGGCCTGACCGACCAGGACATCATAGTGCTTGGCAGCGGCGTCAACGTCTCCATCCATTTCGCAAAGCCGCACCAGGAGCGCGTGATCGTCGTCCGAAAGCGGCTTGGGGCCTCTTGCGAGCGCCTCCATCTTCTGCCTTGCCTTGGCGATGTTCTCCTTTCCGCCGCGCAGGGCCAACAAACGCGCTTGCGCACGTTCGTCGAGGCCGGCGTCGCTGCCCGTTGCACCCCGAAAGTCCGCGACCAGTTTCTGTGCCTCCTGCCATTGCTCCTCTCCCCCGCGTGTGGCCAGCAAGTTTACGAGCCTCGATATCGCCTGAGCCGACTTCGGGTCGAGCTCCAGCGCCCGCCGAAGGGCCTTCTCGGCGCTCTGCGGATCGCGGGCCAGCAGGGCATCGGCCAATCGCACTTGGTCCTCCGTCCGAGCGGGGGCCACTCGCTGCGCCTCCTGGTAGGCGGCGTCAGCCTGTTTGGGATCGCGGAGAAGCTCATAGCCGTGGGCAATCACCAGGGCCCGCGGGAACTTCGGCAACTTCTCGTTCTTGACGAGTTCCTTGTTGAGCATCTCTTTCGCGCGATCGGCCTGTTTCGTGCCGACGTAGAAGTCCAGCAGGACCCGGTAGCCCAACTCGTTCTCAGGAGCCGCCTCCACGGCCTTTCGCAGCGCCGCCTCGGCCTCTTTGGGCTGGTTGGCGTTTTGCAGCAGCACGCCCAGCCGGATGTGGGCCCCCGGATCCTTAGGTTGACTGGCCACAACGCGCCGAGCAGCCTCCACCGCCTGATCCAACCGGAGTCGAGCCAGTGTAAGCCAATCCTCCGCGGAATACCCGGTTGCCGGCGCCTGCTGATACCGTTGGATGGCCCTGTCCACCTGTCCTGCTCTTGCCGCCGTCCTTGCGGCTGCCAGTTGCGCCCGTTCCGCACCGGGCTGGAGGCTCGCCGCCTGCCCCGCAGCCTCGTACGCCAAGTCCCATTTCCCCGTCGCGGCATGCGCCTCAGCAAGAAGCAGGAATGCCTCCACACCCTGGGCCGGGACGGACCGGATGCCCGGGTCTGCGGTGATCTGCTCAAGCAACGAGATAGCCGCCGAGATCGCCTCTGGGTCGCGTTTCGACACCAGGTACCGCACCCGGGCCAGGTTCGCGAGCATGATACGGGAAGCCCTGGCTGCCGGAGGGAGGGCCGCGCTCACTCGCTGGGCCGACTCGTCCAAGAGGCCCAGCGTCTGCTCGGCCTTAGCCAACTCGCCTCGGCGGACAAACTCGTCCGCCAGGCAAAGGTTCAAGACGAAACTCTCTTCACCGCACTTCGCCAAGCCGTCCTGCCAAGCCCTCTGGGCTTCATCCGGCCGCCGCAAAGCCACGTATACCTGGCCGAGCCGCACGTAGACTAATTCGGCCGTCGGGGCGACCTCAAGGGCCTTCCTATAGTGCTCGCAAGCCGTCTCGCGGTATCCGCGGGCTTCCTCGCTCGTTACGCCTGCCCGTTCGGCCTCGCGCTGCCACGCATCCCCCGCGGCCACCAATAATCTGACTCTTGCGTAGTCTCGCTTTGCCTTCTGGTCATCCTCTGTCTTGGTCTCGTCCTTCGCCTTCAGGGCGACGTCCACGGCCTCCAAGTCATCTTTGGCGTTCGGCAGATCGAACAGCCGGCGGTACTCGTACCGTGCCAGGCGCGCTTCCGGGTCGTTTCGGCTGGCGGCCACCATGTCGTCCATGATCTTGTCGGCGATCTTGGCTCGCTCGGCCTGCAAGCCCGCCTTCTCGTCCTTGAACGCGAACAGTTGCGGTTCCTTGCGGTAGAGGTTCGCCAGACGGGACGACAGGCGGACGTCGCCGGGGTTCGATTTCACTGCCTTCGTGAAGGCGTCGCCCAGATTGGACTGCCTTCCGGGCTCCAGGGTCTTGGACTGGAATTGCCCATAAAGGGCCTCGGCCAGGATCTTCTGCCCCCTCGGGTCGGGGAGGAGTTGCTTCGCCTCGGACTCTGCATCAGCGAACCGCTGCACCTCCAGGAGCAACTCCCCGAGTCGCACCCGCAACTCGCGTTGCTTCTCGGGGGGGGCCAAGCCCAAGGCGCGATAGTACAATTCAATCGCCCGCGGTTTTTGCCTCATGTCCGTGGCCGATCGGTCGAACACCTCCGCCAAACGCACCGTCGCCTCGGCATCGCCCGGATTCAGTTCCAGATAGTTGTGCAAGTGGCTGGCGGCCTCCTGCAACTTGCCCTCCTGCGCGAGTGCTTCCGCCCGCTGGAGGATCGCATCGGCTGTGCGTTTGACCTGGTACAGGTTCCAGAAGTGGAGGCCCACGCCGACGACCCCCATCACGATCAACGTCCCGGCTAAGAGCCGCACGTTGAGCCGTCTAGTTCTGGGCCTATCGGCCAAGGAACCTTTCCTGCCGGGCGAGTCTTGTTGCGAACGCGGCCGAACCATGCAGAATCTCGCGGTCAATCACCGTTCTTGTAAGCGTACGACCCGTACCGATAAGCGTAACGCTTCGTCGGCACCCCGTTGAAGACCATTCCCATCGGACGGCTGCCCGCCGCCATCAGCTTCCCGTAAGCCTTGGAGACCTGATCGAGTCGGCTCACGTCTCGCATCACGCACACGACGGAGGCGTCGGCCGCCCTGGCCAGCACCAGGGCCTCGCTGGCAGCCAGGACCGGCGGCGTGTCGATGATGACGTACCGGTACTTGCCAACCAGCCTCTCGAGCAGCGCCTCCATGGCGCCGTTGGACAGGAGCCGGTGTGGACTGCTCGTGAGGGTCCCCGCGGGAAGGAGGTGTAAGCACTTGCTCCAACTGGTGACGATCGCACTATCCGGATCCGAGGTGCCCTTGAGCACCTCCACCAGCCCCGGCTCCCGCGGCACTTCGAATAGGCCGTGGACGTCAGGAGAGCGCATATCGCCGTCGATGAGAAGCACCAGCTCGCCTGAGCTCCGCGCCATGCTCACGGCCAACTGGGCCGCCACGCTGGTCTTTCCCTCGTTGTTCGCCGCACTGGTGACGGCAAACACCCGGGCATCTTTGGTGTCTTCGGCCAGGGTCAGCCTCGTGCGCAGGGCGTCGATGCTCTCCTCGAACGTTCTCAGCTCAAGGTTGACTCGTTTCGACTCCGATCGCCCCGCGCGCACGGTGCGCGTGGGCAGCCGAGCCACCTCGCCCAGCACGGCCAGGTTGGACCGCTCCAGATGTGCCGAGTCGGTGACGCGACGTGCCACCTTCTCCCAGAGGAAAGCGAGTCCGAACGGCACGCAGAACCCGACCAACGAAGCCAGCCCGATTCCCTTCAAGGGAAAGGCCTCAATGGGGGCCGGGGGAGGCTCCGCCGCCCTCCAAAGCTCAACGCCGTCGGGAGCCGCCTGCCCAATCTCCAGGTTCTCCGAATGACGCTTGAGGGCTGCGAGAGCGTTCTTCTTGATGTCCAAGTCCGCGCGCATGATCTGGAGCCTCACGAGCTCGGCAGTCCCTTGGCCCGTACCCTTCATCTGTTCGTCGAGCTTCTCCTTCAGGTACTTCTCGGTCCTGACGAGCCCGTCGTAGCTCAACTGCAGCCGTCGAAGCTCGTCCACCTGACCCGCCGACGCTAGCGGTCTCAGCTCCTCTTTGACGCGAGCTCGTTCTTTCTCCAGCCATGAATCAAATGCCTTCCTGTCCCGCTCCAACTTCTCACGCTTCTGCACGTACAACGGATCGTCCTTCCCGCGTGCCGATTTCGCCTCAATATCTTGAAGTTGCTGCTCCCTGACCACGAACTCCTGAGAGCGTTGCTGGACCGACTGTGCTAGGGCCCTATCGACGTCGACGTTTCTGACCTCAGCAAGCCCTTTGTCAATGCCGTTTTGGAGGGACTTAATGTTGGCATCCAGGAGGATCTTGTCCAGTTCCGTTTGCATCATCCGATCGCGGAGGTCTCTCGAAGGCTGCGTGCCGGTTTGGAGTGTCATAGACGAGGCAGCGAGTGGATCCGCTTGAGTCACCTTGCGAGCCAGATTCTCGACATCCTCCTCAAGGCCCTTGACCTTGTTGGACATGTCCGTGATCAGAGGCGTGAGAAAATTCCGAATGAAATCCTGTTGCGGTTGCTTCAAGCCCTTTCGCACCTCCTCGTAGCAGGCCCACACCGCATTCACCACGTCCGCGGCGCTCCGCGCCGAGGAACTTGAGTACGACACGATGTAGAGCGTGGCCCCGGCTTGCCCGACGGGTTTAACGGAGATTCTCTTCGAGAGCCATTTCACCTGATCTCGCTGCTCTTTGATCTCAGGAAGCTGCGAGATCTCTGGCCGTGCCATCACCTTAGACAGCACCTGTGGACCGCGCAGCAACTCGATTTGATTGGCGGTAAAGGCTTGGGAACGCGTGCTTTCGCGGTTTGCCTCACCGAAAGCGTAGGGAGGACGCTCCTCGATCTTGATCCACGCCGACGCCTCGTACGTCGGTTCGAAAAGCCAATAGACGACAACGCCACCAAGGGCGGCGAGAAGGACCCCCGCCGGAAGTGCGAGTCTCCACCATCGCCGCAGCACGTCCAGCAGGAAACGGCCGCCCATCCCCTGGTTCGGATCACCGGTGAAACCGGTGTTCGTCCCGGGGCGAGACAAGCCGGATCTTGCCAACGGACTGCCAACCACATTGCCCGGACGGTACTGCGCCGGGACCCCGTCACTTCGCCCTTTATCCGTTTCAGACATGGCTCCTCACCCTTTCTCCTTCAGCCGCCGGCCTGGCCCGCACCGTGCAATCACCAACCGCCTTGCCACGCCAAATCCAGGAACCTCTCCTGGTCGAAACGACGCCACTCCGACTCCGCATCCCGCCGACGCTCTCCGACCTAACGCTACTCGTTCACAACTCGTCGTGTGCCCGCCGCATGGCCGCCCGAACATCGACGACCTGGACTTCCGGCACCAGCCTGCCCAAGTACCACAGCACCAATCCCAAAAGCCCCGCGGCGAAGACGATCATCACCCAGCCGGAGGCATCGTGGGCGAATGCCCTCACCGTCTCCCCCGACGAAACCTGGTAAAGCAGCCCCGTGGTGACAATCCGAGTCGAGTTCGCAATCAAGGCAACGGGAACGGTGGCCGCCAGCAAGATCGCTCGCTCCCACCATGATCGCCGCACCACGATCACGTAGGCAAAGGCAAGCGCGACGATCCCCACGAAGATCCTGAGCCCCGAGCATGCCTGGGCGACCTCCAATTGTTGGCTACCCAAGACGATCGTGTTTCCCTCTGCGATGGCGGGCTGTCCGAAGCACCGCAGGACGAAACAACTGAGGTTCACTGCCACCCGCTGTAGCGGCACACTCAGCCAGCGTTCCACGCGAAAGGGCAGGGGCGTCAGGAACCACAGGAAGGCGATCGACGGCAGGCTCCACCACAACAGCCGCGAGCCTCCAAACAGCCAAACCACGCCAGCCACCCAAAACATGATGGACCAACCGTCTATCGCGCTCACGTAATATCGGGCACCGACCCAGCGCACGCCGACGCTCGCACCGATCAAGACCAAGCCAGCCCAACCCACGCCGCTGGCCAACCCAGGGAAGCTGTTCCGCCTTGCCCACAGGAAGCCCAGAGCAAGCGGGATTACCAGGTACCCGTGCGAGTAGTCCGGCTCCCGATTCCACATACTCACGAGCCAGACGCAGGTTGGCCAATAGGCCCACGCCAGCGCACCGCCCAAGAGAACCGTGGCGAGTGCCAACCCGAACCCGCTGCCTATCCGTCCCCCCAAAAAAGGACTACCCCTCCTGCGCTCCGCAGGCCCAGGCGGACCTATGGGAGTGACTCTCTCCGTCGCCGTCCGCTCGGGGCGGCTTTTTTCGCCTTCGGGCGCCGAGATCATCACGGTTTCTCGTCCGTTCCGAGGATCAGTGGCCTCAGAGCCGTCGCTACGGCTTCCTTGAGCCGTGGCTCGGCTGGCCGTTCCCCGACAGCCAGCCTACGGACCATAAGACGCTCTTGCCCTTACTTCCGTGACAGCAGACATGGGCCACCGAGTGCCCATCTACACCGGACCACTCGCCCCGACCCAAACGCCCACTCCCCCGACCCGCGAACCAGTAGAGCCGCCGGTCCAGCATCTCGCCCGTTGCCGGCCCGTTGATTCATGCTCAATCTCCAACCTGAGCCAGAGGAAACTCAACGCTGCGCACACTCCGTTCCCGTCGGTGACAGAAACCTCCCCGCGAGGGATTCTCCGTCCGTTCCTCGCACCTCCTTGCGCACGTGCGTTCGCGTGCGTGTCCGTACCCACGATGGCGATATTACTATCGGGAAAACCCGGCGGCCTCGGTGCGCGGGCTCAACGTCTCTAGCTGTGATTGGTGGTCCCCGAGAGAGTCCTTGCAGGCGAGCTATTGTAGCGCAGGCGGCCGGCACCAAACCCCAAGGTTGGGCATCAGCGAGCAACGAACAGTAGGTCTCGAAACTCAGCCCAACAGGTAAGCCACCGTTCCGTGGGCCACCTGGCAGGGGGCCCTTTTTTCGTTCCGTCTTGGAAGGATATCCTAGTAAAACAACGAGCGTCCTTCCTGTCAAGGGTCTTAACGTCTTCGCGACCGCAAAATCCCACGGATCGCCTCGTCTCTGCGCGATCGATAGCCTTCCCGTCCGGCCGATCGCTACAATCGGACAAACCCGTCGTTCTTGCCCCGCCCAACCGGGGCTGACCTCCGACTGGCTGGCGTTCCTCGGAGGCCCGGAACCAAACCCGCAGCCGCACCTCTTGCGGTCAGATTCGGCCCTGGGGTCAATAGGGCAAACGCCTCCTCTACCATTGAAGCCTCCAACGGGGACTTGCCCTAAGGCCCGATCGCCAAAGGTCTTAGGCAACCGAACAACCGCACCCAATCATCCGTCCTCTTCGCAGCGCATTCGGCGAGCGGCGAACATCGCAGTCCCTTTGCCCCGAAGTAGTGCAGATTCTTCGGCACGACCCGACCAATGATTTCGTGGAAAGTCAACGTTAGCGGTAGCGTCACAACGTCCAGGATCCTGTCGATACCTCTTCCTGGTGATTGGCAACCTTCGGTGCACGGACCCCACGATCGCCCGAGTTGCGGCGTCCGGCGGATCGGGGACTGGCTCGGGGCTCGGCCCACGGGGCCTACCCCGCAGCGCCGAGCGGAATCCATGAGCCTCGTGGGCCCATCTGCGATGGGGCCGCGGCCCGGATGGTTTGGATACATCGCGTCGGGCTGTCCGAGCGACTCGGAAGGCGCGAGTGGCATCTGCACAAGACCTGGCGGTCTCACGGGGCCTGCGCAAGCGAGTGATTGGGAAGGAGCGCCATCGTCAAAGAAGCAGAGGGCCGGGAGGGTAGGCACCGACGTGCCTTCAGGGCCATTGGCCCCGCACCTCCCGGCCGACCCGAGTTGTAGCAACTGAGGACCCGATTGTCGAGTTTCTCAAGTCGCCGGTCGGCGTCCCATGCGACTACCCCCGACTACCCCTTTCAACGCCCGACTACCCCAATTGCTCGCAAAAGTACGCTGTCGTTTGCGATCCCTTGCAAGACGGGCCAAATCGTGTAAGATCTTGACAGTCAACGACCTTCAGGCTTTTCGGCGGCCCCTTAGCAAGCGCCTGTTAACCGCTGGGTCGTAGGTTCGAGTCCTACTCGGGGAGCTTCTTGATTTTCTACGAACGTAGACGCCAACCCAGTTAACGCCCGACGCCGAAATCCCGATCGCCGGGCGTTTCGCTTTAACCACCTTTTTTGCAAGGGCTTACGTCGATTCGCCCCTCGGGCGGACGATCTCCGTTTCGAGAGAGACAAACCAGGGTCCAAAAGGAACCTTCAAGGTTCCTACCGGACCCCGGAATTCGGGGCCAAAACTCTCGGAATCTCTGGTTAACACCCCCCTCACAGTTAACAGGCCGGTCCCTTTCGGACCCAGCGAAGAACCGCCAGAACGCCTAGCCAATTCGCACCCGCCCGCCCACCGGGTAGAATGCGGTCATCGAAGCCGTCTTGAGGGTGCCGCGCTCGGGGCGATGCCCGGATCACCCTCTGAGGTAGGCTCCGAGAAAGGAGGTGGCTCTTGAAGGCCATTTTGACTTCCTGCCCAACACCCCATTGAACAGCGGGGACAACCACAGGCCGGGCTGTCGGGATTGCCGACCAGGTGACCATCCACCTGAATGGCCATCAAGATGTGGTATCGCGGCAAGGCATGACAAGAGGATGCCGGAGGTGGGTCCGGTGTCCTCACGGTTGCTGGCAGGCAGTGGAATGCGATGGCCCAGGATTGGCGGACTCCGGCGGGGGCGAGATAATGACCCCCTGAAAGGAGTTTCCCTAT
>CAYGZA010000196.1:0-12642 GCA_964354135.1 uncultured Planctomycetaceae bacterium
TGATCGAGACGGCATACGCCGCCCCGACGTTCACCCGGCCGCGCTTCTCGAACGACGCCCGCCCGTTGATCCCGATGAGCTTCCCTTGGCCGTCGAAGAGCGGCCCGCCCGAGTTGCCCGGGTTGATCGAGGCGTCGGTCTGGAGGCAATCGGTGTATTCCAGCAGGAAGCCGGGGGCCGGGGGCTGGTACCGGTGTATCCCGGAGATGATCCCGTACGTGACGGTCGGGTGAAAATCGGTCGCCAGGAGGAACGGGTTCCCCATCGCGAAGGCCGGGTCGCCGACCCGAACGCGATCGCTGTCGCCCAGCTCGGCGCAGGGGAAATCGTCGCGGCCGAAGAGCTTGATCATGGCCACGTCGCCCGTCGGGTCCAGGCCCACGATCACCGCGTCATACACGCGGCCGTCGGGCATGCCGCACTTCATGAAGCTGCCGCACGGCTGGGCGACGTGGAAGTTCGTCAGCGCGTAGCCGTCGGGCGTGATCACCACGCCCGAGCCCCCGCCGCTCCCGGTTGCCGCGAAGATCGCCAGCACCGGCTCCTTCGCCTTGGCGATCACCGCGATCCGGGCGGCCTCGGCCTGGAGCACGGCCGGGTCCACGGCGGCAACGGCCGGCCGCGGTCCTGCCCCGAGAAGTGCGATAACGGCAACGAGTCGTCTCATTTCACAAGCCTTGCGTCGCAGAGGTCGAGATAATCGGCGATGTCGAGGTCCTCCCCGAAATCCACGAGGACCGAAAGCCGGCGGACGCCCGTCACGTCCAGACCGATGGGCTTGGCCGGCTCGGCACCCGCGACGGCCGTTTCCAAGAGGACCCGGTCATCGCCGCGGATCACGAGGCGGACGTGGCCGCGGGGCCGCACCCGGTCGTCGATGCCCACGGTAGCCGTCAGGCGGCTGTAGCGGCTCGGCAAGCGGTAGACCACCAGGGTCCGGCTGGAAAGCGCCAGTCCCTTGGCGTAGGTCTTTCCGTCGAGCTGGAGCGGCCCTGCGTCGCGGCTGCGGTCCCGCCGCGGGGCATAGAACTCGGCCCGCGCGGGAAACTCCTTGCCCAGGCCGACGTAGGGGGTCCAACTCACGGACTCCGGCTCCAGGTCGCTCAAATACACGATCTTGCCGCGGGAGAAGTCGATGCGTTTGACGGCCGCAAGCGGCCGGGTCACTTTCAGACCGGTCACCGTGGTCCACTGGAGGTTCTCGCCCGCCGTTGCGATCGACTGCACCGACCACACCGAGCCGGAAGCCTCGGTGACGGAGCACACGGCCTCGGGCAACTCGCGGCCGGCGGGGTGGCGGTAGGCCAGTCCGTGGACCTTCCCCCTGCCCACCGGCAGCATTTCGCCCTCCAGCTCGAACTGGACGGACTGGTCGGTCACGTTGCGGAGCACCCCGCTGTGGTAGTCGAGCGTGTCGCCCTTCTTGACGATCAAGAGGTCGCCCTTAGGCTCGGCGCCCCGGATCCGCGACCACTGGGCGGCGACGGCCTCGCTCTGCGGCTGGAGCCGGACCCACTGGATGTCGCGCGTGGGGACTTCGAGGACCCCGCCGCCGGCAACGGTAATGCGGGCGCGGCCGTCAGCGGCCGTATACGCCGAGCCTACCAACGAGGAGCCGTCCACCAGCTCCAGCCACACGCCGGCCGTGGCCGCTCCGGCAGATGGCGGCACTTTGGGGGTAATCCCGGTCAGCTTGGCGAACTCGATCGGCACCGGCCCTTGGGCAGTGGAGAGCTTGACGCCCTGGGCGCTTAAGTCCAGGAGCGTTCCCGTGACGGGCTTTCCGTCCACGGTCTCGATTTCCACCGCCGGCGCGGCGGCTGTGAGCAGGATGGCAACGACGAACAAGTTGGTCATGGCATGTATATTCTGTAGTGCGGGTGGCCGGCGCTACTGTGTGATTCTGTGGCCGACGTGCCGTCGGCCGCTAAACGTCCCTAACCTCTAACCCCTGATCCCTAGCCCCTAGCCCCTCTCTTACTCGCTTCCCTCGCTGGCAAGTTTGCGGAAATACTGTTCGATCACGTCGCGGTAATGGGCGGGGAACTGCCGGCCGATCTGCTGCATGGCCTCCTCGCGCTCTCGGGGCGGGAGGTTGCCCCAGCCGCTCTTGCGGCCGACGTTCTTCTGAGCCACTTCGCCGCGTCCCTTGCCGCCCATGGGAACGCTGTCCTGGGCCGGGCTCCGCGGCTGGAGATTCCCTCCGCCGGCGCCGGCTTGCTGTTGCTGCTGGGACTCCAGGTCCTCAATCAGCTTATCGAGCGACTTGATCACGCCGTCCTCGACGGAGCGGACCTTCGGCCCCGCACGTCCCAGGTTGAGCCGCCGCTCGATATCCTCCATCCGCCGCGCGATGTGGTCCAGCGTGTCGGCCTTGAGGTCCTTCAGATCGGCCTCCATGAGCCGGGCGAGGGTGACGTAGCGACGCGGGCTCTCCGCCGCGTTGTCCAGGAGCCGCCCGACGGCCTCCAATCCCGGCTCCCGGCCCAGGAGCCGGTGGTGGACAATGCCCTGGTAGAAAAGGAGTGTCGCCGGGTCAACCACGTCCTCCGGCTTCAGCCCGGTGAGCTGCTCCAGGGCCTCGTCGTGCAGCGATTCGTGGACCAACCAGCGGCCGTACCAGAGCCGGAGGTTGTTGGCCACCAGCGGCGGCGTCTTGGCGTCGGCAAGCCACGGCTGCGGCGGAGGGGTCTTGCCGCCCCGCGGGATGGAACAGAGCTCCACGAGCTTCCGGGCGTTCTCATCGGCCAGCGCGATCGTTGCCGCCACGCGATTGAGAAGCTCGATGCCCTCCGGGCGATCGGGCTTCGCTGACCAGATTCCCGCGGCCTTGGCCCGCACGGCGGCGTCCGGCCTCCGCTGGTGCAGCCAGCGGAGGACTTCGGCCTGAACCGCACCGGCATCCGGCGGCCGCCAGGCCGGCTCTTTGGAGGCCGGATCGGGCGGCTGAGCGAAGCCTGCCGCCACGCTCAGCCCAAGCACGCCCGCGGTCCACAGCAAACTGGCCAACTGGGTTTGCAGTCGGTTCATCGGTTCTTCCCCATGTGGAGGTCCCGCGTGATCCGGTAGATCCGCTCCTGCCTTTCCGCGAGCCGGCGGATGGCCTCGACCAAATCCGGCTGCTCCGCCTGCTCCCCCTGGATCATCTTGGAATACCGCTGGGTACGCGTGTTGACCCGCATCTGCAGCGCGCGGATCATCTTGATTTCCGCCAGGAGGTCGACCAGCGGTGGGTCCTGCGGCTCGCCGGGCATGGGCATGGGCCGCTGCCGCTTCTTCTCCTGGTCCTTGATGGCCTGTTGGAGCGATTTGATCATCTCCTCCAAGGCGGCGATGATCTCCTCTTCGATCCCTTGCGTGATCTTATCCACCTTGGCGTCGGACAGCCGCTGGACGACTTGCTGGATGTCCTGCCGCATTTGCCCGACTGCCTCGGGAAACGCCACGGCGCTGCCTTCCTCGCGGAGCAGGTTGAGGGCCTTCGCCGCCTCCAGGTCGATCTCGGCCTCCTTGCCGCTGAGCCGCCCCGCCTCGATCTCGTGATTGTGGGTACGCTCGGCTTGGGGGACCTTGTCCAGCTTGACCGTCCCTTCCAGCACCGCCCGCTGCATTTGCAGCATCTTGGTGAAGCGGGCCTCCAGGGCCGTCAGCACCCGCTCGATCTCTTCCTCGCGGAGTTGACGGAGGATCTCTTCCAGCGCGGCCTTGGCCTGCTCCAGTTCCCGGACGGCTTCCTCTTGCTTTTCCGCCGCGCCCTCGCGCTGGGCCTGGTTGAGCTTCTCTTCGGCCTCGCGCATCCGTTGTTGGGCGGATTCGAGGCGTTTCCGCGCGGGATTGTCCGGCTGGCCTTGCGGCTCGCTCGGGGCCTGGTCCTGGGGCTGCCCTTGCCCCTGACTTTGGCCCTGGCCCTTGGCTTGGCTTCCTTTTTGCTGTGGGCCTTTTTGGCCGCCCTGGGAGTCGCTCTTCTTCCCGGCTGCGTCTTGACCCTTTGCGTCATCCTTAGCCTTGCCGCCGTCTTGCCCCTTCGCGCCGTCCTGACCCTTGCCGTTTCCTTTGCCAGGGGCCTCCTTCGGCTGGCCGCCGCCGTCTTGTTTGCCGGCCGGTTTGCCGGCCGGTTTGTTGGCATCTTCCTCATTGGCCTTGATGTCCTTGGCCAGGTCGCCGGTCCTGCCGGCCAATCGGCCCTGCTCTTGGGCGAGGCTCTTAGGGTCTCCGCCCCCGGCAGTCCGGCCTTGGACGCCCTTCTGCTGGTTGATGATCGAGGCCAGCCTCTTGAGGTACTCGCGGATGCGGGCCTTTTCGGATTCCAGCCGTTTGGCACGGTTCTCGCTGAGCATCAGCTCCAACAGGCCCCGCAACTCCCGGTCTACCTCTCCCTGGTTCTCGATCGCGCGGGAAAGCTGCTCCTTGGCGAGCATCTCAACGATCGCCTCAAGCTGCACGCCGATGAGTTCCTCCTTGCTCTTGGCAACGACTTTTCGCAAGAGCGCCGCCCGCTGCGGATCCGTGGCGGCACTGAGTTCGGCCATGCGCAGCAGCAGCTCTTCGAGCCGCTTGAACTTGTCGGCCACCTGCCGCTCTTCCAGGGCGAGCAGATCGGCAGCAGCCGATTCCGGCGTTGCGGCGGGTCTGGAGGCGGCAGGACCGGTCTTGGTCTGGGCCGGCGCAGCGGCAGCGCTGAGGGCCAGGAGCAGACCGGCCCACCAGGCAGCCGACGAAAATCGGACGGTAAGCGACATGGCTACTTCTCCAGGAGCTCGCGGAGCTTCTGTTTGTGCCGCTTTTGGGTCTCGGCGGACACTTTCTCCTGGCTCTGGATAATCGAGCGCAAGAGCTCCACCGCCTCGTTGAAGTCCTCCAGTTCTATCATTCGGCTGAGGACTTGGCGCATCGCGAGCAAAACGGCGTCGGCCTGCTGCACGGCCCGGTTGCGGCTTTCGGTGCCGGCGGCCGCGTCGGCCAGCGATGCCTGGAGCCGGTCCAGCCGGCGGTCCAGCTCCGGGAACATCTCGCCGCCGATCCGGCGGAGCGGAACGGCGATGCCATCCTCGAGCCGGCGCTTCAATTCTTCCGTGTCGATGCGATTGTTGACAAGCTCCTCGCGAATGGCCCCGATCGCTTCGGCCAGGCCGAGCACCTCGTGGGCGTTCTTGACGCTGTTCTGGGCCGCCCACTGTACCTGGACGGTCCGCTGGGCCAGGAGCCGCTCCGGCGAGCGGTCCGCTGCCTCGGGAGAAGGGTCACCCGGCTCGGCACCTTTGGCGGGGGCCTTGCCACCCGCAGGGCCGCCGGACCCGGCCGAAGCAGGGGACGCACCGAACTCGACCCGCGCCAGCGACTCCCGCGTCTCCACCATCTCCTTGATAATCGCCTCGAACCGCTGCCGCAACACCAGTTCCCTTGCCTGGAGCATGGTCCCGAGCTGCTCCGGCGAGACGACTTCCAAGAGCCACCGCTCGCCGGTGCCCACGTTCGGACCGCCCGCCAGGTCGAAGCGGTCTTCGGCCTTCACGGCAAGCGACAGCTTCACCCCCGGCTTGAGCTTCAAGTCGCGGACGTCCAGGGCCCGGTTGAGCGCGTACTCGGTGACGTTTCCCGCCAGCACCGCGATCGGCGAAGTGGCCGGCTTCCCCTTGTCGACGGCGTGCGCGAACCAGACCCGGGCGATGCCGTAGTCGTCGGTGATCCGGCCGGCGGCCGGCAGCGCGGCCTGCGGAGTGATCGCCGAGCCGATGCCCCGCAATTGCACGGCGAACTCCGGCCGCCGATCCTCCAGCGCGGCCAGGGTCAACCGGACCGGCTCCCGGCCCTTGATGCCGTCGGTGTCGAAGAGGGTACACAGCAGGGTCGTATCCTCCTTCAACACGTCGAGGGTGTACTGAAAGGTGCGGGGATCGCGCGGGTCGGTGGGCCGGACGACCCGGAGCGGTTTGGGCGGGTCCTCCAACGCGGAATCGACCTGCACTCGCACCAGGTCCTTGTTGGCAGCCGCCCGGACGGTGATTCGGCTTCCCTGGGGGAATTGCATCATGCCGGTCACGGGGAACGACTGCGGCGGGCGCCCGGTGTACTTGGGGTACTCGCAGTCGAGGATCATCCGCGTGATCGTGGGGTTGTCGACCACCTCGATCCGCAGGTCGCGCACCGCGGCGTCGCCGCCGACCACGTCGAACGTGATCGGCGTCAGGATGCTGCGGAAGGTGTACGAAAAGGGCTGATACCGGTCGGTTTGCGGGTCGGCGAAGCCCTCGCGGCTCATGAGCCTCTGCTCGCGCCGGCCTTCGCCGCGGCAGCGGACCTCGACCGCGTCCGGGACTTTCAGGGGTTTCCGGCCGGCCTCTTCGGGCGTCCACAAGGCGGCCTTGACGATCACCTCCAGATCGACGCCGCGGGCGACCTTGGTCACGCCGTCCTCGAAACCCTCCACTTCCAGCCACGTCTTCCGGGGCCAAGGCTCCTCGGCCATGAGGAGGCTGCGCCTGGCCCAAACGCCCAGCGACTCAGGGGCCCAGAATCCGAATAGAACGACGGAAACGGCCCAAAACACGCCCGCGACAAGGCTCAGCCGCAGCGGCCGCGGGTTGAACACCTGCTGCAATCGCACCCCGGCAACCGGCTCGGCGGCCTTCCGGCACGTGCGGGCCACCAGGTCTGGATTCAGATCGCCCGCCGCAGCTCCCGCGGCGGCCAACTCGACCGCGGTCAGCAGGCTATCGCCAAACTGGGGGAAGTGCCGCTCCAAGAGCAGGGCCATGCTCGGGTCGCGAAGCGGCACCCAGGCACGGCGGATAACGCCTCGGAACAGCAGCCAGCCCAACCCCAATCCCGCGGCGCCCAAGATCGCTTGCCGGACGGCAATCGCCGGCTCGAAGAACCAGTCAAGGCCCAGGCTCGCCCAGAACGCGAAGCCCAGCCAGGCGACGGCCCAACCCAGCCCCTCCAGCCACACGTAGCGGCGGATCCGCTGCCGAAGGGCGCCGAGGATCGTCCGGATGGCCGGCGCGAGTTCGGGTTGGTAGGGACTGTTGGTCATCGGACTGCGACTACTCCGTCGCCTTTGCGTGAAACGTCTCTCTCTTACGCCAGCTTGGACAGCCGGCGGACCAGCCACTCGCCGCACAGCAGGCCGCAAACGACCAGCATCATCCAGCGGAGCCACGCCCGCTCCTGCAGCGGATCGGGCGTTTCACTCAGGATGCTCGTCCTGGTGCGGTCCTTCAGTTGGGCCACCAGCGGGTCCGCCGAATCCGGCCCCAAAGCGGCGTTCAGGTCGGTGTAGCACTTTCCCCCGGAGCCTTCGGCGATCCGGTGGAGCAGCTTGTCGTTGCGCTCCGGGTTCTCGCGCTCCAGGTCCGGCAGGCGGACCTGGATCCGCCGCGTGAGCCGTTCGTTGTCGCTTTCGGGCACCGGAAGCTCCAGCCGGTAGGCCCCTTCCCGCAGCACCGTGATCTGACCGACGAACATCCCGGGCCGCGCTGCGTCGGGCTGAAGCATCACGGTCTGCACGCTTCGGTCGGGCTGGATCACTTCCATCGGCACCTTGGCCGCGCGGAGCGGCTGCAACTGGGCGTTGGTCAACTGGGCCCGAATCTGCACCGTGTTGCCCAGCAGGTAGCGGTCCTTGTCGACGATCAGCGTCCCGCGGCTCGACTGCCGCAAGAGCCGCCCCTGGGACACGTGCCGGATCAGTTGCGTGTAGAATCGCTCGAAGAACCCCTCGTCGGTCCGCCGCAGCCGCCACATCTCCCCGCTGCCGAGGTAGAAGACCCGCCCCGAGCCGTAGAACTGCTCGGCCAGATACACCGGTTTGTCGCTCGCCGCGCCGGCTTGCGGGTCGGCGAAGCGGGCGAAAACGGTCGCCCCCGGCTTGGGGCCCCGAACGGGCTGGCAACTGTAGACGCCGGCGAACCGGGCCCAAGCCCTCTCATTCTCCGTGTCGCTATCGGCCAGCCGGAGGAAGGTCGCCTCGCGCCCCTCGCGGGAGGAATCCAGCGGCCAGGGGTCCTTGCCGGCCAGGGTCTCGCTCTCCAGCACCGTGACGCGGCGATGAAAGTCGACCGGATAGAGGGCCCGGATCTTGGACAGGGCCGCGTCTTGGACCCAGCCGCCGATGGCCTGGCCGGTGTAGATCGGCCCGGCGACGACGATGAGCCCTCCGCCCTGCTCCCCCACCCAGCTTTCGAGCAGATCCACCTGCGTGGGCGCAAGGCCCTGCCACCGCGGATCGAAGGCGACGACGCAATCGTACGGGTACATCGTCTCCCGCGCGGCGGGGAAGCCGTCGAGGATGCTGGCCGCTTCCTGGGAGATCCCGCTCGTGCCGGTCTGCAGCAATACGTCGAGCACCGTCGATTTGTCGCGATACAAGAGCGCCTTGAGGAACTGGTACTCCCGCGACGGGCCGCCCGCGAACAGGAGCACGCGGGTCTTGCGGTCGGCGATCTCGATTTCCGCTTCCCGGTGGTCGTCGCTGGGATCGCGGTCGGCCTTGGGCGGCACCACGCGGAGCACGATCTGGCGGCGGCCGGTTTCCGTCGGGGTCACCTGGAACTTCACCGGAACGGCGTCGCCGTCGCCGCCGAGGATCACCTGCTCGGTCCGCACGAGCTGCTCGCTGCCCTTGCCGGGCTCCTTGAGCAGGAGTTGGACGCTCACCGATTGGCCGGCCAGCCCCTGGGCCTGAATCAAGCCGGTGACGGTGTAGGGGTCGCCCGGATGGGCCCTCTCCGGGGCCTCCAGCTCGTAGACGCGGACGTTCGCCGGCCGCCGCGCCGACCCGACGCCCACCGGGTACAGCGGGATCTTGGCCTCGCCGGCCAGCTCGACCGCGCTCTCCGGCGAGGGGCCCGCGTTCTGGCCGCCGTCGCTAAAGATCACAATCCCCGCAAGCGGCGAGCCGCGCTCGTGGCCGATCACCTGCCGCAAGGCGTCGCCCAGCCGCGTCTCTTTGCCCGCGGGACGGAGGACCTTCTCCCAGTCGATCTTCTCTTCCGGCGAACCGGGCGACCCGGCCGCGTCCACCGTGGCCGAGTCACTCACGGTCGCCGACGCCTTCGCCGCTTTCGGCAGAGACGCGATCCGCTGGACTGACTCGTCGAAGCGCATCACCACCACGTCGTGGACGCCGCGGAGCTTGCCGAGGAAACCGCTCTCATCCAGGGCCTTCGCCACCTGCCGGGAGCGGGTCGAAGCGGCCGCCGCGGCCGGCAACTCGCTGTCGGCCAGGCCCATGCTCAAGCTCGTATCGGCAAGGACCACCACCCGCGAGTTGTAGGTGACTTCCCGCTCCGTCCGCAACTGCGGTTGGAGGTAAAACACCAATAAGGCAATGAACGCCGCACTCCGCAGCGCCGTGAGAAGCCGGCCGATCGGCCGGCCCAATTCCCGGGCGTCGCGGCGGTACACCGCCCGGACGAATATGAGAATCGCCACACAGGCGGCGATCGGCAGGATCCAATCGGCATTGGATTGGATCCGCCCCCATTGGAAGCGGACCCGGGTGACTTCCTCGGCCAGAAGCAGCGGGAAGGCGGAGTTCATCGGCCACCTCCCGCCGCCTGAGGGTGCAGTCGCGCCGGCGGATGATAGCTCGCGGAGTAGGCCAGGAGCTGTTCGCCGATCAAGAGGCCGACCAGCGCGTACAGGAGCGTCAGGCTGAGGTTGTGGCCTGCCCGCTCCTCCGCCGCGTACTGGAAGAGCGCCGCCTGCTGGAACTTGCAGTCCACGTCCTTGAGTCGGGTCGCCAGGTCGGGGCCCCAGACCGTCTTGAGGTCTCCTTCCTCGGGCTCAACGTTAAAGGCATACCGGCGGGTTTCCTCCTTGCCGTCTTTGCGGGCCAATCGGGCCTGGTAGAGCCCGGCGGCGTCGGTCTCGCCGAGCGAGGCCACCAACAGGCCGCCGGCGCCGGGCACCGCCTCGGTGGTGGCCGTGGGCGAGGCGTCCTCGTGCGGCGTCGCAAACCGGACCTGGTTGTCGTACCGGGCCGGGTCCAACTTCAGTTCCAGCGGCGATCCGACCACGTGCGGCGCGTCGGCGGCGGGCTGCGCGGCAAGGTAGGATTGCAGCTCCAGCATCGCCACCACGAAACTGGGGTTCTCGCGGGCCCAGTTGTTCCAGACGGGGGCCGCGGTGGTCAGAAAAGCCACCACCCGGCCGCGCCCAAACCGCCGCTCCACCGCCAGGGGAGCGCCGTTGCGGAGCCGGGCAATCACCTGGACTGCCGGGCTGGTCTCCGCCTGCCAGGTCTTGGGCACGGAGTAGTAGCGGCTGACGATCACCAACGGGAGGAAGCTGTTCCGCTCCCCGGCGAACACCTGAAAGATCGGGTGCCGGCCGACTTCCACGTCCGGCGCCCTTTCGAGGTAGTCCACCAGCAGCTCCTGCGGCCGGGCCAGCGGCACCGGGAAAAACCCTTGGCCGTTGCGGTAGAGCTCCTGGTTGTAGAATTCGCTCTGCGTCCGCTCGCCCGGAAAGACGGCCACGCCGCCCCCGGCAGAGACGTACTGCTCCAAGGCGACGACGGCCGACTTGTCCAGCCGGTCCACGTTCAAAAGGTAGATCGCGCGGAACGGATCCAACGCATTGACGGCGAGGTAGCGGGGCGTCTCGATCCGCGGGCCGATTCCCGTGGGGACGGGCCCGCCCGGGGCAAACGCGGCACTCAGGTAGCGGGCATCCGGGGCCGCCGGATCGCCGTCGATCAGCAGCACGGGGAGATTCAGGGGAACGTCGACCACGGCGTAGCGGAAGTTGTCGGCGGCGACGGCATCGGCCTCCAACCGGGCCGTAATACGGTGCTCGCCGGGCGTCACGAACCGGACGGGAAACCGCTCCTTGACGGCGCTCTGCGGCGGGACTTGCGGAATGGTCACCGCGGGCTGGGCCTGCCCGTCGACCTCGACGAGCACCGGGACGTCCTTGACCGGCACGCTGCCGAAGTTCCGCACCGCAACTTCCATGAAGAGGAACACGCCGACGGCCCGCGTTCCCGGAGCGGCACTGAGGCCGGCGATCGCCAGGTTCGGCCGGGCGGCCTCGACGCAGTTGACCAGGTGCAGCTTCACCCCGCTTGCGTTCCAGCGGAGGAGGTGTTTGCGCAGGGCGGCCGGGTCGTCCCACTCCCGGGCGCGGAAATCGGAGACGAGGTAGACGATGCGGTCCTCCGCCTCGGCGTCGCCCAGAAGCTGGTCGACCGCTTCCGCGGCGGCGGCGGGGCCGGCGGCGGTCTGCGACGGAGTCAACGGCCCGAGCACCGCCTCGAGCCGGTTGACGAAGTCGCTGTCGATCGTTTCCTGGAGCAGGTCGGGCTGCGTTCCGCGGGCCGCACGCCCCACCTGCGAGAAGCGGAGCAGGGTGAACGTCTGCGAGTTCGCGTGGCCGACTTCCTTGCCGATCCGCCGGACCACCGCCTTGGCCTCTTCGAAGGCGCTGGTCTCTTCCCAGCGGTCCGACATGGAGAAACTGTCGTCCAACAGGACGACGTGGTGCGTCGTCCTGCCGCCGAACATCTCCCCCAACTGGCTGCGAAGCCGTGGCTGGGCCACCATCAGCACCACAACCGCCACTGCCGCCATGCGCACCAGCAGCAGGAGAAGCTGCTTGAGCAGTATCCAAGTGCGGTTCTTCTTCTGGCTCGCGAGCAGGAACTCCATCGCGGCCCAGCGGACGCGGCGGTGGCGCATCATGTTGATCAGGTGGATCAACACGGGCACGCCCACCAGGAGCAGTCCCCAAAGCAGCGGTGAATGAACGAAGGTGGTCATGGAATTCCAGCCATCAGCAGTCAGCCATCAGCAGTCAGCTATCAGAAGTCGGCTATCAGAAGTCGGCAGTCAGCCATCAGTCCTGCCATGCCAAACCAGGCTGATAGCCGAAAGCTGATTGCTGATACCCTTCTTACTTCCTCCAAACGATTCCCTTTTCCTCAGTACCGATGTTCGAGCGCCAGCCGGTGGTGCAAGAACGCCGCCAGGGCCGGGCCGAGCGACTGGCGGGTCCGCAGCAGGGCGTAATCGACGTTCTGTGCGGCACAGCCGCGACGCACCTCCTCCAGGTAACCGCCCAACGCCGCCAAGTATCCCTCGCGCAGCGCCCGCGGATTGCAGGCCAGGTGCAGCGGCAGCTCCAGGCCCTCGAAGCGGGTCGGGCCGCTGAAGGGAAAATCCAGCTCGTCGTCGTCCAGCACGTGGAACACCAGCACGTCGTGCCCGCGACTGCGCAACAGCTTCAGCCCGCGGAACAGCCCCTCCCGCTCCACCAGGAGGTCCGAGACGAGCACCATCATCCCGCGCCGCGGGAAGGTTTCCGCCGCCGTGCGGATGACCGGGTAGAGGTCGGTCTTGTTGGCCGGGCCGCTGGTCTGGAGGGCCTGGATGATCGAATCCAAGTGATTCCGCCTGGTCCGCTGGGGGACCGTCATGCGCGTGGATTCGTCGAAGGCCATGCAGCCCACCGCGTCCTGCTGCTGAAGCACGAGATACGCCAGGCTCACGGCAATCGTGGCGGCGTACTCGTATTTGTTCATGGCCCCGGCGCCGTACTGCATGCTGCCCGACACGTCCACCAGGAGCGTGAGCCGCAGGTTGGTGTCTTCCTCGAACTGCTTGACGAAGAAGCGGTCCTGCTTGGCCCAGACCTTCCAAT
>CAYGZA010000197.1:0-12583 GCA_964354135.1 uncultured Planctomycetaceae bacterium
CACGCATACGCATTCTGGCAGTATAGGGCCGACCTCGAATTACTGACACTTGGCCCTTCATGCCTTTCTTTAACTTGCGGGGCATAATTCACCTTGCGGCAAAGGGAAAAAGGAAAAAGCGGAGCAGGCACGCTCATCGACTTTTCGCGGCGCCGCACCGTCCCGGAGGGAGGAAGGGGGACAGGCGCGCTTATTGACATTTCGTGTCCGGCATCGTCCGCGCAACGCTACGACGACGCAATGATTCATCGCAAAAGCGAGCCCGCCCGCTCTTTGCAGGAATGGTCTCCAATGGACCATGGCCAGCGTCCCCGGTCATTCATCGGGGGCTAACTGCCGAAGATCTCTGCGACCCGGCAGCGAAAGCCGGGAACCACGTCTTCGCCCGAGAGTTCCTCGTTCTCGGTCAAGGTCTTGATGTTGACCGCCGAGCGATAGACCATCACGCTGCGCCACCGAGGATTAACGACCCAGACCATCATCGCGCCGGCGTCGAGCCATGCTTTGACCTTGTCGTCGACCTCCGCCACGGTGTCGCCGGGCGAGACGACCTCCACGGCAAGGTCGGGCGGGCCTGGCCAATAGGCTTCCTCTGGGTCTTGAGCCGGCAAGTGGTCTTTGCGGATGAAGGCATAATCCGGCGCACGGACGGTATCCGGGTCGCGGGCCAGCAGGAACCCGGTTTCCGCCGCAAAGGAAACGCCAAGCTGATGCTGCTTGGCAAACTCCCCAACCATCAAGCCGACTTGCATCGCAAACTGGCCATGTCTCCAACCGGGGGGCGGCATCTTCTTGATCTCCCCGGCCACCAGTTCGTACCGATAGCCGTCGTCGGGCATTCGCAGCAGTTCATCCGCAGTGACCAGAGTCGTGGCACTCATCACGGCACCTCTCGGGGCGAATACCGGTCTATCCAGGCGTTTGAAGACCCGTTGCCCCCAAAGCGAGGGACTCTCCCGATTGTAGATGCGTCCGTCGGCCCGGTCAAGGAGGCGCTTCGACAGGAGCCGATTCGACAGAAGCGCGCCTGTCCCGCTTTCTCTCCTTGGCGACAAATCTACACGCACGTGAGCACGGCCGGGCTCCGCGCAGCTTACGAGCGGGCGCATCCGCGAGCGAAAGCAAGGTCCAAGCCCCAATGACCAAGGGATGGCGATGGGCAATGCGTTAAACAGCCGGTGGCCGATCCTTCGCGATTCGTTTGTCCTTGGTCATTAGTCCTTGATCATTGGACCTTGGTCATTGCACCTTTTCCCTAGACCAGCCCCTTGCGGACCGCCCAAACGGCGGCCTGCGTGCGATCGTTGACGGTGATCTTGCGGAGGATGTTCTGCACGTGCTCCTTGACCGTCTCGACGCTGATTTCCAGCGACCGGCCGATCTCCTTGTTGCTCAAGCCTAAGGCCACGTGCCGCAACACCTGGGTCTCGCGCTGGGTCAAGGGGACCTCGTCGTCCTCGATCACCTGCCGCATCTTCATGGCCGTCGAAATGCGGCGGAGCTCGCCCGCCCGCGAAGGGGATTCCCCCGCAGCAGCCGCGGTGATTACCTCGATCAGGGCCTCCCGGGTCGAGCCCTTGAGCACGAAATCGCTGGCGCCCAAGGCAACTGCCCGGGCGATGTACGTGGGGTTGTCGTAGGTGGACAACATCACCACCTTGCTGTTGGGGACCTTCGCCCGGAGCTTCTCCAGGGTCGCCAGGCCGTCGCCGTCCGGCATGCGGATGTCCAATAGGATCACCTCGGGACGATGCTGCTCGGCCAGCTTGACGGTCTCTTTGCCGGTTGTGGCCTGGGCGACAATCTGGATGTCGGACCCCTGCAGGAGGCTAGCCAAACCGATTCGGATGACTTCATGGTCATCCGCAATTAAGAGCTTGATACTCATCGGGTACTCCCAAGTAGTGGTACGTGACAGCGGTCAAGAACACGCTCGGGTGGGGTAAGCCACCAACTAGCTCGCTAAATAGTAGTACGCAATGGGATAGGTGTGTATTCCCCAGGTTGGCGGACCAATCCCCCCGATTTGGCGGCATTCCCTCAGAGAACAAGCCCCAGGCGTGAGAAGGCCGACGGACGGGGCGTCCACAAACCCGTCACTCTCGGAGCGCACGGAGCCACTCCACCACCCGGACGCCTCGCGGATGGTCCTCGGTGGGGGAAGAAATCCCACCGTCCGGCGGCCGGCGGCAGATTCCGCCGCGTTGACTCCACTCATCCTGTAACGTAGATATTGCTCGACAGGTGTAGCGCAGACACAGCTCGGCAGCATGGTGGTTTTCACCCAATGCCTTGGTCCGCTGAGGGACGAGGGATGAACAAAGGCCTGCTTCTGTTGGTAGACGACGACCGGCACGTCCTCCACTCGATGGCCGACTGGCTGCGGGACCAAGGATACCAGGTGGACACCGCTTCGAGCCGGGCCGAGGGGCTCGCCGCGGTGGCTCGCAAAGTCTACGACGTCGTGCTGGTCGACATCCGCCTGGGCGACGGGGACGGTTTCGACCTGCTCTCCTACTGCCGGCAGCACCAGCCGTTCACCTCCGTCATCCTGATCACCGGGTACGGAACGGTCGAGGCGGCCGTCGAGGCGATCCGTGCCGGGGCCTTCGACTTCCTCACCAAGCCGCTGATCGACGAAGAGCTGGAGATGGCCATCGAGCGGGCCTTCAACCAGCGCGAGGTCTTGGAGGAAAACAAGAATCTCAAGGCCCAGCTCGACATGCGCTTCGGGTTGGAGAACATCGTCGGCCACGATCACCGCATGTTGCGCGTCTACGACATGATCCAAAGCGTGGCCGACACGAAGGCCACCGTGGTGATCACGGGGGAAAGCGGCACGGGCAAGTCGCTCATTGCCCGGGCGATTCACCGCGCCAGCTCCCGCCGCAACAAGCCGTTCGTGGAAGTCGCCTGCGGGGCGCTGCCCGAAACCCTGTTGGAAAGCGAGTTGTTTGGCCACGTGGCCGGGGCCTTCACCGGGGCGATCGGCGAGAAAATGGGCAAGTTCATGCAGGCCGACGGCGGCACCATCTTTCTCGACGAAATCAGCACCGCCAGCCCCAACATGCAGGTCAAGCTGCTCCGCCTCGTCCAGGACCTCGAGTTCGAGCAAGTGGGCGGCACCAAGACCTTCACCGTCGATACCCGCGTGATCCTGGCCACCAACGACGACCTGAGCAAGGCCGTCGCCGAGGGGCGTTTCCGCCAGGACCTCTACTTCCGCATTAACGTGATCAACGTCGAGGTGCCTCCGTTGCGGGAGCGGATCTCCGACATCCCGCTCCTGGCCCGGCACTTCCTCGAACGCATCGCCCGCGAGTCGGGCAAGGCGGTCCACGGCTTTTCGGACGAGGCGATGCGGGCCCTTCAGGCGTACCGCTGGCCGGGCAACGTCAGAGAGCTGCAGAACGTCATCGAGCGGGCCGTGCTTTTGGGCAAGGGTGGGCTGATCGGGGTGGAGGACTTGCCCCGCACGCTGGCCGCCGTGGCTCCTATCGCGGTGGAGCCGGTGGGCGGCCGCGGCCTGAAGCAGGCCCTCCAGTCGCCCGAGCGGCAGATCATCCTCGAAGTCCTCGAGGCCAACAACTGGAACCGGATGGCCACCGCCGACGCCCTGGGCATCAACCGCACCACGCTCTACAAGAAAATGAAGCGGTTGGGCCTGGAACACCCGCCCGCCGTGCTCCAGCGCTGAGGTTTACTGCCGCACGCGGCGTGGCAATGCCGCCGCACCCCATCCGGTTCTCCCTGTCTTGACGCTACTATCCTCTCGCGCTATCATAGGGAGGATGATTCGCAGCTTCCGGGACCCCGACGCCGAGAGGATCTTCGTCCGGGAGCGTTCCCGGCGGTTGTCCACGGAGGTGCAGCGAGGCGCACTGCGGAGACTCCTCATACTTCACGCAGCCGGTTCGCTCCAGGACTTGCGAATACCACCGGGTAATCGACTCGAGAAGCTCTTGGGCGACCGTGCAGGGCAGCACAGCATTCGGATCAATGATCGTTGGCGTATCTGCTTCGTGTGGAAGGAAGGGGACGCTTACGAGGTCGAGATCGTTGACTACCATTAGGTGGAGCAGGACCATGGCACGCGGCAAAGTCTCACCGATTCATCCCGGCGAAATCCTGTCTCAGGAGTTCCTGCAACCTTTGGGCGTGAGTCAGTATCGACTCGCCAAAGACATCGGCGTTCCTCCCCGACGCATCAGCGAAATCGTCCATTGCAGACGGGCCGTCACCGCGGACACCGCCCTTCGGCTTTCTCGCTACTTCGGCACCACGGAGACGTTTTGGATGAACCTCCAGGCTCATTATGAACTGGAGGTGCAAAAGGATCGTCTCGGTGACCGCCTTCGAAGGGAAATCGTCGCCTATCGGCCGCCTCGTGCCGCGACACTAGCTGAGCCGTCCAGAACCGACGAGCCGCTACGGCAGACCGGACGCAAAGCCCGCGTCTAAGGCGGAACGGGAGATCGTCGTTGCCGAGCCGAGGCCCTTTGCTTCGGTTGGTCCTTCTACGCTTCCCAAGGAGCAGCCACCGTCACGCAAATGCCTTGCGGATCTCCTCGATATGCCGCGGGCAGGCGATGCGGGGGTCTTCCTCCTCCTCGTATTCCAGCACGATGTAGCCGCGGTAGCCGGCGTCCGTCATGATCTTGGCCAGACTGCGGTAGTCGCTCGGAGCCCTCTTGCCGTTGGCCCCGGAGACCACGACCTTGATCTGCACGTTGATCGTGTACGGAGCGATCTTGGCCAGGTCGTCGTAGAGACCGGCGCCGCGGAAGTTGCCGCTGTCGAGATTGACGCCGAACCACGGGCTCTTGACGTCCCGCACCAGCCGCAGCATCCCTTCGATCTGCGTGGTGAGCCCGCCGTGGTTTTCCAGGGCCAGGAAGACGCCGTGCTTGCCGGCGTAGTCGCAGCACTCCTCGATCCCGGCCACGGCGAGCTTGTGGGCCTCGTCGACGGTTTGGCTCCCCTTGGGGCTGCCGGAGAAGATGCGGATCACCGGGGCCCCGAGGATCTCAGCGTAGTCGATCCACTTCTTGACGAGCCGGATTTGCTCCTCGCGCTTCGGGCCATCGGGATGGCAGAAATCGTTGCCCACAGCCGTTCCCGAGATGTCCAACCCCAGGCGGAAGGTCAGGGATTTCAGCCCGTGCAGGTAGTCCACGGTGAGGTTCTTGGGGAAGTAGTACGAGGTCGGCTCGGTGCCCTCCAGGCCCATCTTGGCGCAATCCCTCACGAAATCCTCCAGCGTGAGTTCGGGGGGATTGCCCGTCAGCAGCTTCCGGTAGCTATAGCCGGCGAGGCTGAACTTGAACTTCGGCGTGCCGTTGCGCTTTACCGGCTCAATGGCCCGGCTTGCGGTGGGAAACGCCGCTCCGGCAATCCCGCCGGCCGCCCCGGCGGCCAAGAGCGCCGTATTCCGCAGAAAACTCCGTCGATGTTGTTGCTGTGACATCGCAGCTACTCCTGTTGTCACCCTTCCCGAGTCGTGTGCCCACGTTCACACAACATAACGGAAACCGGCACGTTTGGCCATCCCCTCACCGGAGGGAAAACGGAGACCCGCGACCCGGCGAGCCGCGGCACTTCCCGAAGGCGCACGACTTCCTCGAACGGCGAGGATTGACCCCACTCTCAACTCCAATCATATTTAGCTTCTCTCCTATTGCCCCAAGGGTCGGGACGCGGCGGCAGGGGTCTGGGGCTCCGGCATCGTCGGTGCATGAACGGCGCGCGGATGGTTCGCAGGCAGAGACGGTCACCAGACTCAGGAGGCGACGTTGCGGAAACGCAGCCGAGTGGCACCGCCTCTGAACCTTCGGCACGGGCCGTCGTAGCGGCCGTAGCCGGGGTCGTGGCGGCTTGGATTGCCGCCGGTTCGGCGGGGCTCTTGGCGCATCCGCTGCGGCATGCGCTGGCGTGGCTGGGCCTGGCTGTGGTCCTGATCGCCGGATGGCCAAAGCAATTCCGCACTTGGCGGGAGCGTGCCATCCTCGCCGCGGCCGTGGTCTTCGCCCTTGTCCTGACAGTACCCGCCGCCGCTGCGTACAACGTCTTTGCCGTTGCGGTGGTGCTGGCGGTCCTGGCCCAGGCGCGGTCCGGACTGGATCGCCGCGCCCTGCTCATCACTGCCGTTGCCGTCACCGTCCTGGGCGTATTCCGGCTTGCGTGTGCGTCGATTGCCGCCGCGTGGCTCCTGGCCGATTGGGCGGGCCAGGCACTGGGCGGCGTCGCTTCGGCGATCGCCGGTAAGCCGATTTGGGTTGGGACGACGTTCGGCGGACTCGATTTTCTCGTTCTCATGGCGGCCCTCTACGTCGGCTGGCTCGGCTTCACCGCGCCGCCGCGTTGGGGCCGAGCGGCTTGTGCTGCGGCCGCCGTTCTCGTCGGGCACTTGGGCTACCTGATGCTCTTGGCCTGCTCGCCCGACCTGGCGGCCGCGCTGCCGGTTCCACAACGTCCGCCGGAACCGAGTATCTACGTCCCGCCGCCCTGGTTTCTCAGCGATGCCCTCCGTACCCTCGTGCCCTGGAACCTGCCGGTGCTGGCGGCCCTGATCCATGCGGTGATTGCGGCCTGCATGTTCCGCTGGGCGAAGTGGCTCCCGCCCGGGGAAAACGCCTCAAGCCTCCAACGGCCCGATGCCGTCGCGGCCAAATCCGGACTGAGGACGGCCGTCGAGTGGGCCCCCCTCGCCCTGGCCCTGGCGATCCCCATGGTGACGACGCTATCGGCAGTGAACGGCGACCTGTCGGGCCGGAAAATCGTCGCCTACCAGCACGGCTCGCTCAATTGGGACAAGCCCGAACACGATAAGTTCGGCAAGGCTGCTGCCGGCCTGTACGGGATGCTCCCGACGCTGGTCGGCTGCCTCGGCGCGGAATTCACCCGCTCCGAGGACTTGGCCCAGAAGGACCTGGCCGACGCCGACGTGCTCGTTCTCATCCACCCAACCGGATCCTGGCCTGAGGACCGCTTGCAGCGTGTGTGGGACTTCGTTCGTTCGGGCGGCTCGCTCCTGGTCGTGGCGGAACCCCGCGCGCTGGAAGGCGGTCAGACAAGCGCCTTCGACGAAGTGCTTGCTCCCACAGCCATCCGAGTTTGCTTCGATACGGCGATCGCGGCGGCCGCCCATTGGCAGCACTCGCTGGACTGGATAGTCCATCCGGTGACCCACGGTCTAGGCGATCAGGCAAACCGCTTTGCCCTAGCGGAGAGCGCCTCGCTGGCCGTCCGCTGGCCTGCCCGGCCTCTGTTGGTCGGCCGCTGGGGTTGGAGCGACCCCGGAAGCGACGCCGTCTTGACCGGACAGTACCGCTTCGACCCCGGGGAGCGGCTGGGCGACCTCGTCCTGGCCGCGGAGCAGCGGATCGGCCAAGGCACCGTGATCGTGCTGGGCGATGCCTTCGCCCTGACGAACACCGGACGCCCAATCGGGTACGAGTTCACGGGGCGACTGCTTGGCTACTTGGCCTCCCGAACGAGCGGGCCACAAGCCTGGTGGCGGCAAGCGCTGGGACTTGTCGGCTGTGTGCTCCTCGTCGGGCTTCTGGCCTGGCCACTGGAGCCCGGCCGGCTGGCAGCGACGGTTGTGCTGTTGGCGACCGCCCTCGCGTTCTCCACGGCCGGCTACTGGGGGAGCAGGGTTTTTCCGGACAGCCGCGGCACGTCGCCCAACTGCGTCGCCTGCATCGACGCCTCGCACTTGGACGCCTTCAGCGGGTTGCCCTGGCTGGAGACCGGGCTAGCCGGCCTGCACCTGGCCGACGTCCCGGAGGACGACCCGCGCCTGAAGCGACTGCAGTGGGATGACGGCATCGCCGGGCTGGAGTTGAACTTGATGCGCAACGGCTGCTTGCCGATTCGCATCGGCGAGTTGACCCACGAGCAACTGAAGCGGGCGGGCATGTTGATTTCGATCGCGCCCTCGCGGGACTACTCTGCCGGCGAGCAGAAGGCGGTCCGGGCTTTTCTTGAGCGCGGCGGAATATGGATTTGCACGGCCGGGGCCGATCGGGCCGGCCCGATGAACCGGATTCTTGCCGGCTTTGGGCTCAGCGTTCCGCCGTCTCACTTGCCCATGGGCGCCAAGGGTGTCGAACCGACACCCATCGGCCACCGTTGGACGCCCTACCTCAACCTGGAGAAGTACCGCGCCTACGTCATTTTCGACTCCGCCTGGCCGATACGGTGCTCCGCCGAGAACGCGGAGGTGCTTGCCCGGGGTGACGGCGACGTGCCGATTGTCGTTTCCGTCCGCGTGGGGGAAGGGGCGATCGTTCTGATCGGCGACGGCGGCTTTGCGACGAACAAAAACCTGGAGAACGACGCGGGCCTTGTCGTCGACGGCGTCCGCGAAAACGCCGCCTTCTGGCGGTGGCTCATCGCCAGGTTGCGGGACCGGCAGGATTGGGTCCCGCCGGAACTCCCGCCGCCCAAGTCCGAAGCGGACGACGAAGCGGGAGGCAAGGCAGTCCAAGCCGAGAAGACCCAGGCCCGGAAACTCCCCCCAAACGCCTCCAAGACAGCTCCCAAGCCCGCCCCCGGCAAGGAGGTGAGGCCATGATGCGGGCCTGGATCGGACTGGCCTTGCTGGGGTGCTCCTGGCTGCTCGGGCTCGGCTACTATCGGCCTGCAAGTTGGATTGCCTGGTCGGTCGTGGTGGTCCTGGGCTCCCTGCTGTTGGCCGGGGCGCCGCTGCGGCTGCCCGGTCGGCGGGAGAGCGGCTGGGCCGTGGCCCTGCTCGTGCCGGCGGTGTGGTGGATGCCTTGGCCGTATCGGGCAGCGCCTTTGGCAATCGCGGCCGGCTTGGTCCTGCACGCGGCCCCCATTCCGCGACGTTGGCCCGCGCCGCTGGGACGCGGGGCCGTTTCCGCCGGGCTCGTCCTTCTGGTGCAGTCGCTCGCACTCTGGGCCTACGAGTGCCGCACGGCGCAGTCGCACGAGTTGCCCTGGCCGCTGCCCGACTTGCTCGGTGCCGTCACCGGCCTCTTGGGCCTCGACGTGGCGGTCGACGGCACCGCGCTGGCCGTGTCCACGCTTCGCGAGGTGCAGCGGGTCGGGGCGACCTGGGAACTCCTGCTCGACCCGGCGACGCTGGCCTTTCTTGTCGGCGGGTTGGCGCTCTTGGGCTGCACCGCCACGAGTCTCTTGCCGCCGGGCGAGCGCTGGATGGGATGGCTCCGGGCGGCGCGAATGCTGACGCTGGGGGTCGTCGTCTGGATGCCGCTACGTGCCGGGCTGCTGATCGCGCTCTTGGCACACCGCGTCGTCCGCTCGGACGGCACGGCACGCTTGAATCTGATGGATCAGTTCTTCAGTCCTTGGGTGAATCTGGGACTCTTGGCCGCGCCGGTCCTGCTGGCGTGGTGGTGGGTGCCGGCGCCAAGGGGCGATCCGCCCGGCACGCCGGAATCCACCGCGGCCGCGACGGGAAGACATCGGAAAGGGTGGTACTATCCCGCGTCGCTTGCGGCAGTACTGGCGGCCGCCGCGGTCTTCGCGACGGCGTTCTACTGGCGCCCGGCGGGCCGAAAACTGGAGGGCCGGGTGAAGGTCGTCGAGCGGCATTCCACCTGGGAGCCGACCTCGCCCTCCTACGACACCACGCATTTCGGTGAAGACGCTTCGTACACCTACGCCGCGATCTACGATTACTGCTCCGGGTTCTACGCCATGTCCCGGCTGCCGGAATCTCAAGAGATCGACGACCAAGGACTGAGTGCCTGCGACGTCCTGGTCATTAAGACGCCCACCGCCCCATACTCATCCGAGGAGATCAAGGCGATTCACCGCTTCGTCGAGCGGGGCGGCGGCCTGCTGCTGATCGGCGAACACACCAACTTCAAGACATCCACCAGCATCCTGAACGGCATCACCGAGCACTTCGGCTTCAAGTACCGCCACGACCTCCTGTTCTCGATCGGCGACCCGTACAACCAATGGTACGAGCCTCCCGCCGTGCCGCATCCGGTGGTCCAGCACGTGCCGCGCATGGCGTTTGCCGTTTCCTGCTCGATCGACCCGGGCAATAGCCCGGGAGAGGCCGTGATCCGCAGCACCGGGTTGTGGAGCCTGCCGCCGAATTACCGCGTTTCCAACTGGTTCCCCGAAGCCGAATACCGGGCCGACATGCGCTACGGCGCGTTCATCCAGCTCTGGGCCACGACCTCCGGCCGCGGGCGCGTCCTGGCATGGACCGATTCGACGATCTTCTCCAACTTCTGCACCTTCCAGCCAGGCAAGGCGGAAATGATGCTGGGGATGCTCCAGTGGCTCAATCGCCGCAGCATCATGGACCGGGCCTGGGTGCGATGGACGTTCCGCGGGGTGCTCGGCTTGATGGGACTTGCGCTTCTGGCGGTCGGATGGTACTGGGCTCAGCGAGGCTGCACCCCCGGGCTGTTGCTCTTGGCGGCGGCTCTGTTGGGCTGGAGCGCCGCTTCGGCGGCCGTCGCCTGCGTCCATCGCACGGCCATGCCCCCGCCGGAGCCGGCGGACTCGATGTTTCGGGTGGTGATCGACCGCACGGTCTCCGACGTGCCCCTGGCCCTCGGCGCCTACAATGAGGACAAGGAAGGTGCCGGTTACGGCTTGCTCGAGCAATGGATCCCGCGGCTGGGCTACTTTACGATGCGCCGCACCGGTCGCGAGGCGTTCGGCGGCCAGATGCTCGTGGTGATTTGCCCGCGACGATCCGTCAGCCGGGAGTTCCGCGAAGGGCTCCAGCGTTACGTGGCGGGCGGAGGGAGACTGCTGGTGATCGACTCCCCGGACAGTGCCGGTTCTACCGCCAACAGCCTCCTGTGGCCCTTCGGCTTGGCCGTCAGCCATGCGGACAGCCGAGAAGGCGAGTTGGCCCTGAGCCGAGGCGGGCCGGGCATTCCGGTTTCGGCCGCGTGCCGGGTCTCGGGCGGGACCCCGCTGGCATGGGTGGGGGATATGCCTGTGGCCGCCAGGACGGCCTACGATGGCGGGGCCGTAATGGCCATCGGGTTCGGCTCTGCCCTGAACGATGCCGCGTTGGGTTTTAACTGGATGGCGGAGCCGGACGTCGACGCCTTGACCCGCAGCGATCTTCTATTCGCCCTGGTCCGCGCCTTGGCTACCGGCCGGCCGATCATCCAGCCCTCGCCCCGCTCGACAGCGTCCCCAAAAGAGGGGGCTAAGTAGCGGATGCGCCCAGGGTCAATAGCCAGTATCCAGCGTAAAGGATGCTGCTATAATGCGTTATCCGCGGCGCGCCCATCGCCGGGCCGCTTGTGTTTGGAGCAATCGAGCGGCCTAACGGCGAGCGACCCAGGCGTCGCGGCACCAGCGATTGGACGCTCCCATGAGGATTCTGCAGGGTTCAGGGTTCGAGGCCTACGAAGCCGTCCTGGCTGAGCACCAGGAACTGCGGCTGCTGTTGGCGAAGATCGACGAGGCCCTTGCGCAGCGCACAGCAACCTACGACGCGGTCGTCGAGATGTTGGGGCTGCTGGGCGATCGCCTGGTCAAACACTTCGCGATGGAGGAGCACGGGGGCTATTTCGCCGAGGCCCTCAGTCACGCCCCCCAGTTGATCTCCAAAGCCAATCGGCTGCTGGAGCAGCATCCCGCGATGCGTGCCAAGACCCAGGGCCTGGTCGTGAAGATCGAGCCCTGCCAGACGGCCGGCGAGGACTGGTGGAACCAGACGGCCGAGCGCTTTCGCGCGTTCCGCGAGGAACTCCTCAAACACGAATCTCGCGAAAACGCCCTCCTCCAAGAGGCTTATACCCGGGACCTGGGGGCGAAAGATTGAGTTGACCATGTTTGGAAAGATCATTACAATTCCACGGGGTGCGTGATACGCGGTGGGAGCTTCTGGGTGTAAGCACTGCCGCGATCTGCTGCCTCGGGAGACGAGTTCGGGAGTTCGAGAGAAGGAAGGTCGGTAATGTCAGCAGCTTCTTCAGGCCGAGTCTTCGAAGATGTGATCGGGTGCATCGGCAACACCCCTTTGGTGCGGCTTCGCCGAACGGCCGAAGGTTGTGTCGCCACGGTGCTCTGCAAGATGGAGAGTTACAATCCCCTCTGGAGCGTCAAGGATCGGATTGCCCAGTCGATGATCGAGGCGGCCGAGCAGCGGGGTCTCATCAAGGATGGCACGGTGATCATCGAGCCGACCAGCGGCAATACGGGAATTGGCTTGGCGTTCGTCTGTGCCGCGAGGGGCTATAAGCTGGTGGTTACCATGCCCGAGAGCATGAGTCTTGAGCGAAGGCGGATGCTCAAGGCCCTCGGGGCGGAGCTGATCCTCACGCCGGCGGCCGAGGGTATGCCCGGAGCCGTCAGAAAGGCCGAGGAGCTGGCGGCCCAAGACCCGAACTACTACATCCCGCAGCAGTTCAAGAACCCCGCCAATCCTGACGTCCATCGCAAGACGACGGCCGAGGAGATCTGGCGCGACACCGAGGGGCGGGTCGATATCGTCGTTTCCGGCGTGGGAACGGGGGGGACGATCACGGGGGTCGGTGAGGTGCTGAAGTCTCGGAAGCCGGGCGTCGCCATGGTGGCGGTCGAGCCGGCCAACAGCCCGGTGATCACG
>CAYGZA010000198.1:0-12579 GCA_964354135.1 uncultured Planctomycetaceae bacterium
TCGCAAAGCCGCTAAAACGGTTACGTACAAAACTTAGTGCCATTGGGCAGTAGGCCGTAGGCAGTGGGCAGGCTCAGCGTCTCAGCCGTCGCCACTCATCATTCCACTCGCCCGAGAACACCTCCACGGCCGGCCCGGTCAGAAATACGTGATTGTTTCCGGCCCATTGGAGTTCCAGGTCGCCGCCCGGGAGGTGGGCAAGGATTTTCCGCCCCGTGCGTCCGGCCAAGACCCCGGCGACGCACACGGCGGTCGCCCCGGTCCCGCACGCCAGGGTCTCACCCGACCCGCGCTCCCATACTCTCACGCGGACTTCCGCCGGCGAGAGGACTTCGACGAACTCGGCATTTACGCGGCGGGGGAAATGGGGATCGTTCTCAATCTGCGGCCCGATGCCCAGCACCCACTGGTCGCTCAGCCGCTCGACGAACGTGATGCAGTGCGGGTTGCCCATCGAAACGCACGTGACCGATAGCTTCTTCCCGGCAACCTCCAGCTCCGCCCCGACCACCGGGTTCCCCGGCAGCGCGGCATTGCCCGCCAGCGTGGTAGGAATCCGCTCCGGCTGGAGGATCGGCTCCCCCATGTCCACGCGGACCCGCCGTACCAAGGCACCGTCGAACTCAAGGTCCAACGAGAGGATACCCGCACCGGTCTCAATGCGGAGCGTTGGCTTGCGTGCCAGCCCGTGTTCGTACACGTACTTGGCCAAGCAGCGGAGGCCGTTGCCGCACATCTCGGCCTCAGAGCCGTCGGCATTGAACATCTGCATCCGGGCATCGGCCACCTTGGACGGAAGAATGAGAATCAGGCCGTCGCCGCCGACGCCGAAATGCCGATCCGACATCCGCCGGGCCAACTCGGCCAGGTCCTCCGGCGCCGGCTGCTCGAAGCAGTCGAGGTAGATGTAGTCGTTGCCTGCCCCGTGCATCTTGGTGAAACGCATCGTTCCGCTCCGCCGAGCCATAAACCCTTGGCAAGACACTATTTTACGAAAAGCGACGCCCTCGGGCAACGCGAGTCTCTCGCCCGGCGGAATCGCCGGTGCCGTCGTGGCCGTAGTCGCGCCCTCCCCCATTCGGGCGTGCCGTCCCGTCGCGAGCGAGGCACCGCCGCGAAAGTCCGCAAGCAGACACGCTGCCGCTTTGGCCCGGTCGTCGATCGTCGGGGTGTTGATCCAGCGCGGCGGGGATGGTATAAGGCAGGCCGCAGACTGGGGGGCCAGCCGCATGTGCTTGGCAAGCCGCTGACATTGGACACGGCCGCGGGCGGCCGTGCCGGGCCTCGGGGAGGTCGCCGAGGTCTTCCCGCCGACAGATTCCCACCCTTATTGACCAGAGGAGTTCTCACCATGCCGCAGAGGACAGATCGCCGTGAGTTCTTGAAGACGACCGCAACCCTTGGGATCGGCTACTTCATCGCTGCCGGTGCCGGGGCCCAGGAGCCGGCTCCCCGCAAGGGACGGGGCAAAAAGAAGCGCGCTGCCGACCAGCCCGAAAAGCCAAAGTCGCCCGGCGAGCAGATCGCGTTCGCCTGCATCGGCGTGGGCGGGAAAGGCAGCAGCGATAGCGACGACGCGGGCCGCAGCGGCAACGTGGTCGCCATTTGCGACGTCGACGAGGGGACGCTGAACAATGCCGGGAGCAAAAAATTCCCCAAGGCGAAGCGATTCACCGATTTCCGCAAGATGCTCGAGGAGATGGGCAAGAGCATCGACGCCGTGACCGTGAGCACGGCCGACCACGTCCACGCCCCCGCCGCCCTGATGGCAATGCGGATGGGCAAGCACTGCTTCTGCCAGAAGCCGCTGACGAGGACGATCTACGAGGCGCGGCTGATGGGCAAGGTCGCCCGGGAGAAGAAGGTGGCCACGCAGATGGGCAACCAAGGCACTGCCTCCCGAGGGCTGCGTCAGGCGGCGGCATGGCTTCGGGCCGGGGTGCTCGGGCCGGTCCGCGAGGTCCACATCTGGACCAATCGCCCCATCTGGCCGCAGGGGATTCCGCGCCCCGCGCCGGCCGAATGCCCCAAGAACCTCCAGTGGGCCTTGTGGCTGGGACCGGCCCCCGAGCGGCCGTATGCCAAGGGGTACCATCCGTTCGCTTGGCGCGGCTGGTGGGATTTCGGCACCGGGGCCCTGGGGGACATGGGCTGCCACGAGATCAACACGGCCTTCATGGGCCTGGACCTTCGCAATCCCGCCTCGGTGCAGGCCGAGACCTCCGGGCACAACAAGGACAGTTTCCCCTCCTCGTCGATCGTGACCTACCAGTTTCCCGCGACCGACAAGCGGCCCGAGGTGAAGATGGTCTGGTACGACGGCGGCAAGAGGCCGGCCGCCGAACTGCTGGACGGCGCGGAGGTCCGGGCGGAGGGGCAGCTCACGATCGGCGAGAAAGGAAAGCTCTTAGGCACCGGGCAGTTCTTGGGCAAGAACAAGATCGAGCGTCCGAAGGTCGACTTCCCGATCTCCCCCGGGCATTTTGAGGAGTGGGTCCGGGCGATCCGCGGGGGCGAGCCAGCGATGTCCAACTTCCCCGACTACGCAGGGCCGCTGGCCGAGACCGTGCTCTTGGGCAACCTGGCCGTCTGGTGCGGCGAGAAGGTCGAGTGGGACGCCGAGAACCTCCGCGCCAAGAACGTGCCGGGGCTGGACACGCTCATCAGGCCGGTCTACCGCGCGGGCTACACGCTGGACGCGTAGATGCCGCTCACTTGACGTCCAGAAGCTCCACCTCGAACACCAAGGTGGCGTTCGGCGGAATGACGTCGCCGGCCCCCCGCTCTTTGTAGCCCATGCTGGGCGGGATCACGAGCTTCCGTTTCCCACCGACCTTCATTCCCTTCACGCCTTCGTCCCAACCGCGAATGACCTGCCCCTCGCCAAGGTCAAAAGTGAAGGGCTTGCCGTGCTTTCGCGAGGCATCGAACTCCTTGCCGCTGGTCAGGGTTCCCCGATAGTGGACGGTCACGGCCTTGCCGCTCTCGGCAACGGCGCCCGTCCCCACCTCAAGGTCAGTGATCTCCAGCTCCGTGACGTTCCGCTGCGAAGCCGGTTTCTCGGCGACGGCGGGTGCCGGCTTCTCGGCTGCGGCCGGCGCCGGGGCGTCGGGCGTTGGGGTCGGCGCGGTCGAGGCAGCCGCCGAGCCTCCGCCCGCGCCCTTTTCGGCCGGCGAAGCCGGCTGCCTCGACACCTTCTCCTTCACCGACTGCGTGCAACCCCCCAGGACCACCAACGCCACTCCGACCAAAGCCCAAACAGCCGTTCGCATAGATCGTTCCCTTCCACCTTCTGGTGCCATGAGGAGCCGACCATTCTCCCCGATTTCGTCGGCCTTCGCAAGCGCCCCCAATGGGTCCGGCGACGTCGGGAGGGCGAGGCTCCTGCCGAGCCGCAGTCCCGCCACGAATCCTACCGCCCCAACCATGGGTTGACGTCTCTCCCAAAGTCAGGCAGGTCTGTCTTGGCGATTCGTTTCGAGGGCGGAAGCCTACTCCACCTTGACGACCACGGCGGTCACGTCGTCAGAGAGTTGCCCGTCGCCGGAGAAGTCGCGGACCGCCTTGAGCAGGCCGTCAAGAATCTCCTTGGCAGACTGGTGGCGGGCGGTGCGGACGATCTCCAGCGCGCGATTCGGGCCGAAGGCTTCTCCCGCCGGAGAGATTGCGTCCAGGACTCCGTCCGTGAGCAAGAGGATCATCTCGCCGGGTTCGAGCGTAAGCGGCTCCGCCGAGAGGAACTCCTCCTGGACAGTGATCCCCAGGGGGAGGGCCGTGCTGGCAAGGGCCGCTCTTACGGCCCCGGCACGGTCCAGCACGTAGCCGGTCGGATGTCCCGCGCTGGAGTACGTGAATCGTCTCGACCCGGGATCCAGTCGCCCGAGGAACAGCGTCACGAAGCGATCCTGTTCGACGGTCCGGACGAGAAACCGGTTGGCGTGGGCCAGGACCGCGCTGGGGCTGCGGTGCGCCTCGGCGAGGACCCGCAGCAGGGCCTGGGTCGAGGCCGCCAAGAGCGCCGGCCCGACCCCGTGCCCGCACACGTCGCCGACGACGAACCCCACGGCATCGTCGGGCATGGCCAGATAATCGAAGTAGTCGCCCCCCGCACTCTCCGCGGGAGAGGATGCTCCGGCGACGTCGAATCCCGCAATCGCGGGAGGGGAGTGCGGCAGGAGGTGCTCCTGGATGCGCCGCGCCGTAAGCAGTTGGATCTCGTTTTCCCTGTTGGCCTTTTCTACCCGCTTGCGCTCGGTGATGTCGCGGATGTCGGCGAAGACGAGGAGGCCTTCGTCGGTCTGGAGCGGGCTGAGGCTGATTTCCGCCGGGAACTCGCGGCCGTCCTTGCGGAGGGCGCGGAATTCGAGCCCGCCGCCCATGGGCCGGATCCGCGGCCTGGCCGAGTAGTCCGTGCGATGCTCCTGGTGCCGCTTGCGATCGGATTCAGGAATGAGCAGCTCCACGGGCTTTCCCAGGAGCTCGTCCCGGGAGTAGCCGAAGACCTGTTCCGTCTGCGCGCTTACCAGCGCGATCCGGCCGGCCGCATCGACGACCACCACGGCATCGGGAGCGGATTCCAGGAGCTGCCGAAACCGCTCTTCGGCCCGTTTGCGATCGGTAATGTCCTCGACCAGGCCTTGGTAGCGGGCACGGTAGCCGGCGCCGTCGCGGTGCTGAACGACGGTGCTCCGCACCCATCGCGTGCTCCCGTCGCGGTGCAGAATGCGATGCTCAACGGCGGGCACGTCCGCGCCGTCGAGGATCTCGGCCACGTGCCGCCGGACCAGCTCGCGGTCGTCGGGATGGACCATGTTGATCCACAAGTAACGGTCGGCGGCGAAGTCTTCGGGGCGGTAGCCGGTGGCAGAGACGCATCCCGCGCCGTGCTCGGTCGCCACCGGCGCGCCGTTGTCGAACTTCACAAGATAGGTGTAGGTCGTCACCGCGGAGAGCAGTTGGCGGTAACGCTCTTCGCTTGCGCGGAGCGATTCCTCCAACTGGGCCATGCGCAGCCGCAGGGCCTCCAACTCCTCGGCGGTCGGTGATTCCGGCAAGTCCACCGGCTTGGCTCCCAGTGCTCTAGCGCAAGAACGCAACCTGATGGGAAACTCCCATTTGCGACTCTCGCTGGCCGCATAGCGCGATCACCCCCCACCGCACTTTTATTCTACCCCAAAAGTCAATGCCGCGGCGAACGGTTCCCCGGGCGTTGCCCGGTCAACTCGCCTCGGCACATCGCCTGACCGCCCCTTGTCGGGAGGCGATCGAGCGGAGGTTCCACGGCCCCGGCTCAGGCAACCACCAACGTGCGGGGGATTTGCCGGCGTGGCTTGCGAACCGAAAATCGGCGAGAATGTCGACTCGAATCGGCATGGGCCCGGGGATTCGCAATCCCGCGGCAAATCGGGGAGGACAGTTTGATGCGACGGCCTTTTCCTGAATGGAAGATCTGTTTGTGGTGCTTTACCGCCTGGGTCCTGCTCGGAGGGCTTCGCCCGATTTCAGCCCGCGAGGCCCGGTACGAGGTCGTCGCCACAAGGGACGTCATGGTGCCGATGCGCGACGGCGTGCGGCTGGCGACGGACGTGTACCTGCCCGCCCGGCCCGGCGGCGCCGTGCTCCAAGAAAAGATGCCGGCGATCCTCACGCGGCTTCCCTACGACAAGGACGGGGCCCGCGGGTTGGGCCTCTACTACGCCGCCCGCGGATACGCCTTCGTGGCCCAGGACACTCGCGGCCGGTACAAATCGGAGGGGGTCTGGCACTGGATGACCGACGACGGGCCCGACGGCTTCGACACCGCCGAGTGGCTCATGCGCCAGCCTTGGTCCAACGGCAAGTTCGGGATGATCGGCACCTCGTACGTCGGCGGCACGCAGCACGCCATGGCGATGGTCAAGGCCCCGGGCCTGGCCACGGTGATCCCGGTCGACGCGGTCTGCAACACGGGCTACCAAAGCATGAGGAACGCGGGGGCCTTCGAGTTGCGATTCTGGAACTGGATCTTCGCCATCGGTGCCCCGCAGGGGAGCCGGCAGTCGCGGGACCCGGGCACGGCCGCCGTCCTCCGGGAGATGATGGAAAACCGCCGTGCGTACCTTGCCAACCTGCCGCTCCGCCGCGGCACTACGCCGCTCAAGCACGCCCCGGAGTACGAGGATTGGCTCGTTGAGGCCATGCGGCACGGGGCCAACGACGACTTCTGGAAGCAGAACAACATCCTCGACTACCCCGAGCTGTACAAAGATGTCCCGGTCTACCTGGTCGGCGGCTGGTACGATTCCTGGGCCGGCAACACGACGGCCAACTACACGGTGCTCAGCAAGAGGATCAAGGGGCCCGTCTATCTGATCATGGGTCCTTGGATCCACGGAGCCCAGGAAAGCTCGGCGCACGGGCAGGTGGATTTCGGCCCCGACGCCGCCATTGCCGACCCGTTGGCCTGGCGGCTGGCGTGGTACGACCGCTGGCTCAAGGGGATCGACAACGAGGTGGGCAAGGCGGCGCCCTTCGCCGCGCCGGTGCGGATCTTCGTGATGGGGACCGGCGACGGCCGCAAGACGCCCCAAGGCCGCCTCCGCCACGGCGGCTCGTGGCGCGACGAGCGCGAGTGGCCGCCGGCGCGCAACCGCTCCACGGAGTTCTATCTCCACGCGGGCGGGCGACTATCGACGGGCAAGCCGGGCGACGAGCAGGCCTCGACCAGCTTTCAATTCGACCCCCGCAATCCGGTGCCCACCATCGGCGGCAACATCTCCTCGGGCGACGGCATCCTGCTCCAGGGGGCGTGGGACCAGCGGGGCGGAAAGCACGTGTGGAACTTCCCCGAGCCGATCCCCCTCTCCGCCCGAAACGACGTCCTCGTCTTCCAGACCGAGCCTCTGGCCGACGACGTGGAGGTGACCGGCGAGATCGCGGTGAAGCTCTGGGCTTCCTCGTCGGCGCCGGATACCGACTTCACGGCCAAGCTGATCGACGTGTACCCGGCCGCTGCGGACTTCCCCGGCGGGTTCGACTTGAACATCGCTGACGGAATCGTGCGGGCCCGGTTCCGCGAGTCGCTCAAGGCCGAGAAGCTCATGCAGCCGGGCACCGTGTACGAGTTTGTGATCAAGCTCTATCCCACGTCGAACGTCTTCAAGAAGGGGCACCGGATTCGGGTGGACATCTCCGGCAGCAGCTTCCCCCGGTTCGACGTGAATCCCAACACCGGCGAGCCGCTGGGGGACAACCGCCGCTGGCAGACGGCGGTCAACGCGGTCCACCACGACCAAGAGCGGCCGTCGCACATCGTCTTGCCGGTGATTCCGATGGGGAAGTGAGGGGGGAGGGTTCAGGGTTCGGGGTTCAGGGTTCAGGATGTAGGGTGCGTGCTCGCACGCACGATTGCGTGGCACTGAGAGACGGGTTGACAGGGAGTCGGCGTGAAACTATAATTCGCCAAATAACGAACTGGCTCCCGGCTCGCTGGATGGAAGCCAGGGCCGGCTCGGCCGACCCGGAACGAAGCCCGAAGCGGCAGACACACGGATCGGACTCCCCTGGCAGGCGGCGGGAACTTCGTGTAATATTTCGTCATTTGGCGAACGATAGAAAGAATGGCCCGCGGAGGAACCGCCGGGACGCTTGTCGCACAAACGTCGTCGGCGAGTGCGTCCAAGCCGACTACCCCCTCACGCGGAGGGATTGCGGCTCGGGCGAGCTTGTGGACGCCTCGTCACCTTTTTGGGGGGCTCTTTTCGGTCTTTTCCCTGGAGGATGCTGCAAATGAAAAAGTTGGCGCCCATCGTGATTGTGGCCGTGATCGGGATTGCCGGGCTTTCCGTAGCCGTGGGGCGAGGGGTTTGGAAAGCGGACGGGGACCGGGGCTCGTCCGAAAGCGGCGGCTCCAAGGCAGCGTCGCAGACAAAGACCGTATCGACGCCCAAGAGCGCCGCCGCCGGCGCCGGCATGGCGGCGATTCAAGAGGCCGCCGCAGCCAAGAAGTACCTGTTCGCCTTCTTCTGGAAGGCGGACGGCGAGCAGACGACCGCCATGAAGAAGGTGTTCGAGGCGGCGATGAAGAAGGCCGATGACCGGGCCCAGTCGGTTCACGTCCGCGTTACTGACTCGGCCGAGAAGGAGATCGTCAACAAGTTCGGTCTGGACCGCGCCCCGATGCCCCTGGTGTTGGCCATCGCGCCGAACGGGGCGGTCATGGGCGGATTTCCCACAAAGTTTACCGGAGAGGAGCTTGCCGGCGCCTTCGGCACTCCTTGCACGGAGCAGTGCATGAAGCTGCTTCAGGACCGTAAGCTGGTGTTCCTGTGCGTGCAGAACGGCGCCACCAAATCGAACGAAGGGGCCCTCAAGGGCGTGCGCGAGTTCCAGCAAGACAAACGCTTCGCCGACGCCACGGAGATCGTGATGCTCGATCCGGCGGATTCGGCCGAGGGGCCGTTCCTCTCCGACCTCAAGATCGACCCGAAGACCCCCGAAGCGATGACGGTCTTCTTGGCCCCGCCCGGGGCAGCGATCGCGGAATTCCAAGGTGCAACCGACAAGACCGTCCTCGTTTCCACGCTCGAGAAGGCCGGCTCGGCCTGCACGGGCGGCAAGTGCGGGCCCGGCGGATGCGGGCCGGCGAAGTAGTGTGCTTCCTGCGGCCAATTGCCCTCAGAACGCGGGCTCTCATGGATGAGGTTTTGCACACCCTTGTTAGCGGAGGACTGCTGGAATGAAGAGGACCCTTGTTGGATCGTTGTTGCTCTTGGCCACGATGGGGCTTTCGACCGCGGCAGGAGAGGATCGCGTAGCCCGCACTCCCTCGGGTGCAGCCCCGGCTACCCGCGCCGCGGCGAGTCCCGCGCAAGCGGTGATCGAGCGTGCAGCGGCGGCGCGGAAGTTCATCTTCGTTTTCTTCTGGAAGGAGAAGAACCCGCAGGCAGATAAGACCTGGGGCGTCGTGGAGCCTGCGCTGGCCAAAATGGCGGAGTGGGCCGATTTAGTGGCGGTTCAAGTGACTGACCCGGCTGAGAAACAACTCGTGCACCAGTATGGTGTCAGTCGCGCTCCGATGCCGCTCGTCCTGGCAATCGCACCGTGCGGTGTCGTCACAAAAGCGTTTAGCGGCAAGTTTGACGAAGCCCAACTTCGTACGGCATTCGTGAGCCCTTGCACGCAGCTTTGCCTGAAAGCCCTTCAGGATGGAAAGCTGGTCCTGTTGTGCGTGACGGATCGGGGGGCGGCGAACGATTCGGCAGGCGTGCCCCAAGGAGTGCAAGACTTCAAGGCCGACGAGCGGTATGGACGGGTCACGGAGATCGTGCTTATGAACGCGAGCGACGAGGGCGAAGCCGGTTTCCTGAAAGAGTTGCAGGTGAACCCAAGGGCTCCTAAGCCCTTGACGGTCCTTCTTGCACCGCCGGGATCAGTGATTGGGCAATTCGAAGGCCGGGCGAGCAAGGAGCAATTGGTGGCAAAGCTCGTTGCGGCACAGAACAACCCGTGCGCCGGCGGCAAATGCGGGCCGAACGGATGCGGTCCCAAGAAGTAACGACAGGAGAGAAATCCATGCGAATGCGAACTCTGGTCTGGCGAGAGATCTTCGAGCGCAAGAGCCAGCTCTTGACCAGTTTCCTCGCCATCCTTCTGGGGATTACGGTCATCGTTTCGATCAAGAACATCACCTTCTACTCGGAGGGGGCGGTGGCCCGGGAGATGGACGACCTGGGGGCCAACGTGCTCGTGCTGCCCAAGTCGGCCACGCTCCAGGACTATTATGCCGCCGACATGCTGGCCGACGTGATCCCCGAGGAATACGTCACCCAGCTTGCCATGTCGGACTTGCAGGGGCTGGACAACGTCTCGCCGAAGCTCTCGGTGCCCGTGGAGGTGCGGGGCAAGAAGTACACGCTGACCGGCATCCTGCCGAAGAGCGAGTTCCAGGCCAAAGCCGCGTGGCGGGCAGCGGGGATCTTCTCGCGTCCCATCGGCTGCGGGGCCGTGGCCGGCGTCCCTGGCGCCGGTGAGCCCGACGACAAAAAGTCGTTGGTCCGCAAGCGGGTCATTGAAAACCTGGAAAACAACGAAATCTTGGTCGGAGCCGACGTGGCCGCGGCCCTGTCGTCCAAAGAAGGAGACTCCGTCGATCTCTTGGGGCAGCCGTTCAACGTGACCGCCGTGCTCCCGCAAACGGGAACCGTGGACGATTCGCGGATCTTCGCCCACCTCCACACGGTCCAGGACCTCTCCGGCAAAGGTCCGGTGATCAACGCGATCGAAGTGGTCGGCTGCTGCCAGGAGATCTCCAATGGGCTGGTCGAGAAGATCAACCGGCTGCTGCCCGAGGCCAAGGTGGTGACCGTCACGCAGATCGTCGAGTCGCAGCTCAAGATGAACCAGCTCATGTCGCGGCTCTCGACGATCTTCCTGGTGATCATCGTGTTGGTGGGCGGTGCGAGCATTGCCAACTACATGTACGCCAACGTGTTCGAGCGGCGGCGCGAGATCGGCACGCTCATGGCCCTGGGGGCCGATTCGCTCTTGATCCTGCGGATCTTCCTCTTCAAGGCCCTGTTGCTGGGCATCGTCGGCGGGATTGGCGGCTACCTGCTGGGGACTGTCCTGGCGGTCACGCTCGGGCCCCGACTGGCCGGCGTGGCCGTCCGGCCCATGCCGTTGCTCGCCTTGTGGGCGGTTGCGATTTCGTCGGGCCTCGCCTTGGCGGCGAGCTATTTTCCGGCCCGCCGGGCTGCCCGGCTGGATCCTTGCGCCACGCTCCAGGAGGTCTGACCATGCTGCAACTGGAGAGCGTCACCAAGAAATATCGGCACCGCGGGCAGCTTGTCACCGCGCTTGAGGGCGCCACGCTGGCGATCGACAAGGGCGATTTCGTCGCCGTCGTGGGACCCAGCGGAAGCGGAAAAAGCACGTTCCTCCTGGTGCTGGGAGGAATGCTCTCGCCTACGTTGGGCCGCGTGCTGCTCGACGGCGAGTCCATCTACGACCTCCCCGCGGACCAACGGGCCCGCCTGAGAAAGAAGAAGCTCGGGTTCGTCTTCCAGACCTTCAACCTCATCCCGTACCTCTCGGCCCTGGAGAACGTGCAGGTGGCCCTCTACCTGGGCGGGATGGGCCCGCGGGACCAGGAAGACCGGGCCAAGACGCTGTTGGAGCGGGTGGGCCTGGCGGACCGGCTCGACCACAAGCCGCGCGAGATGAGCGTCGGACAGCAGCAGCGGGTGGCTCTGGCCCGAATGCTGGCCAACGACCCGGCCGTCATCCTGGCCGACGAGCCCACCGGCAACCTCGACCCGGAAACGAGCCGGCAGGTCATCGCCTTCCTCGAAGAGTTCAACCGCGAAGGCCGGACCGTCGTGATGGTCACCCACGACCCGCGGGCGGCAGAACGGGCCAAGCGGACGCTGCGGCTGGCGGACGGGGCGATCCTTTGCGACGAGAATCCCCGGGAGAAACTGCATGTTGCCTGACTGTGCGACGATCGGAACCAGCGGTCCGGCGCGATTGACACTGCCTCGCCGGGCGGCTAGGAATGGGTCTATGGCAAAGCCGCTTTCCACGGAAACTGCCGGCATCGGCCTCCGGGACTTCATGGCCGTGACCAAGGCCCTGGCCGACGAGCACCGCGTCCGTTTGCTCTTCGCCCTCCAGGGGCGGGAGCTTTGCTTGTGCCAGCTCGTGGAGCTGGCCGGTCTGGCGCCCTCGACCGTCTCGAAGCACATGGCGATCCTGCGGCAGGCGCGCCTGGTGGAAAGCCGCAAGGACGGCCGATGGGTTTACTACCGCTTGGCGGGACGTGAGGCGCCCTTGGCCCTGCGGCGGGCGATCGAGTGGGTCCGGAGATCGCTGGCCGATGATCCGCACGTCCTGGGCGACGCCGAACGACTGGCCCGCATCCTGAAGCTGGACCCCGAAGCGCTCTGCGAGAGCCAGGACCACTGGGGCGGCAAGTCGTGCAGCCGGCGGCCCGGCGCCGCCGGACGACCGAAGTAGCCCCCGCTCGAAGCCTCGCAATGACCTCGCCCACAAGAGCCAAGATCCTCTTCCTCTGCACCGGCAACTCCTGCCGCAGCCAGATGGCCGAGGGCTGGGCACGCTTCTTGCGCAGCGACCGCGTCGAGCCCTACTCGGCCGGGATCGAGCCCCGCGGCTTGGACCCCCGCGCGGTCCGGGCGATGGCCGAGGCGGGGGTCGACATTTCCGCCCAGTGGCCAAAGCACGTGGATGAGCTGCAAGGGGTCAAGTTCGATTGCGTCGTGACCGTCTGCGGGCACGCCCAAGAGCATTGCCCGGCCCTTCCGGGCAAGACGCGGGTGGTTCACGTGGGCTTTGACGATCCGCCGCGCCTGGCGGCCGATGCCCGGAGCGAGGAAGAACGGCTGGCCCACTACCGCCGCGTGCGGGATGAGATCAAGGCGTTCATCGAGACCCTGCCGGACGCGCTTCCTCAATGATAAGAAGTAGTCTCAACGAGTTGGAGACAATAGCATCATGACCGACGCCGGCAACAGCGGCGGCCTGCCCGCCAAGCGACTCTCCTTTCTCGATCGGTTTCTCACGCTGTGGATCTTCCTGGCG
>CAYGZA010000199.1:0-12505 GCA_964354135.1 uncultured Planctomycetaceae bacterium
CCCTCGTCCCTCATACCGCTGATCCCCAGGCCGACATGTGGGGCGTCCGGTTCCGCAAGGTCGATTACGGCTCCGGCGCGTACGACGAGCCGTGCTTTTGCCCGCTGGCCGCCGCTCAGAGCGTCGAGGAAGTCCACGCCCACCGGTGGCCCGATCCGGACGACTTCGACTACGGCGTGGTCACCGCGGCGGTCGAGGAGGACGATGGCTACTGGCCGATCCACTCGGGCTGCTACGAGCCCTTCCTCTTGTACGGTTACATGCGGGGCCTTCAGCAGGCCCTGGAGGACCTCCTGCTGCGGCCGGACATTGCGGAGGCGATCTTGGGGCACCTCTTCGAGTTCCACTACGAGCACCACCGGCGGATCTTCGAGGCCGGCCGGGGCCGCATCGACCTGACCTGGGTGGCCGAGGACCTCGGGGCGCAGACCGGGCCGCTGTTTAGCCTGGCCACCTACCGGCGGTTCTTCCTCGCGAACCAGATCAAAATGGCCGAGCTGGCGCGACGCTTCGGCGTTCACGTGATGTACCATACCGACGGGGCTGCCCGCATGTTCCTGCCGGATTTGATCGACCGGGTAAGGATCGAGGTTCTCAACCCGATCCAGTGGCGATGTCCTGGGATGGAGCGCGAGCGGCTCGTGGCCGATTTCGGCGACTGGGTCATCTTCCACGGCTCGATCGACAACCAGCAGACGCTCGCCTTCGGCTCCGCGGACGACGTGGTTCGGGAAGTCCGCGAGAGCGTCGCAATCTACCGCAGGGCCCGCTGGATCTGCGCCCCGTGCCACAACCTCCAGCCGATCACGCCCACGGAGAACATCGTGGCGATGTACGAGACGATCCACGCGTTGGGGAATCTGGCGTAAGCGCGGACGGACGAGCGACCCGTGCGACACACCCTTGCCACCCACCGGCCACCGTCCCCCTAGCCGCCGGCATCACGTGCAGGAGGCAGGTTGTGGCGGTACTTCTTCCACATCGCACCCACAAACGGGTCCCATGCCTGCCGCTGCCGGGACCAACTGGCGGAGTAATCGGTTCCCGTCGCCTTCTTGATGACCCGGATGGCCTCCGTGTCGTCGTCCTCCATCCAGCGGTCCACGTAATCGAAGAAGGCGTCGTGATTCCAGGTCTTCTCGGCGTGGAGGATCCGTGCCGCCAGGGCCTGGCCGCCCCAGGCCACGCTTGTGCAGCAACGGCGGTAGTTCTCGCCCAACATGCCCGGCCACTGCGAGGGCGGCAGGTGTTCGTAGGCACCCCAGCCCTTCTGGTACTTCTCGCCGTCCGCCCCGACGTGGCCCCCGTAGAGGGCCTTCGCGCCCGTCCAACCTTTGCCGTAGATCGTCTGCATGTCCTCGCCGAAGCGGACGTTGGGGTACTTGGCGGTGGGCGATTGCATGTCCTTGTCGCCGAGCATGATGCCGGCGAAGACGATGGGCCACTTGCGTCCGCTGCCGTGTCCGCCGTGGGCGGGCCAACCGGGATGCCCGGCCCGCACGATCCCCCAGAGGTCAATCCCGTATTGAACGAGATTGACCAGGAGCTTCTCCTTTTGCTCCTCGGGGAAATCGAGCATCAAGTGGAGGCTGGCGATGCCCACGGCCCGGCCCACCTCGCGGCCGTAGTGCGGCATGTATTCGACCGGGGCGTCGAACCCGAAGAAACACGTGTCGATCCACGGCCGCTGGAAACGGCGGGTCCACTCCTCAATGTCGGGCTTGCTGACCCAACCCCCTTCCCCCTCCTCCGCTTCGATGCGCGCCAGCCGCGGCAACAGCTCCCGGCGGAGGTTCCGGGCCAGGTAGATCGTCTGCCGGCGGTCGCAGTAGGACGGGCGAAATGCGTCGGATGGAACGGGCACCGCCAGGCAGGTGAGCACCGCGGCACTGCGGACCGGACTGATGGCATGATCCGCCGGCCGCAGCGGCGCAGGAAGCTCGCGCCCGGTCTCCACGCTGATCGACGAGACCAGGGCATCGCCCGGCTTCATGCGGATGGGCAGTTCGGCCTGTAGTTTCGGATCGAATCGGCCTCCCGGCGAGCGGCTGTCGAAGCCGCTGCGGCTGTTGACCGGCGGCAGGTTCAGGACGGAGCCGTTCCGACCGTTTCCGGGTTTCGGAGTGATCGACGCGATCGTGACCGGTCCGACGACGTAGTAGTCGCCGTTGACGAACCGCCCCACGCGGACCTTCTCGCCGAACTGCCACGTGATGCCATGCTGCGAGACCCGTTCGGTGCTGGTCAACTCGGGCTGCCGCGGCGGGTCTGGTGCGGCCTCCTGACTATATAATACCGGCCGCCGGGGCAACGCCCATGTGCCGAGCAATGCCAACGTCGCGAGCCCGAGACGCAAGGTGACCACTCGGCAACAAACGTTCTTCATGGCTTTGCCCTCTCTACTTTGTTGGGCCTCAGTCTCGTAGGCTGGGGCGGCAGCCCCAGCTTCTGCTTGTTCTCCCGGGCCGCTGGGGCTGGCGCCCCAGCCTACGGGCTCGGAGAACTCTTGGGGTCGCAGACAACGTTCGGCACCCCGTGCTGGCCCTCATTTTCGTGCCCCCCGCCGTGGGAGTCAACAAAGCCCGTGACGCCACCAGGGGGAGGGGCGCTGCCGGCCTGACCACCACGCGGCGCGCCGGGCCTGGCCCCCCAGTTTTCCTTGTGGTTTCCCGGCAGCGGCTCGCCACGTGTTGCCGAGAATCCACTCCCAGGCAACAATGGTGTATTGATCCTCGGGCCACAATCCTTACCGAATCAGTATATTGAGGTGCGCACCATGGCAGGAATCTCGCGTCGTGACTTTCTCGCAGGAATCACGGCTGCCGCCGGGGCGGCTGCACTCGCCGGACGCTTCGGCCATGCCGCCGAGGAGCCGGCCAAGATCAAGAAGGGCTCCGATCTGGTGACCTTGGGCCGGACGGGGCTGAAGACCACGGTCTTGGGCATCGGCACGGGCACCGTCAGCGGCAACCAGCAGCGGGACCTGGGCCAGGTCGGATTCACCACGCTGGTGCGCCACGCCCTGGAGCGCGGCATCCGCTACATCGACACCGCCGACATGTACCAGATGCACCTCTTCGTGCGGCTTGCGCTGGAGAAGGTCCCTCGCGACAAGTACTTCATCCAGACCAAGACCATGGCCCGGCACCCCGAGGTGGCCAAGGCCGACGTCGAGCGTTTCCGCCGCGAGCTCCGCGTCGAGACGATCGACCTCGTCCTGATGCACTGTATGACGCAGGGGAGCTGGCCCACCGACATGCGGCCGGTCATGGACGTGCTCGACGAGGCCAAGAAGAGGGGCCGCGTCCGCGCGGTCGGGTTCTCCTGCCACGGCTGGGAGCCGCTGGCCGCCTCGGCCGACATCGACTGGCCCGACGTGCAACTCGTGCGGATCAATCCCTTCGGCGACAAGATGGACGGCAAGCCGGAGGACGTGGCCCCGATCCTGAAGAAGGTCCACGCCAAGGGCCGCGGCATGCTCGGCATGAAGATCTACGGCGAGACCGGCTTCGGCAGCCGCGAGAAGCGGTTCGAGTCGCTGAAGTACGTCTTGGGCCTGGGCTCGATCGACGCCTTCACGATCGGCTTCACCAGCACCCAGCAGCTCGACGAGACGCTCGAACTCATCGAGAAGGCCCAGGCGTAGTCGGCTCTTGGAGGCTCGCGCTCGGGAGGGAGAGGCTCGTGTCGATCCGAGCGAGAACGCCGGATTCGCGGGCCCGTGCGCGGCTCGGGAGGAGTCTCGCCCTCGCGGAATCACGCAGGGCTATTCAGGTGGCACGCGACGCCGACGGCCCCACCTTACGCGGCCTTGGACCGCGGAATCCCGGCCAGCTCGGCAACATTCCAAGCACCCGACGGAACTTCCCGAAGGAGTCCCCGGGTCTTGGGCCCGGCCGCGCCCATCTCGGGCTGCGCATGCGGTGGAGCGTTGATGCGGAAGATCAGGAGGAACACCTCCATCACCTTCTCGTGGTAGAAGGCGTGGCCGAACATGCCGTCCTCGCCGAAGCACTCGCCGTGGTCGCTGCAAACGACGATGGTTGCCGGCCGGCCCCGGGCGCGGAAGAAGTCGAGCAGGTCCTGCATCCGCCCGTCGAGGTACTCGGCACAGGCGACCTGCCGGTCAAAGCTCCTGGCGTCGAGCTCCCAATCCGGCTTCAGTAGCCCCTGCTGGTTGAAGAGCCGGGCTAGGCTGAAGTTGGGGTTGACCTGCTCCTTCGTGTCGGGCATCCCTTCGCAGCGGAAGGGGCTGTGCGTCTCGCCGTAATTGACCAGGGCGAAGACAGGCCGGTGCCGGGCGTTCTTTTCGATCAGCGTAGCCAGGATCTCGTTCTGCCGGCGGGCGGCCGTTCCCGTGACGCGGAACTCCTCAAAGCCGTCGCGCAGCGCGGCCGCGTCGCGAAACCAGTCCATTGCCGCGACGCCGACCGTGAAGTAGCGGCGGTCGTGAAAGCCGTGGATGACGTTTTTCGTCCCCAGGGGGAACGTCACCAGCGGTTTCGCATGCACGTTGCGGTGGCAGATCCGCCAGAGCTGTTGGCGATAGCGGTTGTAGAACGGCTCCGCCGCAAAGGCGTGCGGCAGGAAGCCGTAGTACATGGCCACGAGGGAAGGGAGGGTGTAGGTGCCCATCGCCCAGGCACGCCGGGCCTCGCCGAACTGGTCGAGCACCGGGGTCTTTGCCTTCCGGTAGGTGTCGTAGCGGCACGAGTCCCAGGTCACCAGCAGGAAGTCTTCGTCGTCGCCGACGATCTGGTACTTCGCCCTCCTGTGGAACCGAAACCATGCCATGACGAGTTGCTGAGAGCCCCTCCCGTTCATGTATCGGCGGCAAGCGGGGCAAGAGATAAGGGATTCATGGATTCTGCCGACTTTGCGGGCCCCCTCGTCTGGCCGCCCTTTGTCGGAAGAATCACCCCAGATTCCCTGTCCGGCCGGGACTTGTGCGGCCGACGGTTGACAGAGCAGGGGTCCAGGGCCATGAGGCAGCGGCCGGAGGCGCATGCCGCTCCTGCACCGGAAGCAGCGCCCTCACGAGCGAGAGACGGGGGGATGAGAGTCGGCCTGGTGCTGGAAGAGTTCGATCCGCGCCGCGGCGGGTTGGAGCAGTGGACCTGGCAGTTTGCCCGGCAGCTTGTCCGCCGGGGACACGAAGTCCACGTGGTGGCCGGGCGGTTTCCCGTGGCCGCCGCCGGGCTGCCGGTCGTCGCGCATCCGCTGGAGAACGGGCGCTCCCGGCTCGCCTTTGCCCGAGCCGCCGAGCGAGCGCTGCGGTCGCTCGGGCTCGACGTGATCCACGACATGGGTTCCGGCTGGTACTGCGACGTGCTCCAGCCGCACGGCGGCTCCTGGACTTCCGTGACCGAGCGGAAGCTGCTCTTGTCTCCGCCGTGGCTCCGTCCGATCAAGCGGCGGCTGGACCGGCTCCTCCCGCGGCAGCGGGCCTTCCGGGCCCTGCTGGCCCGGCAGTACGCCGCCGGGGCTCATCTCTTCGTCGCCCTGTCGCGGACGGTAGCGGGGGATCTGGAGCGTTACCACCACGTGCCGCGCGGGCAGATCCGGATCGTGTACAACGGAGTCGACGCGGACCGCTTCTCGCCGCACCATCGCGACCGGCACCGCGCGGCGATGCGCCGGCAACTGGGCGTCTCCGAAAGGACGGTGCTGCTGTTGATCGTCGCGCACAATTTCCGCCTCAAAGGCGTCCCGACCCTGCTCCGCGCCGTGAGCCGGTTGGTCGCCTCCGGGCGGCAGGTCCATTTGGCGGTCGTGGGCGGGAAGCGGCTCGGCCCTTGGGAGCGGAAAGCGAAGCGGATGGGGATCGGCCCGCAGGTGACCTTTGCCGGGCAGGTGGAGGACGCGGTTCCCTACTATGCCGCGGCGGATCTCTACGTACACCCGACGTTCTACGATCCGTGCAGCCTCGTGCTCTTGGAGGCGGCTGCCAGCGGGCTGCCGATCGTCACCACGAATCGCGCCAACGGAGTGGCCGAGCTGCTCGAGGAGAACGCCGAAGCCCTCTACGTCTCCGATCCCGCCAGCGACCGGGAGCTGGCCGAGCGGATCGACATTCTGTTGGATGCCTCGCTGCGCCGCGCGATGGGCGAAGCCGCCCGACACAAGGTTCTCCGGCACACGCTGGACCGGAACGTCGACGAGATGCTGGCCGTGTACGAAGAGGCCGCTTCCGGCCGCTACCGCCGTGCGGCATAGCCGCGTGCCCTCATCCAGCGGTCCCAAGGCACCCATCGGCGGTTTCCCATGCTTGCAAGTCCTTCCCGTTGGTTTCTTTCTTATGGGCGTGGGCAGTGCGCCCGGGTCCTTGCGGCGACCAGCGTGTCGAGCAGGGCCGCGAATCTGCCGGCCATAAGCGTGGCGTTGTACTGCCGTTCCACGAGGCGGCGGCCCGCCTCCCCCATGCGCCGGCGAAGTGCCGGGTCGGCGGCAAGCCGGCAAACAGCGTCGGCCCATTGGTCGCTCGTCGCGGCCAGCAAACCCGTTTCGCCGTGGAGCACCATTTCCCGGTGTACCCCGACCGGGTTGGCCACCACGGGCAATCCGACCGCCATGTACTGTAGCACCTTCAGCCCGCACTTGCCCAGGCTCCACGGGTGGTCCGGGAGCCAACTGATCCCGACGTCGGCGTCGGCCAGCTCGCGGGCCTCGCTCTCCGAGGACCAGAGCCGGGGACTTACTCGCAGCCCCGGCAGCGCGGGAAACGCGTCGCAGATGACCCGGAGTTCCATTTCCGGCAGGCGAGCGGCGGCAGCAGCCAATCCCGGCCGGGCCAAGTCCAGGGAAGACATTGTGCTGCGGCTGCCGATCCACACGAGCTTGGCCTCGCCCGCTCGCCGATCGTGTCGGGCGGCCGGGTAGAGCCCCGGCTGGACGCACGCGGGAAAGAAGTGGAGCCGCTGCGGGGAAACGACTTCGGCCGCCTGCCGGACGAGAAAGGCATTGCCCGCCGTGACCGCGTCGGCGGCTCGAATCGTCGCCCGGAACCGCCTCGCCCGCCTTGCGCTGGCGGCCGGCTTGCGGGCGTTGCTGTCGCGGAGGAAGACGGCGTCGTCGAAGTCATAAAGAAGGGTTTTGGCGGATCGCCGCAAAAGGTGGAGTTGCCACCAGGGCAACAGCCTTCGCTGGAGCACCACGGCGTCGGCGTCGGCCGCCTGCTTCAACTGCCGGAGGAAACCAGCGAGGCTTTGGGCCAGGGGGAGCGACGTCAGGATCCAGTCATTCTCGGCCAGGGTTCCGGCAAAGGCCCCCAAACGATAGCGATAACAGACATGGTCCGGGCCTTCCACTAGCGCGAGCAGTTGCATCCTCCCGATCTCCTCCCCCGTGGCTCGCCCTTCGCCCGTCGTCTCTCACCCCTTCTTCGGAGCCCTGCAAATGCCGACGTGGAAGCACGGCGTTCCGTAGATCGAGGCCGTCGCCAGCGGCACAATCGGATAGTCGGCAAGGCTTGGCGCCGCCAGCCCTTCGAGCTTCTTCCAGGAGCGCACTTTCCGGGAGAAGAACCGGAGTTTCCGCCAGAGGAAAACCGCCAACGGATTGCCCCACGTCAACCCTTGCCGCAGCGCCGCCACGGCCTCGATCCGGCTCCCGAGCGATGCGCTTTGCACCTGAGCCCGCATTTCCACCTGGGAGAAATAGCGGGCGAGCATGTGAAGGAACTCTTCCCGGCGCCACTCGTGCCGGTGGAAGGGATTCCTGGGCCGTCCGCCGACCTCGGGCGGGCTGGCGGCGCGATCCGGCGTCGAGACCAGGAGCACGCCGTCCGGGGCCAGGAGGCCCGCGGCCGCCGCCAGGAAATCCTCCGGACGATCGAGGTGCTCGATGTTCTCGAAGCTACAGATCAGGTCGAACGGTCCGGACACGTGGCGCGGCTGCCGGCAGTCGTCCACAAGAAACTCAATCCCCTGGCCGCCGAAGTGCTCCCGCGCAGAGCGCACTGCCTCGGGGTCCACGTCGATCCCAACCACCGAAGAGGCGTCCGCGGTGCGCAGCATCTGGGCACCATAGCCGCTCCCGGTGCCCGCATCCAGGACGCGGCGGCCCGGGGCATACTCGCCGGCGAACAGGTACCTCGCAAGATGAGGCGCCGCGGGTTCACCCCATTCCGGGGATCCTGGAACCGCGCGTTCAATGAACATGATTCCATGGCCCCGAAGGAGTGTGCGATCACGCCGGACCGGCCAACTGCAGAAGCAATCATCCTAGCGATACCCGTGGGCACCGGCAACAGAAGTTTCTCCCCGGTCAGAAACGGTCGGGGGTTTGTCCCGGCCTGGGCAATTCGCGGGGGGCTACGGGCTGCCTGTCGGCCCATTGACGCCGTCCCGACTGTCAACGAGAATGGGCAGGCAAGGGAGCCCCGAAGCGGAATCGGGCTTCGTCCACCGAGGCCATTTCGTCTTCTTGTGGGCGGCGATTTTCCCGGCGATGCCAACGTGGATGTCACGCCATACCACTGGAAATGGGCGGGTCGGGGATGAATGCACCGCGTGAGCCGAATCCCCATTCGGCACAAGACGTCGCAGCTTCGCCGCAGCCTCCCGAGAGCGGCCCGGTGCGCAGACAATGGCCTTTATGGATCGCATCGCCGCATACACCGTAATCGGGGGCGTGATTCTGGAATGTCTGTCGCGGCCGCGAGCAGGACAACACCGAGGTTACGATGCCATCCAAAAAGCAGGCATTTACTTTAGTTGAGGTTCTCGTGGTCATTGCCATCATAGGCATCTTGATCGCGTTGCTTCTGCCGGCCGTTCAAGCGGCCCGCGAAGCCGCGCGCCGGATGCAGTGCTCGAACAACCTCAGGCAACTCGGGCTGGCGATGCACAACTACCATTCGGCACTCAATTGCTTTCCGCCCGGGTTCATGGTGCGCGGCCAGTTGGGCAGCGGCACCCCCGGCGGTTGGGCCTGGGGTGTGTTTCTCATGCCCTACATCGAACAGAGCCCCCTGCGAGACAGGCTGAGCCCCGCGAAGTATACACTTGCAGAAGTTATCAATGATCCGACTCTGCTTCCCATGCTTCAGATGGACCTGGCCGTCTTCCGTTGTCCCTCCTCGCTGATTGGACCGCTGAGGACGCACCAAGGGGCTCCCAACCCAAAGGTTGCTTCGGCCAACTATACTTGCTGCCGCGGGTTCTACAATTTCTCCGGCACCACCCATTTGACGAAGCGGAACAACGGAGTGTTCTACGGCGAAAGCGGCACAAGAATCCAGGACGTAACCGACGGTACCAGCAAGACCTTTGCCCTCGGCGAGCGGACCGCCTTTGGCGCCAACTTGCAGAATGATGCCTCATGGCCCTCTTGGTGCGGCCCCGGAGGGGGCGGCGCCATGAATACCGTCAGTTCCTCCGTATCGAACGCGTTGAACCATCCCACCAGCATGCACGCCTTCAGCAGCCAACATCCTGGCGGCGCGGTGTTCTGCTTTGTTGACGGCTCCGTCCATTTTATCTCCGAAACCATCGGCTTTGACGCGGCAGGTTTGGAGCCGGGCAACAGCGGCGATCCGGCTTTCTTCGTGCAAGCGGCCGCCCAAGGCGAGGTCGGCGTCTATCAGTTGCTGGGAGTCAAGGACGACAACCAGCCGATTGGCAACAAGTTCTAACCTGGGTTGTGCCCAACTCGGCCCGGCGGTGCCGACAGGAGCCCGAGAATGAAGACTTGGTTGTCGTTAGTGGGAGCGGCGTGCTGTCTGACGGTCATTTGTGCGTTCGCCGTCCCTCAGGAGCCGGGGGCGCCAAAGGGCATCGAAGGTGAGCAGTCGCTACCCGGCCGACATCTCTATGTGGTTCAAGATGCCCTCAAACTGTGCAAGCCCACGAAGGGGTTTTGGGTTGATCTTGGGGCAGGCAAAGGGCAAATTGCGATTCCGTTAATTGAAGCCTCCGGCAATCCTGTGGTGATGGTCGATCCCAATAGGGAAGCGATCGCCGAGGGCCTCGAACTTGCGCGGAAGAAGGGAATCGCAGATCGACTGTTCGCTGTGGTTGGGCGTGCAGAGGAATTGCCCCTGGCCGACAACACGGTCGATTTCGTCGTCAGCCGGGGCTCGATATTCTTCTGGGATAACCCGGCCGGCGGGCTCCAGGAGGTCTGTCGCGTCCTGCGACCAGGCGGGAAGGCGTTCATCGGCGGTGGTGCCGGGAGCGGCTATCCGAAATCGGCAGTGGAGAAGCTGATTCAGCAGCGGAAGACGCACTTGCAGGGAGAAGACGGCGAGAAATGGAGACGATTCGTCGAGCTGCGCCACCCCGACCAGATGAAGAAGTGGGCAGAAGAGGCGGGACTACGCGAGTACAGAGTCATGGGTAAGGGCGCGATCTCAGCCGACGATGAATCGGTTGGCCAAGGCGTTTGGCTCATATTTGAGAAGAAGATGCACAGCAAACCATCATCCCAACCTGAAGGAGGTCTGCGATGAAACGACGCCAGTTCTTGGAAACCTGCGCCGCAAGCCTTGCGGCAGCCAGTTCTCTGGGCGCGGCACCAGCCGCTCAAGGGGCAGAAGCGTCCGCCGGAAAGCCGCTCTCGGCCGATCGGTTGGCGAGAACTGCCGGCGAGCACTTCCTGGCGGGCAAGCGCACTTGCTGTGAATCCATCCTCATGGCCGGCTGTGAAGCCCTTGGAATCAAGAGCGAGTTAGTCCCGGACATCGCCTTGGGCCTTGCCGGCGGCGTAGGGCTTCAGGGAGACACCTGTGGCGTCTTGACGAGCGCCGCGATGGTCCTCTCCCTGGCGATTGCCCGGAAGGAAACCGAGTACCCAAAAAAGATGAAGCGGACGGTCCAGGCGGTCGGCCGCGTACACAGCGAGTTCAAGAAGCAGTTCGGCTGCACCGACTGCCGAACGTTGTGTGGACTGGACCTGACCACGGAGGAAGGCAGGAAGAAGCTGGCCGAAGGCGTCAAGGCGGAGAAATGCGCCAAGTTCGTAGAGGCTGGCGCGAAGTTGCTCGCTCGGGAACTCGATGCAACATAGTGCCGTCGGCACGAGCTTGCCGTTAGGCCGGCGGCGGCGGCGACGTGCTCGAGGGCCTTTCGGCGGATCGGCTCGTGACCCTCGTCGAAGGCGGCAAGCTCATCGCCCATCCTTCATCCTTTCTTCAGGTGCCTGTCCGCGGAATCCATGAACCGCTCCCAGTCGTACTCCTTCACGTCGTGCTTGCCGCGGCGGACGTGGTAGCCGATGGTGCTCAGGATCGCCTGGTCGAGCGGCGGCATCTCGTCCGCCGCCAGGCCGTCGGTGCCCAGGAGCCGGTAGACCGGGTCGGCCCCCTTGGCCGCGAGGAACTCGCCCCGCGGATCGGCCCACAGGTCCTCGGCCGCGCTGGCCACGTAGACCGGCCGCGGCGCGACCAGGGCGATGAGCATGTGCTGGTCCACCGGCAGCTTGTCTTCGCGGTCATTGAACTGGCGGAAGTTGGCACAGAACCAGTGGGGGAACGACGTGTTGATCCTGCGGACCGTCTCGCCGAAGCACCTCATGCTCAGGGCCGCCCCGCCGCAGCCGGAATTGTTCGAGATCACCAGGGCGAACCGCTCGTCCCGGGCCCCGGCCCAAAGCGCGGTCTTGCCCAGCCGCGAGTGGCCCATGACCGCCACGCGCTTGGCGTCCACGTCCTTGTCGGTCTCGAAGTAGTCCAGGGCCCGGCTCAGGCCCCACGCCCACGCCCCGATGGAGCCCCACTCGTCCGCCGCGGGCCGCGTTTGCCCCGGCTTGTAGAAGAGCGGATGGACGCCGTTGGAGAACCCGTCGTCGAAATCGGGGTCGATGTCGCCGTAGTAGATCGTCGCCACGCCGTAGCCGCGGGCCAGGATCTTCTCGACCGCCCAGCGCGAGCTTGCGGCCCCCCGGGACTTCTCCGTCGCGCGGTGGTTGACCACGCCTTGCTGCGGATTGTCCCGCATCCAGGCGGTCGAGAGGGTGATGCCGGGATCGCCGTGGATCGCGTGGTTCCCTTGGAAGTTCAGCCCCAGAAAAATGGGCGCCGGCCACTTCGCGGCGTTGGGCAGATACACGAGGATGTCCATCTTCGGGCCGTCTTGATTGCCGGCAAACAGGACGGTCACTTCCTTGCGCGTCGCCTTGCCGCCCAGCGCGTCGCGGGCGATGGAACGCACCTCGAACTTCATTTTTTCCGGCCGGCCGGGCGAGCGGCCGTAGACGCATTTCTCAAAGAGACCGAGGATCTCGGCGCGGCGCTTGCGCCAGGTTGCCGCGTCGGTGACCCGCTGGCCGTCGGACATGACCAAGGGATCGGGCAAGGTGTACTTGGGGACCTTGGCCTCGTCGTAGATGATCGGCGGCTCCTGGGCCGCTGCAAGGCACACGGGTGCAAGCGCCAACAACACCGCTGCCATGAACTCTCTTCGCTGGAACGACATCGGGATTCCTCCCATTTCTCGGGCATACGGACAATTCCGGGAGGGCGAGGCTCCTGCCGAGCCGCACTTCTGGTCGCCAAACTCGCGTTTTC
>CAYGZA010000200.1:0-12480 GCA_964354135.1 uncultured Planctomycetaceae bacterium
GGGATCGCCCGAGGCGTTGCGTACCTGGATGTCGTAGATGTCCGCCGGCCAGCTCGGCACAGCCAACTCGACCTGCATCACGGTGGGGGAGACGAACGTCCTGCGCGTTGGGATATGCACGCTGGAGTCGGACCCGAGGAACTGGACGGTTGTCGTCTCATTGAAGCCGTCGCCGTTAAGTGTGACCGTCGCAGCGGCACGTCTGCCGTGATACCCCGGCGTCACGTGATCCAAGATGACGTGGTATGGCAACCCGGAAAGGCCGTAGGTGCGTAGGGCGGAGATAGAGTCGGCGTAGACCAGGATGTAGCAGTCGCCACCGTCCAGCGTTCCCGGCACGACAACTGACGCGTCCAAGCCCGTGCCGCCCACACGGTAGTCGGCCTTTTGCCGGGTGGGTACCGAGCCGTAGCTTGCGCACAGGGAGTTGACTCCCGACGTGCCCGCGCCATCGAGGTTCAGGCGTAGGTTCTGGCCGGGGTCCAGGTGGACCATGTAGTAGTCGAAGCGGTCGGCCGGGGTGAGGTTACCGGCTACGGCCGTGCCGTCCTTTGGTAGGGGTGAGAGGCTCAGCGGCAGGGCCGCCGAAACAAGAACATTGTTGGCTTCGCCGCTCGCCTCCCGCTCCTGGTTCTTCAGGTCGGCGCGGATGATGATGTAGTAGTTGCCTGGCAGAACGCCGGGAATGAGCACGTCCGCGGCCTGAGCATAAGTGGCCCCTGCGGCCAGACCGCCGGTGTGATCCACCGTTCTGAGCAGCGTGTCGCCGATGTCCCAGGCGTTGTCCGTAGACAAGTAGACGGCGTCGGTCCAGTCGCCCCAGAGCTGCATTCCGCTGCTGTTGAGTCCCTCCCAGGAAACGTGTACGCTTTGGCCGGCCCAAAGCTGAGTGGACCCAAGCGTCAGGTTCCGCAGTTGCAGGTCCACGTCGACGAGGTTGAACGTCGCCTGGTACACGTCGAGAGGCTGGCCGCCGACGCCGTCACCGTCCTGGTCCAGGGCATTGCCGGCCCGGTCCGTGATGCCCGGACCGACCCATAATGCATACAGCCCGAATGCGTTTTGTGCCGGAAAAGAGACCCGGAACCGGCTCTCCGTCAGGCGCGTGATCGCACTTACCGCCACGGTCGAGCTATCCGGTTTGACGAGCACTGCGTCGGCGGTCGTGAAGGACTGCACGTCGATGGGCTCGCTGAAGACGACCTCCACACGGTCGATTGTGCCGGCCACGTCGCCGGCCGGAATATGCTGGGCGATCCGCGGCGGAGTCACGTCCCGGATGAATTGGGCCGTGTAGATGTCGTCAACAGACTCGCCGGGGAGTCCGTCCTGATCCTGATCGAGAAAAACACCGCGGAGGGAGGCAATCTGCGGCCGGACCTCAAGCCGGTAGGTGCCCTCGGCCGTCTGGGTCGGGATCGTGATGCGCCAGACCTCCATTCCCCCAGGTCGCAACAGTGAAATGCTCGACGGTCTCGTCACCCCCGCGCCGGGGCTCCAAACGTAAACGTCGTCCGGGGTGAACGTCGCAGGATCGATTGGTCTGCTGAAGGTTAGATCGAAATGGTCGACTAGGTCGAACCAATAGCCCGAGGGAACGGTGTCAGACGCGACGATGAAGGGCGCAACGTCGGCGCCCGGTAGGTAGATCGTTCCCGCCCCGCCGGCCTGGTATCCGGTGCCGCCAATCCCCGTGGCATGACTCCAATCGAAGCTGGTCGAGTTGTAGTAGACCGCGATCCGCCCGCCGCCGCCGCCACCGCCGACACTGTCCAGGCTGTTGCCCCCGTTGGCCGTGATTGAACCGCTTCCCGTCAACACGTCCGTGCTGATCCAAATACTCCCCCCAGAGCCCCCGCCGCTGGACTTCACGCCCCCGTCGTTGCGTCCGTTGGCGCCATTGGCGGTGATCGTTCCCTCCAGCGTCAGGGTCCCGCTCACGTTCAAACGGATCGCACCACCCCCCGACCCACCTGGTACAAACTTGCTGAAAAAACTATCGCCGGATTGGCCCCCCGCAGACCCCAAGTCCACCGGCTCGGTCTGCGAACCGTAGGATGAACCCCCGGTATAGCCCCCGTCTATTCCACCCGAACTGCCACCGACCGCACCATAACCCCCGCCGGACCCACCGCGTCTAGACCAGTCGCTGTTGCCGGCCCCCGCACCAGGCCCGCAACCCACACGATAACTACCGCCGCTGACTCCCACGTACCCTTGCCCGTCCGCGGTGATCCTGCTCCCCGACTCGATCGTCAGGTTCCCCGCATCGATCGTCACGCCCACCCCCGCCCATACCCCGTCCACTTGGGCCGAAGTGTTCTTTGCCTGGCAGACAAGCGTCGAGTTGCCCGTTGCGTTGAACGCCCCCGCCACGTCCACGCGACTGCCGCCGCCCAACGTCACCGTGGATCCGGTGACTGCCAGGCTCGGCGCGTCGATCCGGCAATCCGCCCCCACCGCAAAGGCCGAATTCGTTTCGATGCGCGGCCCGGTCGCCACCTGGACGCGAGCGGTCGCGCCCAACGTCAAGGCCGCCGTATTTCGAACCACCAGACTTTGGCAAATCAGGTCTCCAGTTCCTGTCACCGTCAGTTTGGCGCCGTCCTTGACCGCCAAGTCCTCAAACAGACCGATGGGCACGGAGGTCCATGCCCCACTACGCCCGCCGTTGGCGATCGTCAAGTCGCCGTTGGTCTGCACGACGGACTTGGTGTAGATCGTTCCCGCCCCGCCGGCCTGGTATCCGGTGCCGCCAATCCCCGTGGCATGACTCCAATCGAAGCTGGTCGAGTTGTAGTAGACCGCGATCCGCCCGCCGCCGCCGCCACCGCCGACACTGTCCAGGCTGTTGCCCCCGTTGGCCGTGATTGAACCGCTTCCCGTCAACACGTCCGTGCTGATCCAAATACTCCCCCCAGAGCCCCCGCCGCTGGACTTCACGCCCCCGTCGTTGCGTCCGTTGGCGCCATTGGCGGTGATCGTTCCCTCCAGCGTCAGGGTCCCGCTTACGTTCAGACGGATCGCACCGCCGCCTGATCCTCCTGGCGCGTACTTCCCCCAGAAGCTATCACCGGATTGCCCTCCAGAAGACCCTAAGTCCACCGGCTGGATGTATGAACCATACAATGAACCCCCGGCGTAACCCCCATCTGGTCCACCCGAAATACCGCCGACCGCCCCATGTCCCCCCCCGGATCCTCCGCGTGATGACCAGTCGCTGTTGCCGGCCCCTGCACCAGGCCCGCAGCCCACACGGTAACCACCTCCGGCAACTCCCACATAACCTTGTCCGTCCGCGGTGATCCTGCTCCCCAACTCGATCGTCAGGTTCCCCGGCCTCGATCGCCACGCCGACCCCTGCCCACACTCCGCCCACTTGCGCGGATGTGTTCTTCCCTTGAGCGAGAATCGTGGAATCTCCGGTAACCGTAACATCGCCGACCACGCGGACCGTCGTGCCGCCGCGAATACTCAGAGTGCAGCCTCCCACGACGATGATGTCCCTGAGTTCAAGGGCTTCGACGACAGACACGCCGCTGCTGGCAACAGACATCGTCCAGAAGTCGCCTCGCACACGGTCGATCAGCCCAGCGGAGCCGCTGTTGAACGTGATCGAGGAATTGTTGCCGGGGATCGTGCAATCCGCGAGGTTCACACGCCCGCCGCTGCGAACAACGACGTTGTTGTAGTCGCCCGCAAGCGTCGCTCCAGTTGCCGCCAGAGTGCCGAGAACCGTCAGCCCGAACGCACTGCCGTGATCCTCGTAGCGCACTCCCGCGCCGACAGTCAAGGTAACTCCTGAGTCGATATAGAGGTTGCCCACTAAGACATACGGCTCCGCGACGTTGTCCCACAGCGTGTTCTGCGTTATGTGGCCGCTCACGTCCGTCAGTAGGTGCCTCGGCTCTAGGCATTCCAGCCGTGGTCGCCAGGTGTGTGTGGGCCGCAAGTCCCCCCGCTCGTGTCGATGCTTACGACCTGCGGCCTGCGCGCGTTTCCTTTTCGTCAATTCACCTGTGAGCCAAGCTAGGTTTCGCATGGTGAACCCTCCCTTGACGGCAGGTAACCCGGGACGGGGGCTGTTCGGCCCAGCGACGACACCACGCGCTGTCGGCATGTCCGGCTAGCACCGGTCCCGCGCCGTGCCATGGTGGACGGCCGCGTCAAGCCCCGGGTTTCCAGTCGCTTAGTCGCTTCTTGGGTCTGCGTTTCTTGACGTTTCTGGTATCTCAACCTCGGCCGACATGCGGATCGAGTCGATGGTCGCTTGCAGAAAGACCTCGTGTTGCGGCTCCGTGCCGATCTCCATCGGTTCGTCGGTGTCGCGAATCGCAAAGTGCTGGAATCGCCCGGGCATGGTGAAGCCGTGATACGCGGCCCACGGGCCGTCCTCTGCGCGGACGTAAAGGCTGTTGCGGACGCCGTCATAGACCGCGATGACCTCCACCCACCTGTCCAACGGCACGGGTTTGGATGCCACAGCGCAATCCCCTAAATCCACCCCGTTTTGGGCCTGGAACTGCAGGCTTCCGTCGGCCCCGACGTGGAGGCTGAAGGAATCGTCCTCCGGGCCACGGGCATCGAACAAGGGGCCCCATTTTCGCACCAGGGCCACGCTCCCCTTGGGGAAAGCGTGCAGCTTGAAGACGGCACGAAGGCTGAGCTGCTTCATTCCCGACTGTGAGGGGCTATCCGGGATGCGAACGAACCCGTCCTTGCCATTCAGGAGGAGGGCTTTCCCTTCGCGCCCTTCGACCCATTGAAAGCCGCCATGGAGCGTGCCGTGATTTCCGCTGCCTGACGAGTCCCTGACGATCGTCCCTTGTCCCTCATCGAACTCCCACGCGGCCTGTGCCCGAGGGCCGAGGGATTCGACGCGGAGATTCCGGAAGAACGCTATCCCAGGCTTGAAGCAGGCGTCCGCGGCTATCAATCCGACCGAGCCGGCGCGCATGGGTGAGTCCTGGTCCTCGGCGTCCAGCACGAACTGCCCGTCGATGAAGGCCCGCATCGAGTTCCCTGCCGCCTCGACGCGCAGCCGGTGGTACTTCTCACGCAGCAGCACGTACTCTTTCCGCGCGATCGTCGGACCTCCATACACCGGCGCGGAGACCTTTTGGCCGCGCGAGGCGGGCGATTCGGGCTGGAGGCTGTACTTCCTAAACTCAACGGCCGGGAGCTGTTGATAGCCGGCATTGGATTCCGGCAATCGCACCTGGAACGTATAGAACCGCCCCTGCCCGTCCCGGCGGAAGGTGATCCCTGCCACGCCTTGGTCCAGACGCATGTCGCACTCGACGGCATAGTCACGCCACGACGCCGACGGCCCGAAGGCAAAAGCGCAGTAGTAAGGTTGTTCCATCCGTACCGCCAGCGAGCCGCCTTCGACCTTCCACGCCCCGCGGGCCGTCTGCCAGTGTTGTGGCAGCCCGGGGCCTGGTTCGGAGAAACGCTCCTCATGGAGAAGGCCCGTGCCCGGTCGAGCTCGGATGACCGCAGCCGGGCCGCCTCGCTTCTTGGTACGGTCTTCGCCGGCGATCGCTGGTCCGGCGGGCGCCGGCAGAGTTACTTGGACTTGGCCGCGAGAGTCGATGTCCACCCGGCTCCCATCGGGCACGTTGAGTTCTGCCTCTTGGCCATCCGGCTGTCTGACCCGCACGATGACGCCCCAGTACACAATGCCCCCCAAAGACAAGAGCAGGCACGCCAGTGCAACGACGATCCGCCAACGGCGGCGAGCGGTCCGCGGTTTCGGGGAAGATGCCTCGTGTTCCCCTTCTAGCCCTTCCACGGCCCTCTTGACGATCGACTCCAAGCCGGCGCCAGAGCCCGCACAAGGGTCCTCGGCAGCGCGCCCGCCGAGTCTTACGGAAGCCTCGGCGCGCAAGGCCAAGCGGGGCAGGTCGCACCCCGTCGTGAACCCAACCACCGCCCGAGCAACCTCTGCCGGTGTAGCAAACCGGTCGGCCGGGTTTTTGGCCAGCATCCGTTGGACGACAGCACCTAACTCGGGCAGGACCTCCGGCCGCAGCTTCCCGATCGGTTCAACGGGCTTCGTGCGATGGGCCATCATCTGGTCCGGCGGGGTCCGATACTCCGCGCCGCCGAAAGGCGGCCGGCCGGCAAGCAACTTGTAGAGCGTGCAACCCAGACTGTAGATGTCCGCACGGACATCGACCTGGTGGCTGTCGCTGCCCTGTTCCGGCGCCATGTAGCTGGCCGTCCCCATAACCTGTTGGGCGGCCGTCAGGTCTTCGGCCAGCCTTCCCAAGGCGCCATGGCCGTCCGTCAACTCCTCGCCCGTGGGCTGGTCACCCTTCAATAGGGCAAGACCCAGGTCCAGGATCTTTAACTGGCCGCCGCGGCTGAGGATCAAATTCGACGGTTTGATGTCGCGGTGGATCAAGCCGTGCTCATGGGCGTATTGCAGGCCCGTTGCGGCTTGACGGATCAGCTCGCAGGCATCCGGGATCGGCAGCGGGCCGTGCCATCGCACGAGCTCGCCCAGGTCCACGCCGTCCACGTACTCCATAACGAGAAACCACGTCCCCTCGATTTCCCGGGCGTCGTAGGCTTGAACGATATTGGGGTGGTTGACCCGTCCGACAGCCTCCATCTCGCGCTCAAAGCGGGCGATGGCCCGCTGGTACTGCATGGACCTTGTGGGCAGGATCTTGAGGGCGACGAGCCGCTTGAGCTTGGTGTGCCGGGCCCTGTAAACCACCCCCATCCCGCCTTCACCCAACTTCTCCAGCAACTGGTATTCGCCCAACTCGCGGAGAACGGTCGGCTCCGTTAACTCTGCATCAGGCAGAGTCCGAACACGGAAGGCCCCTCCCGCCTGCTCCTTCATGCGGATCACAGCCTCACGGCACTCAGGCTCTGCCGCGTACGGGTCCGCCGCTGGCGGCCGGCGCAGTTGGGCGACCAGGGTATCGTTAGCCTCGCCTAGCGTCGCAAGCCCTGCCTGGCAATCAGGGCAGGTGCTGATGTGCGCGATCACGCCTTCAGCCGTCGGTTCGGAAAGCTCGCCTGTCTCATAGGCCAGCAGCACCTGGCGACTTGGGCAGTTCTCAGCGGCCATCTGACCCCTCTCCGTCGGTGACGGTCAAAGTCGGGTCCCACAAAAACAACGCGAGAACCCTGGAGAATCTCGCACGGCTTTTGACAAGCCCAACTTCTGGGTGGTGGCCCCCGGACAGCTGCTACTCGATCAGTCCATCGAGATGCTGACGTATCCTCCGGCGGACGCGGTACTTGGCGTCGTAGACCGCCTGAAGGCTGATCCCCAGTTGCTCGGCGACTGCGGTCGCATCCCGCTTCTCCACAGTCACCAACCAGAAAGCCCGCCAAGTCCGTTCTTCAACCCCCGCGCGGATCAGTTCCACGGCGCGGTGCTCCAGGGAGTTGTCTTGGTCAGGGGCGGACGCTTCGGGCTCTCGAGCAGGTACTCGAACGAGCCGCTCTTGGGCCTCCGTGCCTCCCTCGGCTTGAGGCTGGCCCTGTCGCCGGCGAAGGTGGTCCCGGACCTTGTTCCTGGTGATCGTCCATAGCCAACCGCGAAAGCTGTCGCCGGGGCGGTCTCGATGGTAGGCCTTGAGACTGGCCAGGACGGCAGCAAAGACGTCTTGGGCCACATCGGCTGCGTCCGCGGCTTGCAGGTCGAACTGCCGACACCACCGGTAGATCAACGGGCTGTACAGATCGCTCAACCGCCGCCACGCCTCCGTATCCCCTGTTCTCGCCCGCTCCAACATGCTGGAGGAGGTCGATTCGGGACCGATCAAACCCAACCGATGTCCGGCGTCGCCCATAGAAACCCTCGCGCAACTGAGCGGGTTTGCCTGCCGTGCCGAGAGTCAAGATTGCAGACCAACGCGTCTGAGTTGGTCCTGCGATCAGGCGAGGCGAGTGTACCCCCAACGGCGGAAGGCGTCAACGGGCCAAAGAGCGGCCGAACAGTGACTTCCCGTCGGGTTTCAAAACGTTGTCCCTCGGAACCGCTGGGCAGAACGCGGTTTGTGGCGACAAGCTGGGAGGATCGTTGTCGTGATCTCATGAGGGGTCCGCGAACGATGTCCTCCGTCTACGTCAGCCCGTGCAACGGGATGGACACCGCCCTCGTGAAACAAGTCGAGGTGGAACCGGACCAGATCCGAGTCATATACAAGGTCGCCCCCAACCCCTGTTGACGGATTTTCCGGCCGAGGCGAGGTGCAAGATTGTCCGATGCAGATTGGTGCAGATTGACGCAAGCAGGATATCGCGGCCGGGAGCACCGCGGCCCATCTCTCTCGCCGCAACTGGCTAGGCCCGTTTCGGTTTGGGCGATTCTGTCTTCGGTCTACGGAGCCGAAGGTTCCGCGTTCGAATCGCGGCGTGCAAGTAGCATCCAGGTCTCGTGGCTCCGCAGCGCGGAGAACGAGTGGGCGTTGGTGGAAGGCAATACTGGACGAGTTGCAGCTCAAGGGGGCGACCACGATTCACCCCACGAAGCCGAACGTTTTCGATGGAAAACTCGGGCCGCTTGAAACGGGAGGTAGCGTCTTGCCGCCAAAGAGTAGCTTGGCTGAAGGCTGCGCGGTAATCTGTTGCGAAGACTCACGAAAGTGTAGCACCTAGCGATTGCCCAACAGGCCCGTGGAAGGTTTCTTAGCGACAAGGGCGGCCGGAGGCCCGCGTCTATGTCTGCGAAATCGCTGCCACTGTTGATCTTGGCCATTGCACTCGTGCACATGGAACCCGGATTCGCCGCCGGCGCGGGCGCGGGCGCGCGCCCGACCCCAGCGGCGGCGGTCCTGGACCAGCAAGACCTGCCCACGCGCGGCATGGCTTCCTCGCCCGAGAAGATTGCCAAGATCCTCAGGGGCGCTGGCTTCGAGGCACGAAGACTCACGGCCAAGGAAGTCGCCGACCCGAAGCGGTTCAACGTGACGGCGTTCGACCTGGTCGTCCTTGCGACCGGAGCCACGTTCCCCGTCGAGGCCCGCGACTCGATGCTCCAGTTCCTTCGCGAGGGCGGCTGCCTGATAACGACGGGCGGCTACGCGTTCAACTATCTCGTGCGGAAGATCGACGAGAAATGGCTTCCCGAGGAGTATGTCGCTCGCGAGCGGCTTCGGCAGGCCACCAGCCACGAAAACTCGCTCTTGCCCAACGGGGGCTTCGAGCGCCGGCAGGAGATCCCGACGGACGGCCTCTCGATGGACGGCCAGTGGCACCGAGCGGGCGAGGGCGCGAGCATCGTCGCCGATTCGCCCCACGAGGGGCGGTACTGCGCGATGGCACTGCTTTCGGAAGGGGCCTCGGGCGGGGCTCATTACTGGAGCGATCTTCCCGCCAAGCCCGGAGCGGAGTATCAGATCTCCGGTTGGATGCGAAGCCGTGAAGTGACCGGGCGAGGGACGGCTTTCATCGCCATGTACCAGTACGACGCCGCGGGGAAACTGGTCGAGTTCCTCGACTTCGCCAAGGCCCGCGGCACGACGCCCTGGCAGCGCTACGTGTACGCCTTCACTCCTCGACCGAACGTCGCGCGCCTGCACGTGGCTTTCGGCCTCTACGACGCGCACGGGGCGGCGTGGTTCGACGACATCCGCCTGTCGGACGTCACCGGGAAGGCCTATCGGCCGATGAACACCGCGACCGGCCGACCCGACGATGGGCTCGTGGTCACACCGGACCAGATCGGGATATTCGACGCCGCCTTCCCGCTCAGGCGAGTGCGCGACCTGAGGCCGGCTGCGGGGCAACACATCCTCCCCGCACGCACGGACCTGGTGGAACGACTCGCGAAACCGGGCGAACTGACCGGCTGGGCCGCCTCGGGCGTGGTCGGCTACGACAACGCCCGGTGGGTTCCACTCGTGGACGCCCTGGACCGCTTCGGCCGGCCCCGCGGCGCGGCCGGCGCGATGCTGATCCACTACAACGGCCCCTTTGCCGGATCGATCTGGGCGTACTTCGGCCTTGACAGCGTGGACCTGTTTGCCCAAACGGACGGCCCGACGGCGAAGGCGCTCCAGCAGATCGGCCGGTTTATGCTTCGGAAGACCTTTCTCCGTAATCTCGCGAGCGATCACCGGCTGTACCGGCCGGGCGAGCCGGTGGCGGTGTCGCTCGTCGTCGAGAACCGTGGCCGGGGGGCGCAGCGCGCGGAGGTGGAGTTCCTGGGCGGAGACGCCTTCGGCGCTGTCGCGAGGCTCCGGAGTTTTCCCGTTGAAGTGGCGCCGGGGACCAGCCATCACGTGGAGTTCAAGCTGCCACAAGTCCCGGCCGGCACCGGCCTATACGAGATCCGCGCGGTGCTCCGGCTCGACGGCCAGGCGATGGACGAGATCCGCTCCGGTTTCGTCGTCGAGCGGCCCGAGGCAGTCAAGTCGGGCACGCCGCTCCGCTTCGCGGGCAACTACTTCAGGCTCAACACGAGGCCCGTCTTCCTGTTCGGCAGCGACGACTATTCGGTCACCTACCGGGCGTCTTGCGAGAACCCGCTCACCTGGGCCGAGATGCTCACGGCGTCGCGCGACATCGGGATTTCGCTCTATGAGAACCTCCAGTACGTCCGTCCCGGCCACAAGATGAGCGACGAGGATTGGCGCGAGTTCGCGGCCATGAACCAGCTTGTCCAGGAGCGTCGCATGGTGTTCATGCCTGGGATGCTCATCGGGCACAACGTCGTGGTCGCCGACGCGCAACTCGCTGAGGAGAACGCACTCTGCCGCGAGTACGCCCGGCGCATGGGTGCAAGCCCGGGCCTCTTGTGGTACATCAACGGCGACTACTTCCTCGACCCGGGCCGGAATCCGCAGGCGGCCAAGGAACTCTGGAACCGCTGGCTCGAGAAGGAGTGCGGCACCACGGAGACGCTGCGCTCGCTGTGGGGCGCAAGTGCCGTGCAGGGCCCTTTGGGCGAGCTCGACTTCCCGCCGCCCAACTCGGGGCGATGGGACGACGCGGCCGCGGTGGACCGCTTCCGGTTCCTCACCGGGCTCTTGACGCGATGGAATCGGGCCCACGTGGCGGCCGTGCGCGAGCACGACACGGAGCACCCGATCACCTCCGAGTACTACTGCTTCCCGTTCGGCGCGATCGACCTGGTGCAAACGATCGACGGCCAGGACGTGTCGAACATCGGCTACTTCGACCGCCCGGGCCTCGACATCGAGCGGCTGCCCCTGCGGATCCGCTGGAACGACCTTCGGGCGAGGGGCAAAGGAGTCAGCCTGGGCGAGTACGGCGTGAAGACGCATCCGGCCTGGACTGAGGCCAACGGGGCGACCGACTACCACATCGCGCGGACCGAGGAGGAGCAGAGGCGCCTGTTCCTGGCGGTGGCCCATTACGGACTCGGCCTGGGGGCATGCAAGGTGCAGAACTGGTGCGTGCGCGACGACTCGACGCGTGTCTTTCCCTGGGGACTCTTTTACCCCAACCAGCTTGTGCCAAAGGACATGGCCTACGTGCATCGGAACTTGTCGCTGGTGTGGCGGCACTTCCGACCGGTGTATCGCCCTCCCGCTCTGATGGTCTGCCTGGCCAACCAGCTTCGCCTGGGGAACGACGACGGTCTGGGCATGGCGATCGGCTATCGGACGTTCGCCGACCTTCTGGCGATGCACTACGATTTCGGCACGATCGACGACGATCACCTCGATCAACTCCCGAGGGCGACGAAGGTGCTCGTCTATCCGTCGCCGCTGGCGGTGCGCGACGAGTCGTGTGCGAAGCTCACCGCCTGGGTCCGCGGCGGCGGCACGTTCTTAGTGACGGGCGACTTTTCGCTGGACGCTCACCGCCGGCGCACGCGGACCGGACGGCTCAAGGAGTTGGCCGGGGGCGAGTTCGTCGCTCCGGCGTATCCCCTGCCAAAGCGAATGGTCGGTCGCGATACGCGTGCGAAGTTCATCCTGGACGGCCTCGGCTCCGAAACAGTCCGGCCTTGCCTGCGTCTCAAGCCTGCCGGTTGCGCAGTGCTCGGCACAACCGCCGAAGGCGAACCGGTGCTCGTGCGCAATTCGCTCGGCCGGGGCAGCGTCTACTTTTTCACAGACCCCATCGAGATCGCCGATACGCCGGAATCGGCGGCCTTGCGCCGACGGCTCTATGCCGCCGTGGTGCACGCGGCGAATTCGCAGAAAGATCAGGGTCTGGCCCCGGTTCGCATCGCGCCCGATGAGCCCTGGCTGCACGTGATGGTGCAGCCGACCGAAACCGGAAGCGTTCACGTGGTGTACAACACGAATCCCGAGCCCGCGACCACGCCGGTCCGGCTCCCGACCGACGCAGGCGAAGTTGAACTCGTTACGCGCAACGGCTGGCCGGCACTTGTGGCCGTCAGCCGGGGGAAGGTCGTGTCCGCAAGCTGCGACGGTCGCGCGTCCATCGGCGGGCAGTCGCTTACGATTGGCCGAGGGCTTAAGGCTTAGTTTTACCCACGTCCGCCGCGATAGATTTTACAGAACGGCGAGCTGTTGA
>CAYGZA010000201.1:0-12471 GCA_964354135.1 uncultured Planctomycetaceae bacterium
TCGCGGGCCCGCTGGCAGTAGGCCGCGGTGGCCCGGTCGGGGCGGCGGCCGATCCGGCCACCCGGGCTGTAGGCATCGTCATTGCGGACCTTGCGGTTGGCCGTGTAGCGGTTGAGCATCGAGTCCATGTTGCCCGCACTGACGGCAAAGCAGAGCCGCGGCCGCCCAAACGTGTCCCACGGCCGGCAGGACCGCCAATCCGGCTGGCTGAGAATGGCGACCCGATAGCCCTCGGCCTCCAAGAGCCGCCCCAGCAGCGCCATGGCGAAACTGGAGTGGTCCACGTAGGCGTCGCCAGTGACGAAGACCACGTCCACGGCGTCCCAACCTCGGGCGGATACTTCCTCCGGCGTCGTGGGAAGCGGTACAGAACGGGCGGTCGGTCTGCGAGGTGGTCGTTTGGGCATGGCTGCTGAATTGTACAAGGGAGACGGTCTCTGCGCACGCCGGACGGATCGGGAGGCACGGTGCCACTGCTTGGCAAGCGGCAGCGTCGCTCGCAAGCGATTGGCACTGCTTGCCTTGCGGCAAACACCGGCACCCCGGCATTCTGTCTTGGGCATTCGCCCGAAACCCCCTATAATGCCGGTCATGGCATGGAAAGCCAACCAACGCACGCCGCGTATTTTGATCGTCCGCCTCAGTGCGATCGGCGACGTGGTCCTGACGATGCCGGTTCTTAACGCCCTGCGAGACCACTTCCCGCACGCCTTCCTGGCATGGGCGGTCGAAGAGCGGGCAGCGACACTGCTCCGCGGGCACAAGGCCCTCGACGAATTGGTTGTGCTCCCGCGGCGATTCCTGAAATCGCCCTCGGCGTTGTGGCGACTCTTCCGCCAACTGAGGACCTTGCGGTTGGATATGGCGATCGACGCCCAGGGCCTGACCAAGAGCGCCCTTCTGGCCCGGCTTTCCGGGGCCCGGCGGCGGATCGGCTTCGGCGGCCGCTGGGGCCGGGAACTCAGCCCGTGGCTCAACTCGGAGCTGGTCTATCCTGCCCGCAGCCACGTCATCGAGCGGCACCTGGAGCTGCTGCGGCCGCTGGGGATCGAGCGGCCGGCGGTTCGGTTCGATGTCCCGCTGGGGGAAGCGGAAAACGAGGCGGCGGGAAGGTGGATTGCGGGGGCCGGTCTTGACGGTGGGTTTGCGATCGTCAATCCGGGGGCGGGCTGGCCGTCCAAGCTCTGGCCGCCCGACCGGTACGCCGCCGTCGCGCGGCACCTGGGCCGGGCGTGGAGCCTGCCGAGCCTGGTCGTCTGGGCAGGGAACGAAGAGCACGCCGCGGCCCAAGAGATCGCGGCCGGCTCGGAGGGGCACGCACGGCTTGCCCCGCCGACGAATCTGAGGGAACTGGCCGCGCTGTGCGCGCTGGCCCGGCTGTTCGTCGGCTCGGACACGGGGCCGTTGCACCTTGCAGAGGCGGTCGGGACGCCGTGCGTCGGGCTCTACGGCCCCTGGCCGGCGGAAGAGACCGGCCCCTACGGTCCGCAACACATCGCCATTCAGAAGGCGGAGTTCTCGGGCACCACCTCCCACGAGCGCCGTCACGCTCCGAGCACGCTGATGGAGGCGATTGACGTCCCCTCGGTCTGCGACGGCTGCGACGCAGTCCTGACTCGTCGGGTCGCACAAGTGGCGTGACAGGGCTTGCTCACTGAAGCCTCTACTGCTCTAACCTGCCCGAAGGCACGGTCGCGCAGCGGCCACGAAGAGATGGTGAAGGCGAAAAACTACTGCGTCGATCCGGCGCTTGTGATGCGTCTCTTTGGCACGCGCGTCGTACGGTCGGACACCCGACGCACGCATTTCGCCTGGCGGTTCCATCCGAAGGTTCTCATGGTGGCGGCCGATGGCGTTGGCCACGTTGGTCATTGCTCGGTCCACGTCGCCGTCCAACACGTACCCGAGCATGCCTCCGTGGTGGACGCGCCGGCTGTACTTGCAGTCAACGAACCGCTGCATCCCCTCTTTGACGTATTCGTACGCCAGCGATCGATGCTCTCCGGAGACGAGAGCGTTCAGACGCTTTGCCTCCAGGCAGAAGTAGATGTCCTCGTCGTTTACCTGTGTTGGGAAGAACACAATGTCCTTTCGCCCCGTCGCCTCGGCAAGGTCGGTATCGACCTCAACGTCCTGGAGGCGGATCAAGAAGCAATGCCTCTGGCGATCTTTCCCCCGCACCAATGTGGCGTAGAGCCGAAGCGATGTTCCGTCCTCGCGTTCGTCCGCAGCCGGCTTCTCGAAGCGATCCCAAGCATCCAGGACGAGTGCGAACACAGCGGGGAGCAAGTGCTGGGCGAAGAGGTCGTCCCAATGAGCGGTCCCTCCGGCACTCATGCTCTCTCCCGGACGGACCGTATGAGGACGGTGCCCGCGATCTCGTCGGCGTCGTTGAGCGCCGCCGTGCGGGTCCAGAACCGCTGGCCGAGCGGTTTGGTGATGTAGAGGACGTTCTTGTCGAACACCTTCAGCCCGCGGACCAGTTCGAGCGTGCTATACCGCCTGGCCGCTCCACTTTGGAGCCACTGGAGGGCCGTCAGTAGGTCGGCCGTCGACTCGTCCAGGTGACCGGGTGGTTGCCCCCGGCGGGTTTTCTCCAGAACGACTAGTCCGACGCCCAGGGCAGCATCCGCGGTCGCTTTCCCACAAACCTGATGCTCGGTGCTCGCCCAACCGTTGAGCGTGTCACAAAGCAGCCGAGTGTACTCAGTCCGCTGGGCGTCGTTTGAGGGCCGGATGGTCGGCACGTCTACCCGTGCTCTAGTCGGCCGCACACTGGGAATGATGATCTTGTCGGTGTCTGAGATCAGCATGCGTTCAATATCGTCGACGTCGAAATACTCTTCGACCAGTTTCTCGGCGGTCGCTACGGCCTGCTTCACGATTCGTTGGCGATCAGCCAAGTCCCTCGAAGCCCGGCTCGCAGCCTCCTGAACGATACGGGCCACTTCGCGGACGATCTCGCTGCACCGCTTTGGGTCTTGTGCCTGTTCGGGTAGGGGGAATGGGAGTCTGAGCAACTCCTGTACGTGGACCTTGGCACGACTCACACCCCAATTCGAGGAGGTGTGAAACAGGAAGTATCTGGCGAGCGCGGATCGCGAATAGGCGGAGAGAAAGATCAAGAGTTCGCGATCCGCCTCGGGGCCGTGGATGCCGCGAACCGCGCTCCGGAAGGCGACGTCAAAGTCGGCGAACGCGGTACGACCGAAACCTTGTGTGACCAACACATGCGGAGCACGGAACACGACGGTGTTTGTGTTCGACTTCTCGCGGACGGTCACTTCCGATGCGCCGAGTTGCCGACAATCCCCGCGCAACAGGAATAGAACGAGGTGAGGGGACGACGCTTCGACGAACAGCCTACACGGCAATCTTAGAGCCTTCCCTTTCTCAGGATCGTCGCCTTTCCCAAGGGACTGATATCCTTCTGCGATTAGCCAGGGCTTGGCACTGTCCTGTTCCCGCGGCTGTCGGACATGGTCACGTAACCGCGGCATCAGAAAGAGTCGGTCGAGTAGCCGCCGGTCGCGGGGAGTCGCCCACAGCCGTTCTTTCCAGATCTGAGGGGCGTCTTCGCCGTTGAGGTCGTCGAGGACCTCACGGACCGTCACTCGCGCACGATCTTGGGGCAGCACAGTGATGAGTTCGGCCTGGGTGACTGCCCAGTCGGCTTTGGGAGCCCAGTACTCGATCCGGTGGCCACTGTCGGCGGGTTTCTCCTTTGCGTAGCGGACAACCAAGGCCGGTGCCTCTGACTCCTCGAACAGGAACCGCTGGTAGTCGGCTAGGTTCAAGACGCGCTCGATGGAGTGCTCCCGAAACCACTCCTTCTGGAACGGGATTGCTGTCGGGCCATGCTTGAACAGCGTCCCGTGGGGCAGGACAAAGGATACCCCGCCACCCGCCTCCAGGTGCTCGGGCGCTTTCCATATAAACGCGGTCGCGAGCTGCTTGTCCGGGAGCGGCTTACCGTGAGCCGCGCACCATCGCGCAGCGGGCGTAGCACTGGTTGCACTGCTTCCCCACGGCGGGTTGCCGACGACGAAATGGACTTTCGTCGGCAGGTCCGCTTTGTCTGTGAAGAAGTCCGCGCAGCAGATCGTGTCGCCTTGGCTGCCCGTTCCATCCGGGAACCGCACCAAGGGCGGCAGCATCCTGCCTCTCCGTTGCAGCCGCCGGATATCCGACGGCGAGAGTTGATCGAGGAAAGCCAAGTAGAGGCTGAACGCGGTGATCCGACAGGCGGTCTCGTTGCTGTCAATCCCGTAGAGATTCTCTTTGAGCACCCGCATCAACCCGGTCGCCTGCCGGTCGTACGGCGCCGCCGGATTGGCCTGCTTCCACTCCTCGGCCAGCCTGTTGAACAGCCCGACGAGAAAAATGCCCGAGCCGCAAGCGGGGTCAAGGAATCGCTTGTCAAGCAGCGACGTCACGCCCTCTAGGGCCATGTCGAGGACGAGTTCGGCGAGAAACCGCGGGGTGTAGAAGGCCCCGGCCTCCTTTTTCTCCTTCTCGCCAGCGGCCTTCAGGAAGTGCTCATAAATGGCACTGACGGTTTCAATCGGGATGATACTAAAGTCAGGGGGCCAGAAAGCCTGCTGGCTGGAGCGGACGTCAGTCCCGCGAAAGAAACAGTCTAGGATGTCTAAGTGGCCGCCGTTGACGTGCCGGGCCTCCGCGTCCAGGTCGTCGCTAAAAAGGTCGCCATTGAAGTCGAGCGCGAGTTGCTTGAAGAGCTTGTACAGGTCTGCCTTGGCCTGTGTCCGCGGCTTCCGGCCAAGGATGTCCCGCAAGTGTCCGGCCTCGCGAATGCCGATTTCTTCGAGGTAATCACGATCAATCACGTGGCGGTCGAAAAGGTAACACGTGAATATCAGTCTGCAGAGGAGGGCGTCCAGCACTTGGGCGGCAAGCCGGGGAGCCCGGACTCCATCAAGCTCCTCCCGAACGGCCTTGAGGTTTCTCAGGAGGGCGCGATCCACCCGCTGAGCCGGGTCAAAGGACTTGCGGTGCGCGTGGAAGTACTCGCCCGACTCGACAGAGAGGATGAAGGCTCGCAGTTGATCCGAGACGCGTTTCAGCCTCTCGACGCGTCCAGGCCGTTCGGAATCGACGGACGTGGGAAGCGCCGGCTGGTTCAGGCCGGAATAGACGTGGACTTCATCGGGCCCAATTAAGACAAGGATCGGAGCGACGCCCTGGTTCCAGAACGTGCGATGAATCGCGGCGACCTCATCCGGTTCAATCCGCTCGACTAGACGGAAGTAGATGACCGGCGCCTGGTCCTGACACAGAACACCATCGAGCGCGAGTTGCTCGAAGGCGCGGCGGAGAACGTGGGGCTGCGGGGCTGGTGGGTGGGACGCGTCGATCTCTTCCAGGCTGGTGAAGAAGGTCGGCGGGCTCCTCCCGTCGATGCCGAATTCGCGTCGCCAGTCCGTGGATGCGGTGGTGCTCATGTGCCCGATGGCCCCATTCCGGTACTGACCTTCGGACCGTCCGCCAACTGGTAGGTCCATTTCTGGCCTTGCTTGACGGATCGGATCGCGTAGCCGCATTCCTTGAGGGACATGATGTCGCGATAGACAGTCTGCTCAAAGACACCGAGCCGCCGGGCCAGCCATGGCGTCGAAAGCCGGCCAGAGCGAATCAGGCCGATCAGCCTGCGGTGGCGCTTGCCAATGGAAAACGCCCCCTCGTACCGCATGCCCAATCCCCCTCGCTCCGACCATTTCTAGCGTCACGTGATAGACTTGTCAACCTGCGAAGTTCTTTCAGAAACGAGGGGGCCTTCTGAAGGACCCTTGGACAAGCAGGTGGTGTCACCGGGGCGCCGGATGCGGATTCCGGGGCGCCCGCGTACCGACGGTGGGTAAACGTGGGGCAGTGCTTTGCCCTGCGTTCGTCGCTACGCCGCGGGGCGCTTCTTGGCCGTGTAGATCGCCGGGTTCAGGGCCGGGTCGTTGTACATCTTGAACTGCCGGTACACCTTCATCCGCTTGCGTCCGGCGAAGATGTCGGTCAAGAGCTGCCCGAGGCACTTCGAGAGGTCCGCGTGCTGCTCGCGGAGGATCGCCAGTTTCGCTGCGGCCCGGGCGCGGTGATCCTCGTCGGAGTCGCTGCGGCTGGCCTGCTCCTCCATGTGGTAGATGCGGAGGGCGAGGATCGAGAGCCGGTCGATCGCGCTACCGGGGGTCTCGGTGTTCAGTCGGGCCCGCGGCCTGGGGCGAGTGCCCCATGCCTCCAGCTTGCGGACCAGGAAGTCGTCGAGCTGCTCGATGCCGTCGTTCCGATCTTGGTTGAGCTTGTCGATCGCCCGCTTGACGGCGGCCATGGTGGCGTCGGTGGCGTCGGGGCTCCGCGCCAGGTCCTCTTGGTGCCACAGGAAATAATTGCACTGGTGCTGGCGGCAGACCAACCCCAGAAAGTCCTCGTACGGGTTGTCGATTTCCGCGCGGTGCCAGCGGTCCACGGTGTCGCGGTGGAGATCGGTAATCGCCCGGACGCCGATCATGGCTCATCCTTGAGTCTTGCAGGCGAGAAAAAAGGGGCGGGACACTGTCTCCTGAAGAAAGGGTCGTCCCGGCCTCGAGCCGCTTGGCCCATGCTGGTGGGAAAGCTACCGTTTTCCGCGGTCCCCGGCAAGACGAGAACGGGAGGGGGGCGCGCCGAAGGCGGAAACCCCCTCGTTCAGCAGACCGTCATTCCCCTCGACGAATACCAAGCATACCAGAACGTTAGGCAAGTCCCTGCGGCCGGTTCTTGGCTGCCGCTGGGGATGACGCCGCCCCATAATGGTGGGGTTGCTTCCGGTTGCCGACGGTCCTGTTCTCAGGTTACAGTAGCCCGAAGCTGGGACGACTTGACCGGTCCGCGTCACCCGAGGAATAAGAGCCATGGCTTGCTCGCTGGGCATCGCGTTGCGGCGGGGTATCCCGCTTCTTCCCCTCTTGGTCGTCTTCACCGGCCTGGCGACGGCGCAGGGCGTAGACCTCGACAAGGAGTGGGAAAGCCAGTTTCAGGTCTTGAAATACGACCTCGAGAGGCGGGGCGAATTCAGCCGCGTCGCCCCGCAGGCCTATTGCCGCGAGGCCCTGATTCTCCAGTCGGACCGCGACCCGGCGGATGTCGTTCTCCGCCGCACCGCAGCGCTCTTGGCCGACCTGAAATGGACCGCCGCCGGAGCCCGTTTTGTGGCCCTGGAAAAGAACCTCGCGGAACTCCAGGCGGCCAACGCCCAGGTCAAGCTGGAGAACACCGGCGCCCGCCGCGAAGTCTTCACCAGGGCCTGCCGGCTGCGGCGTCAGATCGCCTTCGCCAATCCGCTCCTGGCCTTCGATAAGCTCTTGTTCATCAAGCGGCACCGGTCGTTGACCGATCACATGTGCGACCAATACTACGGCATGACCGCGAGGCCGGGCGGCGGACTGTACGTGCTCTCCGACCCCTTCGGCCCCAATCCGCAACTGCGGGACCTGCTGGCCGACTCGGTCGTGCCGTCGGGCCGCCTCAAAGGGCAGAAGCTCTCCGGCGGCCCCTCGCGGCTGGTGAACCTGACTTTCGACTGGGTCGGCAACCTGAGCGGCGACGAGACCGTCGGCGGCTCGTTCCTCTCGCCCGACCTGTCCTACGACGGACGCTCGATCCTCTTTGCCTACGTCGAGTGTACCGGCGACCGGCGGCATCGCCACCACACCGATCCCGCCCGAGGCCACTGGGCCGAAGGCCGCTGCTACCACGTCTTCAAGGTGGGCGCCGACGGCTCCGGCCTCGAGCAGCTCACCGACGGCACCTGGAACGATTTCGACCCCTGCTGGCTGCCGAACGGGCGGATCGCGTTCATCTCCGAGCGGCGCGGCGGCTATTTGCGCTGCGGCCGGGTCTGCCCAACCTACACGCTCTTCGACATGGCCGCCGGCGGCAGCGACATCACCTGCCTCAGCTTCCACGAGACGAACGAGTGGCACCCGAGCGTCACGCACGACGGCCGCATCATCTACACCCGCTGGGACTACGTCGACCGCCACGGCTGCACCGCCCATCTGCCGTGGATCACGACGTTGGACGGGCGGGACTCGCGGGCCGTCCACGGCAATTTCGCCCCCCGGCCGAGCCGGCCCGACATGGAGGTCGACGTCCGCGCGATCCCCAACTCGCAGAAGTTCGTGGCCACGGCGGCCCCGCACCACGGGCAGGCGTACGGCTCGCTGGTGCTCGTGGATCCGCACGTCGAGGACGACGACGCCATGGCCCCCTTGAAGCGGATCACGCCCGACGTGGGCTTCCCCGAAAGCCAGGGCGGCGCGGAGGCCTACGCCACGGCCTGGCCGCTTGCCGAAAACTACTACCTCTCGGCATACGATCCCGACCGGGCTCGGGGCGCCCCCAGTGCCCGGGGAAACTACGGGATTTACCTCGTCGACGGCTTCGGCAACAAGGAACTCGTCTATCGCGATCCTGAGATCGCCTGCCAAAGCCCGATCCCGCTGCGCCCGACCGAAAAGCCGCCCGTGGCCCCTCAGTTCGTCAAGCGCGGGCCGGAGACCAACCCGGCGGTCCGACCGGCCGTCACTAGCGCGGCCAAGCCGGCCGAAGCGACGGTCTCGGTCATCAACGTCTACGACGGCCTCAAGCCCTGGCCGGCGGGCACCAAGATCACGGCCCTGCGGGTGCTCCAGGTCTTGCCGATGTCGGTCCCCTCGGGCGGACCGCCCCACGAGACCGGGCTCCGCGTGGACCTGGCGGGCGACTCGGTCGTGCCCGTGCGCCACGTGCTGGGCACCGTGCCCGTGGAAGAGGACGGCAGCGCGCATTTCGTCGTCCCGGCCCATAAGGAGATGTTCTTCCAGGCCCTCGACCCGCGCGGGCTGGCCGTGCAGTCGATGCGCTCGGCGACGTATCTGCACGAGGGAGAGCGGCTGGTCTGCCAGGGCTGCCACGAGCCGAAGCACCGGGCCCCGCGGCCGACGAACTACGTCCCCCTGGCCCTGCGGCGGGAGCCCGCCCGGCTGAGGCCCGACGTTGACGGCTCCAATCCCTTCAGCTATCCCCGCCTGGTTCAGCCGGTGCTCGACCGGCACTGCGTGAAGTGCCACGCCGACAATCCAATCAAGGCCCCCAGCCTCGCGCGGGAACCGATCCGGCAGAAATGGTACACCTCGTACGTGAGCCTCGCGCCCAAGTTCGGCTTCTACTCCTATGGCGACAACTACCGGACCACGCCGGGCCGGTTCGGCGCCCGGGCCTCGAAGCTCCTGGAACTCCTCGACAAGGGGCACTACGACGTAAAGCTTCCCGAGGAAGACCTCCACCGCCTTGCCCTATGGCTTGACTGCTCCTCGATGTTCTACGGGGTCTACGAGAAGGAAGGGGGCGAGGCGCAGCTCCGCGGCGAAATCGCCCGGCCCACGCTGGAGTAGGACCGTTCTCGTCACAGGAGCCGCGGCGGCAGTAGGCGTGGGGGGTAATTCCGGGGCCAGTATGCACAACTATTCCGCACCTGACCGAATTCCATATACCCTCCCCAGAACCCTGCCTGGTCCCTTCGGTTGCGCCCGAAGCCTGCGTCAAGCGACCCCGCCGTAAGAAGGGGTGTCGCGTGCCAAGATTTTGGCCTTTGCCGTTGACGCCGTCGGCCAAAGTGTTAAAATTTTGGCCGTCAGGGGAACTTCCCAACCGGTTCCCGCGTCCAAGCACCGAGCATCATGGGAAGGATCGACCGTGGACGAATCAAGCCGACTGAGCCGCCGCGAGCGGGAGATCATGGAGATTGTGTTCGCCCGGGAAAGGGCTTCGGCCACCGAGGTTTGGCAGGCCCTAGCCGATCCGCCGTCGCGGACCGCGGTCCGCACTTTCCTGCGGATCCTGGAAGGAAAGGGCTACGTACAGCACGAGAAGCGCGGCCGCGAGTTCATCTATCGCCCAACGCGGCCCCGCCGCCGTGCGGGCCAGTCGGCGCTCCGCCGGCTGTTGCACACGTTTTTCGACGGCTCGCTGGAAAAGGCCCTCGCTGCTCACCTGGCGGACCCGGAAAGCCGGCTCTCCCCCGAAGAGCTCAAACGCGTGGTTCGCCTGATCCACGAGGCCCGAAAGAAAGACACCTGAGGGCGGGAGTTCGGAATTCGGAAGACGGAAAATGGTACCCCCCAGCGCCCGATAGACGGAGGGCTGAGCATGTCTCCTGAAGCAGTTGCCGGAAACGGGGTCTCGCAGGCTGCATCGCTGTGGCTGCCGATCCTGCTGGATGCCGCGGTCAAGGGCGTGATTGTCCTGGCCGTCGCGGGCGGCATCGCCTTGTCGCTGCGGCGTGCCTCGGCCGCGGCACGTGATGCGGCGTGGTCTCTGGGGCTGGGCAGCCTCGTGCTGCTGCCCGTGCTCTCGGCGACCTTGCCGGCATGGCGGATCTTGCCATCGTGGTGGAGTTTCGGTCAAGCCGCTGTGCAGGCCAGCGCCATTGGGGAGGTGCTCGCAGAGACCGCTTTGCCCGTTCCGCCCATGACCACATCCGGGCAGGACCGGCTCGCAGCCGGGGAGCGAGGAGCGCTGGCCGATCGCACGGGACGCGCCGATTTGGCGGCCATCGACCCGGCGCGCGGAGCATCGGGTCTGCCGGCGGCCGAAACCCGGCCCGCGCTGCCGAGTGCGAGTGAGCCCGGCCGCGTTGCACTCGCGGGCGTCTCGCCGTGGGTCATGTCTCTTTGGCTGGCCGGTGTGGTAGCGTGCTTGTTGCCGGCGGGCGCCGCTTCGTTGAGCCTGTGGCGGCTTGGCCGGCGCTCCCACGGCGTTCAGGATGGTCCCTGGCCGGCGCTGGTCCGGCGATTGTGTACCGAGTTGGGCATCCGCCGCCGCGTCGGCGTGGTGTGCAGCTCGGACCGCCGCATGCCGATGGTGTGGGGCGTTCTCCGGCCCAGGCTCCTGATGCCGGCCGACGCGGGGCATTGGCCCGCCGAGCGGCTCCAAGTGGTCTTGCTGCACGAACTGCTCCACGTCCGGCGTCAGGACTGCCTCGTGCGGTGGATCGCGCACATGGTCCGTGCGGTCTACTGGTTCAATCCGCTGGTCTGGGTTGCGGCCCGCGGCGTCGCGGTCGAAAGCGAACGAGCGTGCGACGACGCGGTCCTGACCCGCGGCTTCCGGGCCTCCGACTATGCGGAACACCTGTTGGAGATCGCCTGCGGCCACCGTACCCGCGTGCTAGAGGCGTCGGCGGCGATTGCCGTGGCCCGCCCGTCCGGCCTGCAATCGCGGCTCTTGGCGATCCTCGACGGCGGCCGCAACCGGCGGGGGCTCAGAGTGCGGGCCGTGTTGCTTCAGACGGGGCTCCTGGCAATGGCGGTGATTCCCCTCGCGATGCTTCGACCCGGCGTTCAAGTTACCTCCCTCGCGGCCGATGCCGAGGACGCTGTCAGGGACGCCGCTCCCCCGGCGGCCAAGCGGCCAGAGAAGAGTGACGTCGGAATCCGCTATGCGCAAGCGGTTCTGCGCGTCGCGGAGAAGGAGTACGAACTGGCGTTGGAGACAAATCGAAAGGCCGCGGGGGCGGTTACCGCGTACGAGATGCGACGGTTTGCGGCCAAATGTCAGGAGGCCGCGCTGGAATTGGAGCGGGCGCAAGCGACGGCCCGCGGTGATACGCGGGCCCTCGCCAAGATCGAGGTCCGTTATGCGCAAGCGAAGCTGGACTTCCTCCGGTCCGAGTACGAGCACGCCGTGGAGACCAACAAGCAGGCTCCGAATAGCGTGAATCGATCCGAGGTGGAGCGATTGAAGTCGTTGGTTCGGGCGGCGGAATTGGATCTCGCGGAATTGGAGTTCAAGAAGGTGGCACGGCGGCCTCGGTCCGAAAGTGGCAATCCGAAAGGTGGCGTTAAGAAGGACAGAGAGCCAGCCAAAGTGACCAAGAAGCCCGCGACTCCGCCTACTGCGGACCCCGCGGAGCAGGCCTGGGTCGAGTTCAGCGGCCGGGTCGTGGACGACGAGACCGGAAGGCCCGTCGAGCAATTCGGGACGCAGTGGGGCTGGCCGCCGGATCCGGGCAATCCCTCGCGGATCGTCTGGGGCGGAGGCACGAGCAGGTCGCGACACAGCGGGGGGATATTCTCCGCGCGATCAGGATCGCAGGCCGGCAAGAAGATCGGCCTTCGCATCCTGGCCGACGGCTATCTGCCACAACCGGTCACGCCGGAGTTGGTGATCGCGCCTTCGACCAACATCAACCTCACCGTGCGCATGCGGCGCGGAGGCGAAGTGCGCGGGCGCGTGTTGGACCACGCGGGCAAGCCCGTCGCCGATGCGAGCGTGTATCTCGGCGGCAATCAGATGCTCGATCTGATGGACGGAATGCCGCAGCACTTCTCCGGTTCCACGGCGGTGACCGACGCGCAGGGCCGGTTCTCGCTGAGCGGGGTGGGCGTGGCTGAAGGCCGCCTGGTGGTCGCGTCGGCGCCGCTTGCCGTTTGGACCGCGGCC
>CAYGZA010000202.1:0-12425 GCA_964354135.1 uncultured Planctomycetaceae bacterium
GACGTAGTACCAGAGGTACATCGCCCCGTGGCGGATGAAGTGCTCGACGAAAGCGTCGCCGAGCACCTCGTCGGCGTTCCGGCCGGTGACCGTCGTGGCAACCCCGAAGAGGACCTTGCGGCGCTGGAGCCGGCGGATGCCTTTCATGGCGGCCTGGAATACGCCGTCGCCTCGTCGCCGGTCGTTTTGCGGCTCCAGCCCGTCGATGCTCACCAGCGGCGTGACGTTCCCGAGGCGGCGGATCCGCTCCACGTTGTCGTCGGTCAGGAACATCCCGTTGGTGATGACCTGGAAGTAGCAGTCGGCGTGACGCTGCGGGATCTCCCACCATCGCGGATAGAGCATCGGCTCGCCGCCCAGGAGCGTGTAGAAGCAGCTCTCTTGCCGCTTGCCGGCCGCGATGATCCGGTCGATCTCTTCGGGGGTGAGACTCTGGGGCCTTCCCGGCCCCGTGATCCAGCAGCCGTGGCAGCGGAGGTTGCACGCGCCGGTAATGGCCAGAAACAAGAACGGCGGAAACAGCTCGCCCCGCTCCAAACGCCTCCGGTGGGCACCGACGGCCTTCATCCCCTTGTAGGCCCAAAGGTAGCCGGCCTTCCACAAGAGCCGCCAGGAGACCTCGGTGGCGAATCGCTGGGCCAATCGGAGGAGCATGAGGCAGGGTTCGGGGTTCAGGAGGACGGAGTTCAAAGCACCGAGTTCAGAGCCAGGCCGTGTCGGCCCGGTCGGGGCAGCCGTGCGTAGCGGGCGAGGCAGCCCGGCGGCCGGATACTCTGCGCCTTGTGCGATTATAGCAGGCGAGAACGCCGGCGGTTGACTCTCCCACCCGGTGGTCGGGTAATGGTCGGCCGAGGGTTCTTCGGGACAGATCGCCAACCTTGGCCTTGCACCGCGCCCCCGACTAGAGTATGCGCAAGGGGCGCTGTACTGCGAACGGCCGAGATCTGCTTCCGGCCCCTGAACCCCAAGCCCATGATCGATCCCGAGCGTCTCTGCCGCGCCCACCAAACCGCCCGTGACGAGCTGCTCGCCGCGCGGGACGCCTCGGGCCACTGGGTCGGGCGTTTGTCCTCTTCGGCCCTTTCGACCGCCACGGCCACCAGCGCCTTGGCGGCGGTCTTGAAACACGCCCGGACGGGGCAATACCCGGAGGAGCGGTTGCGGGCCCTCATCGCCGCGGGCCTGCGGTGGCTCGTCGGGCACCAGAATGAAGACGGCGGCTGGGGCGATACCCAGAAGAGCCTCTCAAACATCGCCACCACGATGCTCGCGCGGGCCGCGTTCTCCCTTGCGGGCAAAGAGGAGACGTACGCTCTCCTGCTGAGCAAGGGCCAGGCATTTGTAGCGGAGCACGGCGGCACCTCCGGCCTCCGCGAGCGTTATGGAAAAGACAAGACCTTCGCCGTGCCCATCCTCACCAACGCTGCGATTGCGGGGCTGGTCGCTTGGCAGGAGGTCGATCCGCTGCCGTTCGAGCTCGCCTGCCTGCCCAGCCGGCTCCTGGGTGCCCTCGGCCTGCCGGTTGTGAGCTATGCCATCCCCGCGCTGGTGGCCATCGGCCAGGCCCGGTACTTTCACGGCAAGCCGCGGAATCCGGTGCTGCGGCTGGCTCGCCGGCTGGCGGTTGGGCCGAGCCTCAGGATCCTCCGACGGATGCAGCCGGCCAGCGGCGGCTTCTTGGAGGCCACGCCGCTCACCAGCTTCGTGGCGATGAGCCTGGCGAGCATCGGGCAGGCCGGACATCCGGTCGTCCGGCAGGCGGTCGATTTCCTGGCGGCGTCGGTCCGCAGCGACGGCTCCTGGCCGATCGACACGAATCTGGCCACCTGGGTCACCACGCTGGCCATCAACGCCCTGACGGCCTCGGGCGAGGACCTCGCGGCACTGGGCTGTTTGGATTGGCTGCTCTCCTGCCAGCACCGCGGAGTCCACCCGATGACCCGGGCTGCCCCCGGCGGATGGGGCTGGACGGACCTGAGCGGCGCCGTGCCGGATGCCGACGACACGTCGGGGGCACTGTTGGCCCTTGCGGCGATGCGAAAGACCACCACCCCGGAAGAAACGCGGCGGGTTGACGATGCGGCCGCACAGGGGCTCCGCTGGCTCTTCGGTCTCCAGAATTCCGACGGCGGTTGGCCCACGTTCTGCCGCGGCTGGGGCAATCTCCCTTTCGACCGCAGCGGCGTGGACCTGACGGCCCATGCGCTCCGGGCGATTCACGCTTGCGCAGGGATGAGGGGTGAGGGGCGAGGGGCGAGGGATGAGGGGCGAGGGTTCAGGGTTCAGGGTTCAGGGCGGGGACACTTGGCGGCCGGGCTTGCCCGGCGTGATCGAGCGTCTCTGAAAAGCGCGATCCGGCACGGGGTAAAATACCTGGCCCGCCAGCAGCGGCCTGACGGCTCGTGGGTGCCGCTGTGGTTCGGCAATCAGTGCCACCCGGCGGAAGAAACCCCGGTCTACGGCACCGCGCGCGTGCTGTTGGCCTATCGCGATCTAGGGCTCATCGAGACCGAGGAAGCCCGGCGAGGGGTGGCTTGGCTGGCCGCCCATCAGGACCCGGAGGGAGGTTGGGGAGGCCGGGGAATCTCGGCGGCTGCCCGGGAGCCGGCGATGTCCAGCGTCGAGGAGACGGCCACGGCCCTGGAGGCCCTGCTCGGTTGCGAGTGGAACCGAGCATCGGAACTGGCGGTGCAAAAAGGACTTACGTGGCTGGTCGAGGCGGTGGAGTCGGGGCGGCACCGGGAGCCGGCCCCGATCGGTTTATACTTCGCCAGACTGTGGTATCATGAAAGGTTGTATCCGCTCTGCTTTGCGACTTCGGCCTTGGGCCAGGCGGTCCGCCGCCGGCCGCCTGGGGTTTAGTGCATCCCGTGCCATCCCTCCCCCGCCACGACTGAGAACGCCGACGACGAGACTTCCACCTTGGCCACCGCCCCCCTCCATCGCCGCGCAGCCGCCGACGGTCCCCTCCCTGCCCAAGCGGAACCCTCCGAGGGTCGGGAGAGCGAGCGCCTGAAACTCGTCCCGCCGGCACGCGCGGACCGCGAGCGGGTCCGCGGGGAAGCCTCGGCGCGGGCTGCCCGTCTGGACCGATCGCGGCCGCTCGGGCGCCAAGGGATCGAGTCGTGCGCCCGGGCCATCCTCGCCGACCTGGGTCTGCCGGAGGGCTATTGCGGCTGGACGATGGTCGCGGTGGCTACGGAGTTTTGGCGTGCGGACGTCGAGACGATTCCGCAATCGCGGCGGCTGCTGCTCTTGCCCCACTGCCTGCGAAACTCCGCCACCTGCCCGGCGGAGTACAACGAGCTGGGACTACTGTGCCAGAGCTGCGGTGCCTGCGAATTGAGCGACTTGCAGGCCGCGGCCCAGCAAGGGGGCTACCAGGTGCTGATCGCCGAGGGGTCGCCGGCGGTGATCGAGATCATTCTTCGCGGGGGCGCCGACGCGGTGCTCGGCGCCGCCTGCTTAAACTCGCTGGAGAAGGTCTTCGACAAGATCCTCGTGGCCGGGATTCCGTGCATGGCCGTGCCGCTCTTGGTCGGATCGTGCCGCGACACGTCGACCGACGTGGACTGGGTCCGCGAGATGATCGACACCCCGTACCGGCCCGGCGGGACGCGCGTGCGGACCTACGTCCACCTGCTGCGCCTGGCCACGCGAATGTTCGACGCCGACGAATTGGAGCGGCTTCTGCCGCGCCGCTGGAGCGGCTCCTCCCTTGCGGAGGGCAACGGGGAAGGGCTTTCCGGGCTCGACCCGGTGGCGGCGACCGAGGCCATCGCCCACGACTTCCTGCGCCGCGGCGGCAAGCACCTTCGCCCCCTCCTCACGCTGGCGGCTTACGACGCGATGGCCGGCGGCGCCGCCGCAGCCGACGGGAACGGCGCGGCCCATCACGTTCCCATGGCCGTGAAGCGCATTGCCCTGGCGATCGAGGTGTTTCACAAGGCGTCGCTGGTTCACGACGACATCGAAGACGACGACCCGTTCCGCTACGGCCGCCCTGCCCTGCACCGCACGTACGGAACGGCCACGGCGATCAACGTGGGCGATTACCTGATCGGGCTGGGGTATCGGCTGGTGGCGGAGCAGCGGAGCTGGCTGCCCACCCGCACCGTGGCCGACGTTCTCGGCCGGCTGGCCGACGCGCACACGAAGCTCACCGAAGGCCAGGGGGCGGAGCTGGCGTGGCGGGAGTCGAAAGACAAGCGGATCACCCCGCTGGAAGCGCTCAAGATCTACGCCCTGAAGACGGCGCCGGCGTTCGAGGCGGCGCTCTTTGCCGGGCTGCGCCTGGCGGGCCCGGCGGACGCGCTGGCGGAGCCCGTCGCCAAGTTCGCCCGGCACCTGGGGGTCGCCTTCCAGATCCTCAACGATCTGGAGGACTGGCGCGGCGAGCAGCCGAACAAGCGGACTGCGGGGACCGACGTGCTGGCCGGGCGGCCCACCATCCTTTGGGCCCTGGCCCTGGAGCATCTCGACCCCGGCGACTGCCGGCAGTTGGAGATACTCGCGGCGGATCGGCCCGGCGACGGCGCGGAGCGGTTGGCCACGGCTGGCCGCCTGTACCAGCAGGCGGGGGTTTTCGACAAGGCGGAGAGCCTCGTCGCCAAGCACCGCCGGCGTGCCCACGAGGTGGCCGACTCGCTCCCGCGACCGCCCTTGGCCCATCTGTTCCACTACCTGGCCGACACGATCTTGCAGGGATGAATGATGAATGATGAATGACGCATTGGGGAGGTCGGCAGTTGGCAGTGGAGGGTAGGCGGCAGGAATCGCTGCGCCTCGGCAATTCATCATTCATCATTCTGCACTCATCATTCCCATGAAGATCCTCCACCTCGTCGCCGGCGCCGGAGGGATGTACTGCGGGGCCTGCTTGCACGGCAACACGCTGGCGGCGGCGCTGCGGAAGGCGGGAGAGGACGTGATCCTGGCCCCGGTCTACACGCCTCTCCGCACGGATGAAGAAGACGCGAGCACCGGCCGCGTGGTGTTCGGCGGGGTGAACGTCTACTTGCAGCAGCGGTCGCCGCTGTTCCGCCGCACGCCCCGGGTGCTGGACCGCCTGTTGGACTCCCCTGCCCTGCTCCGCCGGCTGGGCCGCCGCAGCCTGGGCACCCGCCTGGAGGTTCTCGGCGCGCTGGCCGTCTCCGTGCTCCAGGGCGAAGAGGGCCGGCAGCGGAAGGAACTCGACAAGCTGCTCGGCTGGCTGGAGCGGGAAGTCCGGCCCGAGGTGGTTCACCTCTCCACCGCGCTTCTGGCGGGAATGGCCCGGCGAATCCAGCGGGAGCTGAACGTGCCCGTGGTCGCGACCCTCTCCGGCGAAGACGGCTTCGTGGAGCGTCTTCCGGAGCCGCACGGTTCCCGGGCCCGGGCACTGTTGCAGGAACGATCCCGCGAGCTGGCGGCGATGGTCGCCATGAACCGATACTACGCCGATTTCATGGCCGAGTACCTGGCGGTGCCGCGCGAGCGGCTGCACGTGATTCCCCCGGGTCTGAATCTGGAGGGACACGCTCCTCTCGGTGCCGGCCATGCAAGGGCTGGAGCAGGTGCCGACCGCCACGGCCAAGTGACGGAGCCGGTGACGATCGGTTTTCTGAGCCGCGTGTGCCAAGAGAAAGGGTTGCACCTGCTGGCCGAGGCGTTCGCTCTGCTGGCGGCGGAGCCCGGCCTTCCGCCGCTCCGGCTGGCGGCCGCGGGCTACCTGGCGGAAGCCGACCGGCCATACCTTGCGGAAATCGAATCTCGGCTCGCAGCGCAAGGGCTGGCCGATCGCTTTGAGTATCTTGGAGAGCTGGACCGGGCCGAGAAGATCGCCTTCCTCCAATCGCTCGACGTGATGAGCACCCCGACCGTCCTCCCGGAGAGCAAAGGGCTGCCGGTCCTGGAGGCATGGGCCAACGGCGTGCCGGTCGTCCTGCCCGCGCATGGCGTCTTTCCCGAACTCATCGAGGACACCGGCGGCGGGCTGCTCACAAAGCCGAACGACGCCGCCGCGCTGGCCGAGGTCCTCAAGCGCTTGATCCGGAACGCGGACGAAGCGGCCGAGTGCGGCCGCCGCGGGCAGGAGGCGGTTTACGACCGCTACTGCGCGGACCTGATGGCGCGGCGGACGATGGCTTTGTATGAGACGGTATGTCGTGGCCGGCGGTGATTACCATGCGATGTCACTGGGCCGACACGGCCCGGCTCTGAACCCTGAACCCCGGGCCGACACGGCCCGGCTCTGAATCCTGAACCCCGAACCCTGAACCCTAAATGGCCAAGTGTCAGTAATACGAGGTCACCCCCGTTTGGTGTTTGAAGCCGTATTTCGTGGGTTGCCGGACCGCGTTTTTCGCCTCGAAACCTCCTCAGAACCGGGTGAAGGAGCTTTCGACGCGAAAAACGCTGACTACCTCTGATGACAGCACGCATACGCATTCTGGCAGTATAGGGCCGACCTCGTATTACTGACACTTGGCCCCTAAATCCTGAACCCTTGCCTCCATGTCGTACCTCGCGAGCTTGACGATCCGTCTGGCGGCGGGAGCGATCCGGCTTTCCGACGAGCTTCGCCGTCGCCACGCGGGCTATCTTGCAGCCGCCCAGCAGGAAGACGGCGGCTTTGCCGGCCGCGAGGGCCCGGCCGACCTCTATTACACCAGTTTCGCGTTGCGGGGACTGGTCCTTCTCGGGGAGCTGGGCGAGGAAGCAGCCGCGCGGGCCGGCCGGTTCCTTCAGGCCCGGATCGGCGAGCCGATGGCGCCGGTGGATTTCCTTTCGCTGGTCTTCAGCGCGGCGCTCCTGGAGGTGATGGCGGGGATCGACCTGTTTACCGCCGCGGGGCTGGACCCCCGCGAAGCCGTGCTGAGCCGCCTGGAACCGCTGCGGCGCGAGGACGACGGCTACGCCAAGGGCCCGGAAAGCCGGTACAGCAGCACGTACCAGACCTTTCTCGTCATCGCCTGCAAGCAGCTCGTGGCAATGCCCGCGGACGATGCCGGCCGGCTGGTCGCCGCGATCCGGGCCCGGCAGCGCGACGACGGCGGCTTCGTGGAGATGGACCGCCTGACGCAAAGCGGGACCAATCCCACCGCCGCGGCCGTCGGTCTCTTGCGACTGTTGGATGCCCTGGACGAGCCGGCTCGCCGTCGGGCGGCCGGATTCCTGGCGGGAATGCAGAACGCCGAAGGGGGCCTTCGCGCGAACACGCGGATCCCGCTGGCCGACCTCTTGAGCACCTTCACCGGGCTGGTGGCGATGGACGACCTGGGGGCGCTGGGGTCGGTGGACCTCGCCGCCGCGCGGCGCTACGCGGCCGCCCTGGAGCTGCCGCAAGGCGGCTTCCGCGCGGGGGCGTGGGACGGGCAGGCCGACGTCGAGTACACGTTCTACGGCCTCGGCACGCTCGCCCTGCTCGCCGCGGAGGCTTGATCGGTTGCCTGCCGATCCACTACGCTGAGCGTATGAGTACCCTGCGCGTGGAGAACGTTGCCAAGGAGTTTCCCACCCGCGGCGAGCCCCTGGTGGTGCTGCGGGGAGTCTCGCTGGAACTCGAGTCCGGTCGGAACGCCGCGATCATGGGGCCCAGCGGCTCGGGCAAGAGCACGCTCCTGAACATCCTCGGCACGCTGGAGCCCCCGACCAGCGGCCGCGTGTTTTTGGACGGCGAAGACCCCGGCACGATGAACGAGCCGGCGTTGGCGGCCCTGCGGAACCGTAAGATCGGGTTCGTGTTTCAGGACCACCATCTGCTCCCCCAGTGCTCGGTGCTGGAAAACGTGCTGATTCCCACGATTGCCTCGGGCCCCATGCGGCCGGACGCCATCCCAAGGGCCCGCGATCTGTTGGAGCGCGTCGGCCTGGGCGGCCGGCTCGACCATCGCCCCGCGGAACTCTCCGGGGGCGAGCGCCAACGCGTCGCCTTGGCCCGGGCGCTCATCAACCGGCCCCTGCTCCTGCTGGCCGACGAGCCGACGGGGAACCTCGACCGGGGTAACGCAGGCCGCATCGCCAAGTTGCTCCTCGATCTTCAGGAGCAGGAGGGGATGATGCTGGTCCTCGTCACCCACAGCCCGCAGTTGGCGGCCCTCATGGAGCGGCAGTTCGAGCTCGACGACGGGAGGCTGAGGGGAAAGGATGAAGGATGAAGGATGGACGATAAAAGGTGGAGGATGAAGGATGAAGGATGAATGGCGGCCACGATGTCCGGTTTTCGACTGATCTTTGCATCGCTGCGGCACCACTGGCGGGTGCAGGCGGCCGTCGCCTGTGGCGTGGCGGCGGCCACGGCCGTGGTCTGCGGGGCGCTGCTGGTCGGGGACTCGATGCGCGGGAGCCTTCGGCGGCTCACGCTCGACCGCCTCGGGCGCGTCGAACTTGCGCTGGCCACCGATCGCTTCTTCCGCGCGGAGCTGGCAAATGAACTGGAGGAAGTCCTTCGATCGCGCCCGGACCGGGATTCGGCCGCCGTGGCGCCGGCGGTCCTGCTCCAGTGCAGCCTGGAAAACGCGGACCAGAACGCCCCTGCCCGGGCCAACCGCGTGAACCTGATCGGCTGCGACGAGCGATTCTGGCAATTGGATCCTTCCGCGCCGGGCCAGGCGCCGCAGGACCGCGAGATCGTCCTCAACGAGCCACTGGCCGAGCAGCTTGGAGTCCGCCCCGGCGAGGCGGTGCTCGTCCACCTGCCCCAGCGAGGTCCCATCCCAGCCGACACCCCCCTGGGCCGGAAAGCGGAGATGGTCAAGACCCAGCGGCTGACGGTCGGCCGGGTTATTCCCGCCGCGGGCCTGGGACGCTTCAGCCTCCGGGCCAGCCAGCAGCAGCCTCGCAACGCCTACGTGCCCCTGGACTGGCTCCAGGAGCGGCTTGCCCGGACCGGCCAAGTCAACGCGATCCTCGTCGCCGGGCCGCCGCGCGCGGAGGAGCCGGTCCTCGATGAGGCGCGGTTGCAGGCCGCGCTCCGGCCCGCCCTGGCGGACTACGGAATCCGGATCAAGAAGACCGACCGCGGCTACTTCAACGTCACCTCGGACCACCTCATTTTGGAGCCGGCGGCCGAAGAGGCAATCCTCAAGGCCATCGGCCGCCCGGACGTGCAGCCGGCGCTGGCTTACCTGGCCAATACGATCGCCTGCGGGCGGCGCGAGATCCCGTATTCGATTGTCGCGGCCGTCGATTTCGCGCGGGAGCCGCCGCTCGGCCCGATGCTCACCCCCGAGCGAAGACCGATCGGGACGCCGGCCGACCACGAGATCGTGCTGAACTCGTGGGCCGCCAGCGACCTTCGCGCTAAGCCCGGGGATACGATCCGCGTGGAGTTCTTCGAGCCGGAGAGCACGCAGGGCGCGGTCCGCAAGCGATCGTGCGAGTTCCGCCTGGCGGCGATCGCGGAGCTGGACGCCGCGTGGGCCGGGGCGGCCGCCGATCCGGATTTTACCCCGGAAGTGCCGGGCGTGACCGACCAGCGCACGATCAGGAATTGGGACCTTCCCGCCCTGATCGACGCGGGCCGCGTGCGTAAGGAGGACGACGACTACTGGGAGGCGCACCGCGGCACGCCCAAGGCGTTCGTGAGCCTGGCGGCGGGGCGGCGGCTGTGGGCCGGCCGCTTCGGGCGGACCACGTCGCTTCGTGTCCCGCCGGCGGCCGGTCTGAGCGCGGGGCGCCTGCAAGAGAGGATATCGCTCGACCCGGCGGCGATGGGCTTCGTGCTCCAGCCGGTGAAGCGGCAGGGTCTGGAGGCCGCGGTCGGAACCACGCCGTTTGAGGTCCTGTTCCTCGCATTCAGCTCGTTTCTCTTGGTCTCGGCAGGGATCCTGGCGGCACTCTTGTTTCGCTTGGGGGTCGACCGCCGGGCGGCGGAAATCGGCATCCTCCTGGCCGTCGGGCTCCGCCGCCGGCAGGTGGCTGGATTGCTGGCGGCAGAGGGCCTGCTCGTGGCCGCGGCAGGAGGGCTGGCCGGGGTGGTGTTGGGAATCGGCTATGCCATGCTCCTGCTCCTCGGGCTGCAAACCTGGTGGCTGGGGGCCGTGGTGACGCCGTTCTTGCGGCTCCACGTCGCGCCGCAGAGCCTGGCGATCGGATGGGCAGGCGGCGTGGCCATTGCCTTCCTCGCGATCCTCAGGTCGGCGCGCCGGGTCGGCCGGACTCCTCCGCGGCAACTGCTCGCCGGCCAAACGTCCCATGAGAATCTCGGTTTGGGCATCCGCCGCGGGCACGTTGAACCAGTGGCATGGGGCGTGCTTGCGGCCGCTTTGGCGCTTGGCCTCTTCGCCGCGCGGCTTGGTGAGGAGGCCCGGGCCGGGGCCTTCTTCGGGGCCGGGGCGATGGTCCTCCTGGGGGCACTCGTCTTGATCTGGACGCGGCTGGCCGCGGGGAGCATCGGTCCCGCCGTGGGCCCCGGCCGCGGCAACCTCATGCGCTTGGCAATCCGCAACGCCGCCCGCAACCCGACCCGGAGCACGCTCACCGTGGGCCTGGTGGCGGCCGCCTGTTTCCTCATCGTCGCGGTCAGCGGGTTCCGGCTCGACCCGGCCCAAGCCGTTCCCGACCTCCAAAGCGGCAATGGCGGCTTTGCACTCGTGGCCGAGAGCGATCAGCCGGTCTTCCACGACCTGAACGCGCCCGAGGGCCGGGCAGAAGTCGGCTTCCTGCCCGAAGAATCGCGGGCCTTGGAGGATGCCACGATCATCCCCCTTCGGGTCCGGCCGGGCGACGACGCCAGTTGCCTGAATCTCTACCAGCCGCGCCAGCCGCGGGTGCTGGGAGTTCCGCGGCAGTTGATCGACCGGGGTGGGTTCGCGTGGGCCGACTTTCGCCGGCAGCCCGGGCTGCCCGGCGGCGAAGACCCCGCGAAGAATCCTTGGCGGCTCTTGGACCTCGATCTGGGAACCGATCCGGACGGCGTCCCCCGCGCGCCGGTGGTCTTGGAGAAAAACGCCGCCAACTACTCGCTTCATCTCTGGAAGGGGGTCGGGCAGACCTATGAGATCCGCGATGACCGCGGCCGCGCCGTTCGCTTGGAAATCGTAGGGCTCCTGAGCGGCAGCGTTCTGCAAGGCGACCTGCTGATCGGCGAGCGGGCCTTCCTGCGGCACTTCCCCCAGCAGACGGGCTACCGGTTCTTCCTCGTGGAAACCAAACCGGAACAGGCCGCGGCGGTGCGGAAGACCCTCGAGCGGGCGCTGGGGGGCTATGGGCTGGCCGCCGAAACCACGCGAGAGCGGCTGGCGGCGTTTTCCGCCGTGCAGAACACGTATCTCTCCACGTTTCAGAGCCTCGGCGCATTGGGGCTCCTTCTCGGGACGTTCGGGCTGGCGGCCGTCGAGATGCGGAGCGTGCTGGAGCGGCGGCGGGAGCTGGCCTTGATGCGGGCCACCGGGTTCCGCCGCCGGGCCCTGGCCTGGCTGGTCGGCCTCGAAAACGCCCTGCTTCTGGGGACCGGCCTGGCCTGCGGCATCCTCGCCGCGCTGGTGGCGGTGCTGCCGCACTTGTTGGGCGGCGGGGCCTCGATCCCCTGGGCCGGCTTGGCCGGGACGTTTGGACTTGTTTTCGCCGTCGGGCTGGCAGCCGGGCTCGCCGCCGTCCGCGCGGTCCTCACCCTGCCGCTCTTGGCGTCGCTCCGCAGCGAATAGTCTTGCCCCGCAACTACCGGGCCGACACGGCCCGGCGCTGAACGCCGAACCCTTACGCTCCTCGGACCAGGCCGAACCACTCGATCTGCCGCCGCGGGCAGTAGGCCAGCCCCACCTCGCGACAGTACGGTTCCAGCCACCGGGCCCGCTCGGCGAGAATCTCCACGTCCGTTCCCTCCGGCATGAGCAGGACCCGGGAGCGGTCGATCTCGGGAAACTCGGCCAGATACTGCTCAACTTCGCGGCAGGACTCCGGGGAATCGACCACGAACTTGAATTGGCAGGCGTACTCGGCAGCCAGGCGGCGGATCACCTCGGGGACGTGCCGCCGCTTGCGGTGCCGGACGTGCCACCCGCCCGCCTGCTCCGGCGACGGGTCGGAGTTGGACAGTTTCGGGCTCACCGACATCAGGTGGCACTCGACGGGCAGGAAGCGGGTCCCGGCGGTCTCGATCGTGACGTGCCGGCCGAGGCGGCGGAGCTCGGCGGAAAGCGGCACCAGCTCCTCGAAGATCATCGGCTCGCCGCCGGTGAGCACAACGTGGGTTTCCCCCAGCTCGACCACCCCGGCGACGATCTCGTCGACCGAGAGGTTCTTCCCTTCCGGATTCCAGGAGGCGTAGGGCGTGTCGCAATAGGAGCAACGCAGATTGCAGCCGCTTGAGCGCACGAAGACGCTGGGGGTCCCGGTCAGAAAGCCTTCCCCCTGGACCGATCGGAAGATCTCAGCGATTCGCATCAAGAGCTATCAGCTTTCAGCAATCAGCTATCAGCTATCGGCTATCAGCTATCAGCTAT
>CAYGZA010000203.1:0-12361 GCA_964354135.1 uncultured Planctomycetaceae bacterium
GGCCACGGCCAGGTCCGGGCGCCCGTCGCCGTTTAAGTCCCCGATCGCCACCGAAATGGGTTCCTGGCCGCCGGAGCCGTAGGTCTCCGCGGGTGCAAACGTCCCGCCCGGCTGACCCAACAGAACACCCACGTTGGTGCTCACTCGGTTGGCCACGGCCAGGTCCGGGCGCCCGTCGCCGTTTAAGTCCCCGATCGCCACCGAAATGGGTTCCTGGCCGCCGGAGCCGTAGGTCTCCGCGGGTGCAAACGTCCCGCCCGGCTGACCCAACAGAACACCCACGTTGGTGCTCACTCGGTTGGCCACGGCCAGGTCCGGGCGCCCGTCGCCGTTTAAGTCCCCGATCGCCACCTGAGAGGGCATCCAGCCACCGGAGTCGTAGCTCGCCACGGGCGCAAAGGTGCCGCCCGGCTGACCCAGCAGCACACCCACGGTGCGGCTATTGACGCTGGACACGGCCAGGTCCGGGCGCCCGTCGCCGCTTAAGTCCCCGATCACCACCGATAAGGAATAGCCGCCGCCGGAGCCGTAGGCCGCCGCGGGCGCAAACGTCCCGCCCGGCTGACCCAACAGCACACCCACGTTGTCGCTGTAATAGTTGGCCACGGCCAGGTCCGGGCGCCCGTCGCCGTTTAAGTCTCCGATCGCCACCGAAATGGGACGGCTGCCACCGGAGCCGTAGGTCGCCGGCGAGTAGAACAGGTCCCCTGCCGGCAGCGCGACGAAGTCCGCCGTCCAGTCGCCGCCGGCCGTGCCGTCGGCATCGCCGTCGAGCTTGTTGCCGGCCGCGTCGGTGATCGTATCGCGGACGGTCAGCCGGTAGACGCTCGCGGGCAGGGCGGCGAAGGTCAGTGTGGCCGTGTTGCCGGCGTAGGCGGGGGATAGAGAGATGATCGTATCGTCGGCCGTACCCAAGAGGGCGTCGGCGCCGAGGCCCTGGAGCTGATAGTTCGCCGCCAGGTCGCCACCGACCATCGGTTCACTGAACGTGACGGCCAGCGAAGTCGTGCCCGCCGCCAGCGTGCCGCCGGCAAGAGAGGGCGAAGTCGCGGTGACGGTCGCGGGAAGGAGCTGCCACTGGTCCGTGGCGTTGGCCGCCAGGGCGTTGCCCGTCAGGTCGGTGATTCCCGAGCCAGCCGCGGTAAGTGTCAGAAGGTACGTGCCGAGCGCGTCGATGATCCCGCTCAAATTGCCCAAGGTCCAGGTGATGTTGTCCGTCGTGGTCAGGGTCTGGCTGCCGGTCAGTAGATCCGCGCCGCCGTTTCGCGCGAGCGTCAAGTCCGGCAAGTCGAATCCGGTGACGGGCTTGCTGAAGACGATTTGGACTGCGTCGACTGGGGTGGCGCGCGGATCGGGGCTTACGTCGACGATGTCGGCCGTGGGCGGGGTGTCCACCACCACGAAGGAGTCGCCGGCGTCGGCCGCCAGCGGGTTGCCCGCGATGTCGGTGATCCCTGAGCCGGTCGCCGTGAGCGTGAGGACGTAGTTGCCGTCTGTGCTCGTCAGCCCGGCGAGCCCGCCAAGCGTCCAAAGGACGTTGTCGCCGGTGGAAAGCGTCTGGCCGCCGGTCAAGAGATTGGCGCCGCCGTCGCGCGTGAGCGTCAGGTCCCTCCAGTCCAGTCCGTACACCGGCTCGCTGAACACGATGTTGATGCTGGCGACCGCAGTAGTGCGCGGGTCCGGAGTCACGTCCACGATGTCGGGCGTGGGGGCGACGGTGTCGAGCGTCACGGTGATACCACCGGAGACCGGGCCCCAGTTTTCCTCGTCGCAGCCCTGGGCCGTGATGGTGTGTACACCCTCGTCCAACCAAACCATGACCCAGTAACGGGTCTGCCACCAGTCCATTCCCTCTTCGCCTATCGCGTGCCCGTCGCTGAGGATCACCACGGAAACAGTTCCCGCGCCCGCCCACCCGGAAAACAACACCATACCAATGTTCGTGATGTTGTCGCCCTCGACGCCGCTGTCGTAAGACGGCTCGAGGAACGGCGTGCCCACCGAGGGCCCGGTGGTGAGGATCCCGACCGGCAGGCCGCCGGAATCCGTACCCGCCGCCAGGGTGCCGCCGGCGAGAGAGGGCGACGTCGCGGTGACGGTGGGCGGGGTGCCGTCGGAGCTCGCCAACGCGGAGCCGAACACAGCAATACCGTGCGGGTCCGGGTCATTGAGCGTGTATAGCAGACCGCCGAGGGACAAAAGGCGCCGATCTTCCAAGAGCTCGCACGCCGCGAGGCGGCGATGGTTCACGCCGAAACGGGAAGAAAGGATTCGGGACATGCTGTGAGACCTCTCTGAAGAACTGGGGAGCTTGTCCCCGCTGCCGAGGGAGCCGGGAGCCCCGTATCCAGTGATATTGACCAGTTACCGTGGAAATGTCAAGCAGTTTTCTGAAGAAGCGGGGTGCGTGCCGGCACGCACGCGGTTCTCGGCGGCGCGCGGTGGTCCAAGGGCGTGGTTGCGAGCAACCACCCTACTGCCTTGCCCTCCCCTGATGACGGCGGGTGGCATGCGATGGCCCAGGATTGGCGGACTCCGCAGTGCAAATGCGCAGAATAGAATACTGTCTTGCAGGCAACGATTCCGCGCGCGGACTTCCGAAGTCCGTCTGGCTGCGTTTCGTCACCTGGTCACGACGCTCCACGTCGTCACGAACCCGGACCCGCGACCCTCGCTGCTATTCTCCATGGTGGAGCTGTCCCAAGCCTCGCACAAGACTGGTGGTGATCGCCGCGAAGACGCGACGGACCTGGTCCAATTCGCGATCCTCTGCCTGGCAGAACACGGCGTACGTTGCCAGAGGAGCGCGGAAACACCGCACAGTCGCCGTGTTGGTCATGTCCAAGAAGAAGAAGTTAAGATCGTAGCCGACCATGTCATGGCCGGCGACATTCTCCAGAGCTTCCTCGACTTCCACGTCTGTGTATTCATCCTTTATTGCGTCAATTGCCGCCTTTGCCAGGCCCGTGGGGTCGGCCGAGCCAGGATGGGCACTCACCGACCAGAACGCGCCGCCGGGACTATACACAGTCACCGCTCGCCTCCCCGCCAACGCCTCGGCTTCGTCGAGAGTCCAGTTCTCAGGGTAGCTGAAGGAGATCCCCAGCTTGTTGAACGCACACGGCATGAGAGCCATCTCACAGAGGTTGTGAATGAAAGACCATCTTAATCCCCGTAGGGACCCGAGGAAACCGCCTTGAGCAGCCCCCGCGCCGACCTGGGAGGGCGAGGCTTCTGCCGGGCCGCGGGCGCGAGGCAAGCCCGGCTTTCTCCTCCGGCTCGGCAGGCGCCTCGCCCTCCCAGAGTCTCGAAGCCGCACTGAGTTGGGCCAAAAACGGCGTAGTCGCAATGGGCCGGTTGTGATACCATCGCGGCCCAGTCCCCGCACTGGGTGCCGTTGGCAACCTTGGCAGTCTCGAAAAGGACGAAGGGGCCTAACGGGAGATCGAGGTCCGCTCCTACCGGTCATGAACTGGCGCGACGATGCGAGGCGGTTGGCTCACGTACGCGGCCCTTCTGGCGAGTTCGACGCTGGCGGGCTGCCGTCTCCCGGGAACCGAGGGGCCGGTGTCGCGGTCGCTGGCGACCAGCCGCCATCTCTCCCAGCAAGGGGTGGCCGCGGCCGAGCACGGTCAATGGGACCGGGCAGAGAGCTTCCTTTCGCAAGCGGTGCAGGCTTGCCCGGGCAACCCCGATGCCCGCCGCAGCTTAGCCGAGGCGCTCTGGAACCGCGGGGCCGGGCGCGAGGCCCTCGGGCAGCTTGAGAAAGTCAGCCGGATGGCCCCCGACGATGCTTCTCTCCATGCCCGGATCGCCGAGATGCAGTTGGCCTTGGGCCAAGCCGACGCGGCCGTACAGAACGCCGAGCGGGCCATTGATCTCGACCCCAAGCTTGCCGCGGCCTGGAGGGTGCGGGCAAAGGTCTCGGCGGCGTCGAGCCGGCCGATCGAGGCCCTGGCAGACTACCAGCGGGCCCTGGGGCTCCAGCCGGAAGATCGCGAGGTGGCGCTGGAGATCGCCGAACTGTACCGAACGCTGAACCAACCCGGGCGAGCGCTCGCTACCTTACAGGCGCTGGCCGACAAATACGCCCCCGGTGAGGAGCCGCAGCGGGTCCTCTACTTGCAGGGGGTAGCCTGCATGGCACTCCACCGCTTCGACGACGCGGCGGAGAGCCTTGCCGCAGCGGCCGCCCGCGAGCCGCCCACGGCGGAACTCTTTTGCCGGCTGGCGGAGGCCCACCTGTCGGCCGGCCGGGCCGGAGACGCGGCCGCTGCGGCCCAGAGAGCACTCGCCCTGGACCCTAAACATCAGCCTAGCCACCAACTCCTCGGCTACGTGGAACTGGCCCGGCAACCGGGCAGCAACACGCCTCGCTAAGCTAAAGCGGCGGACGCCCCCTCTTGTGGGCGGTAATGTAGCCCGAAACAGCGCGATGGTCCGCCGGCGCGACCGGTCTGACCACTACACTTCCCGATTTTCCGAACGGCGCGGTTGTAGCCCCGGGTTTTCAGGGGATCGTGCGGTCGTGGTGCGATAGGCCGGGCTGGGCGGGGCGATCGCGGGGTATGCTTTAGACGGCAGCGGACCTGGGGGGGGAATCCCTGCAAACCTCCGCCACGTCGCGCCGAGAGAGTCCCTGATTTTCAGGATGCGGTATCGACCGCAAGAGGGGAGGACATTCGCAATGTCGCAAGGATTGGAGACCGCCGGCGGCACCTTCGTCGAACGTCGCAACTACGAGTTTGCGGCGGGACCGCCGGCCATGGAACGCCGTCAGTTCGTCAACAGCCACGAAGACCTCACGCCCGACGCCCGCGAGCTGGCCGTAGCGATCGACAGCTACAAGATGCGCCACCGGCGGCGCTTCATTACCTATGAAGAGATGCTCGCGGTCGTCAAGACGCTGGGCTACCACAAGTGAGCCGGCGCCGCGCGAGCCGGCCCTGACGGAGCCGGCATCCGGGGCTCATTGCTCCCAGAGCGTGGTTCGCCCCGTCGCCACGTCGAACTCGTAGATTGCCGGGATCAGCATGGCGGCCGTCGCGAAGCCGTAGGTCCCGGCCGTTACCAGCAGCACCCCAAGCGTCTGCTCGAGGAAGAAGCTGGTGATGGCGTAGAAGGTGGTCACCGGACAAAGGAAGGAGGCCACCCCAATCGCCGCCGACGGGTTCCTCGCTCCCAGGGCTGCGTACAGCCCGATCCCGCCGCCGCAAATGAACCCCAGGAACGGCCACAACTGGGCCTCGAAGGAACCGCTGAAGGCGATCATGATCCACATGCAGGTCGCCACGCCCAGAAACAAGAAGAAGACGGTTCCGAGGCTGGTGGCGATCGCGGTCCGCGAGTTAACGTAGTTCATCCCGACGTGGATTCCAAGCACGGCCACAAACGTGTACAGCACCGCCAAGCCGATCAGCAGGTAAATCAGGTTCTCCAGGCCGCGGCTGCCTTCGCCCAGGGCGCCTGCGTACCACAGGTAGCCGCAGAGCAAGACCGGCAGCACGACCATCTCTTTGGTGTTGTAGAAGATGCCTCCCAGCTTGCCGTAGACGATTTCCTTGGGCGTTAGGTCGCTTACCAGCAAGAGATCCAAGGCCCGCCCGTCCCGCTCGTTCGTAAGAGAGATCACTGCCTGCGCGTTGACCAGCACCAGGCTCAGCAGAAAAAGCGGCACCAAGGAGGCCATCGCGGCGGAGCGGGTGATCGGCTCTCCGCCCGCAGCGGTCGACCCTAGGCTCCCGGCGGCCAAGCCGAAGAGGATCAGGTAGACCAGCCGGATTACCAGGATCCTTCGCCCGTAGGCCCAGGTCACGATTTCCCGCCATATCACGGGGTTGTCCCAAACCTCCCGGCTCCGGGTGGGACTCCGCGGGAGAGCGGCGGCGGTCGCGGCAGCAGCGGGTCCGCCGGCGTCAGCGGGAGCGCCGTGTTCCACCCCGCCAATGCTCTCCCGATGCCAGGTCTCGTCCTCGCGATGGAACGTTTGGCCTTCCCGCGACGGGTTCCAAACGCGGACCATGGCGATGGCCACGCCGTCAAGGGCCACGGTCATCAGCGCGGCCGTGAGCAGAAACAGGTTGACCGGGGTGCCCAGAAAGCCCAACGAGGGGTCCACTTGGGCGGAGGGTCGGGTGGCCTCCAGAATGGCCTCCCACGCGCTGAATCCGGCAGCCCAGGTCTGGCACGAAAGGCCCCGCCAGGCCGACCCGACGAGCCCTAACGCGACAACCCGCCAAGCGGCCAGCCACAGCACCAGGAGCAGCATGGTCATGGCCAGGGCCTGGAAGGTCTTCTCCCGCCAAAGGGCCAGGGTCGAGCCCAGGCTGCCGCACACGAGCACGCTGGCCAGCGTGACGGCAAACACGCGGCCGATCTGACCAAAGGAGACGCCGCCAAAAAGGACCGCCAGCATGAACAGCGGCAACGCGGCGCCCAGGAGCATCACCACTTGGAGCAGGCTGGCCAACAGTTTCCCCAAGACCAGCTCGCTATTGGACATCTTGGTCATCAGCAGCAGGTCCAGGGTCCGCCGGTCCTTCTCTTGCGAAACGGCGCTGGCCGCCAAGACCGCAGAGAGAAAGGACGTGACCGCTAGTTGGAGGGGGGCAAGGACCTGGAAAATGGTCATCCCGAAGCGGGCCAAGTCCCCGAGGTCGCGGACCCGCTGCGTACCGGTCAGGACCAGCCAGGCCGTAAAGATCAGGACGAACAGGGCGAACCCGTAAGCCGAGCGAACAACGTAAGTTCTTGTCCGCCTGGGGGTAAGGACGATCTCTCGGTTGAAAACCGGTCCGACTAGCAAGATGCCGCTCCGACTGGCCGCCAGAGACACTGGGGGGACTGCCGCTTGTGGTTCCTCTGTCCCATCATACCACGGCCGGTGGCCGCTTAGCAGTGCCGAGTGAGCGCCCTGCAACACGGGCGGCTCACGGCGCCGGCGGCTTCACTTCGCCTGCAAGCCAAGCGAGGTAGTCCGCGCTGCCGGCCGCCACCTCCAAAGCGAGGATCTCGGGCACCTGGTAGGGATGAACGCGGCGGATCGCCTGCTCGATCTCAGGGTAGAGGTCCCGGCGGGTCTTGGCGGTGCAAAGCCATTCCCGGGTCGTTTCGATCGCCCCCTGCCAGCGATACGTGCTGATGATCGGGCCGAGCACCTGGACGCAGGCGGCCAGACGCTCTTCCACCAGCAGCCGGGCGATCTGGGCGGCGCTCTCTTGGGTCGAGGTGGTGGTGTGGACTTGAAGGTACTCGGCCATGCCTCACGCGACTTTGTACGCCCGGGACATGTAGAGGCGGCGGACCACTTCCTCGGCGTGGAACAGGAGCCACTCCTTGCGCGTGTAGACCGCGTGACCGGCGTGGTGCCGGGCGATGCTCCCCTCCTGCCGCCCGTAGTCGACCAGTAGGGTGATTCCTTCATCGGGAACGATGGCGCCGGCCTCGAAGCGTTCCAGCGGTCCTGCCTCGGCGAGGCCGGACTGAAGCAGGCCGTGGAGGCGGCGGTCGGCCAGCCACGCCCGCCAGGATGCGAGATTCGGCGCGACGTTCGTGCCGGCGATCCCCAACTGCTGAACGTAGTCGCCTTCGGCGGCGCTGCGGACTTTGACCAGGCTGGGCGGGAAGGGGGCCCGGTACGCGGGAAGCCCCTCCACCGGCCGGTGATGGACGAAGTGCAGAAGCCGCGCGTAGCCCCCCGAATCCCACCCGTAGCGAATCGGCGTGCCGAAGGTCACGAAGTCCAGGCGCACGCCGGGCAAGAGCGGCTCGCGGTCCCGCAGCCGCCGCCAGACGCGGTCCCACACCGGAATGTCCACCACGCCCACGACCGGCCAGCGGTAATACACCTCGGCGGCCTTGAAGAACCGCTCCACGGCCTCGGGGTTTCCCGACAGCAGGTTGGTCATGAGGGCAAACACGTTGCCGGCGTGGCTGTGCCCCCAGAGGAGCACCCGCTGCCCGGGCTTCAGGTCCAGCCCGGCCAGCGCGTCGATCAGCCGCACGGCGCCGTCGGCGCGGCCGAGGTGGTGGTTCTCGCCGGACCAGTGAAGCAGGCGCACCGGGATTCTCCGCCGACCCTGCCGGGACACGGAGGACTCGAACAACCGGGCGTAGCCGGCGGTGTAGTTCCCCAGGTCGCCGGTGATCTTCTGGGCCAGCCGGCGCACGATCCGCCGGAGGACGCGGCCGGCGTTGGGGAACAGCCGGCCCAGCTCGGCGAGCACCCCGAGGGCGTCGCTCCCCACGAAGCTGCCGTGGACCAGGTAGATCGCGGCGACGTTCTCCGCACGCAGCGCCGCGCCAACGTCGCCCATCCGCCGCCGGAACGGCTCAGACCCGACGGCCGGGCAGGAACCCGGGCTTAACAGATGGTGCGGGGAAGTGGGGGGCGTGGGTGTGTAGGCTTGGTGTCGAAACAGATTGGCCTGTGGCATGGCTCGCTCTGCCGGGATCGATGCGATAAACCGTAGTCTCCGAGGGGCTGAAGCCGAGCGACCCGGACCAAAGCTCGTACGGGCGGCCTTTCCGCTCGTCCCCCTGATAGAACGCCAGGTACGTCATGACGTCGGAAGCGATGAACTCGCGTTCGGCCGGGGCCAGGCGGGTCGGGGAGTGGATGCGCCGCCACGTCCCCGCGTTGAAATAGACCTGGTTGAGCACGTAGCCTTCGGCGTAACTGGCGTCCAGGGGGACGGTCTCCGCCGCGTGCGTGTGGCCGTAAACGATGTGTTTCGCCCGGCGATTGCGGAAATCCTGCTCGGCCAGGGCGTGATGGGCGTAGGACCCGCCGGCCGCCCCGCGGAGTTGATTCAACCACTCCAAGACGGAGCCGGCCCAGCCGGCCGAGGGCCGCTTGCGGAACTCCAGCGCCCCGCGGAGCCCGTCGAGCATCTCCGGCCGGCCCCACGTGTCGTGCTGGCGGACGAAGTCCAGCGAGACGACTTCCTCCACGAGCCGGTCCCAAACGTGTTTCACCCGCCGCCGCATCGCCGGCGACGGGCACGTCCGCTCCAGCAGGCCGTCCATCCATACCGCCACGAGGAGGAGCGGGCGGACGTCGTCGATTTCCCCCAGGGCGGCGACAGTCGCCGCGGGAAGCTCCTGCGCCAGCGGGCCCTCGATCTCCGCCGCAAAGCGATTCACGAGATCCAGGACCAGCACGTCGCCGAGGCTGCCGGCGCCGCGGTCGCCGTCGAAGCTCACGGGGTCGAAGATGTCGCCGTGCCGGGCACAGACCCGGTGGCGACGCATCACCTGGAGCAGCTCCTCGCTCTCGGCGAAATCGTGGGGGAAGGGCTGTTCGGCGGGATTGGCCAGTCCCATCTGGCGGGCGATCTTCTGCCGCAGCGGCGTGAATCTCGGGTCCCGCAGGTGGTAGAACCAGTCGTGATTCCCCACCATGTAGTGGATCCGCATGGAGACCGGGGCTCCTTCAGCGTCCTGGGCAGGCCGACCCGTGCGGATCGCCGGCGGCACCGTGACGCCCCCCTCAGCCGCCAACCCGCGCAGCCAGCTCAGGGCCTCGTCGTTGGCCTGGAGGACGTCGCCGGTAATCCGGGAGACTTGGTCGAAGAACTCCGGGTTATGGGGGTTCCCCCAGGGACGGACATCGGACATCGAAGCCCAACGGACCGAATGAAGCAAGTCGAGAATATCCCCCAAGAGAACAATATCGATCCGCTCGATCGGCCGATACGTCCCATCCGCTCGCCACGAGGCCGTCTCGGCCGTTTCCCTAAGCCGGCGGGCAAACAACTCCAGCGCCCCCGGCGAGACCGTCGCCCCGCAGGTGCCGTCGCTGAGGTGGAGGTCGCTGAGAATCACCAGCATCGTACCGTCCTTGGCGCATGGTGCGGCGGCAAAGCTACCACACCGTGATCTTTATCGGCGTCCGGTTGCAGGGGGCATGAGGTGTATTCCGTGCGAGACAACCCGCTCGGGGGAAGACCTTCGCTGGGGACCGGGGGCTCTGGCCCCGAGGCGAGGTATCGCCCGCCTATGGAAGCAGGCGGACCAGGGCCCTAGAATCAGGGTCATGTGCGGACGTTTCACGCTTCGGGCCCCGGCCAGCGTCATCGCCGAGCAGTTCGCCCTGCTCGACGTCGCCCCCTTCGACCCGCGGTACAACATTGCCCCTACGCAAGACGTGGCAGCGGTCCGCCGCACGTCCGAGGCAACCGACTCCGCGCGGCAGCTCGTCCGACTCCGCTGGGGCTTGGTCCCCGCTTGGGCCAAGGACCCTGCGATCGGCAACCGGCTCATCAACGCCCGTGCCGAGACTGCGGCAGAAAAGCCCGCGTTCCGGACGGCGCTCCGCCGACGCCGCTGCCTGGTCGTCGCCGACGGGTTCTACGAATGGCAGCGGAGCGGCAAGCAGAAGCAACCGTACTTCATCCGCCTGTGCGACGACCGGCCGTTTGCCTTCGCCGGCCTTTGGGAACATTGGGAAGGCCCGGACCATAGCGCCCTGGAGACCTGCGCGCTACTGACGACGGAGCCCAACGACCTGATGAAGCCGATCCACGACCGGATGCCGGTGATCCTTTCACCGAGCGACTTCGACCACTGGCTGGACCCGGCCGTGCAACAGCCCGAACAACTGGCCTCGCTCTTCCGGCCCTATCCTAGCGAAGAGATGGTGGCGTATCCTGTGAGCGCCTACGTCAACAGCCCGACACGGGACGACCCAAGGTGCATTGAACCAACGGCCCCGGCATGAGGATGTACTTGCCGCCGGTCCTTTGATCCGGCAGGCTGTCCCCGATCACTGTCCCCTGATCCAGTCCACCACGAGTTCTATCAGAGGCATTATCAGAGCGAGCCCTACTCCAACCAGCGTAATAAGCAGCGGTAAGACCAGCGACCACGCCGGAGAACCTATGTTTCTCCATTTCATACACGCCTCACGTCACGGCTTCAGCGCCTTCATCCGCGGGTTGCGGAACTCGATCGCCCGCGAATGGCTCTGAAGACAGACGTAGCCCGAGAGCGGCTTGTCCTTGATCTCCGCGACGGTGGTCTGATCCAGGTCGTGGATCACTTGGCCGTTAAGCGTCACTTTGATCCGCGGCCCGCGGCACTCGACGCGGATCTGATTCCACTGGCCGGCGGGCTTCGTGGCGTTCACTTTCGCCGCGACGTAGCGGTAGAGCGAGCCGCTGGAGCCGGGCGTGGGAGTCTTGCCGGCGTCGTCGAGGATCTGGATCTCGTACGAGGCGAATGAAGGGCGCGTATCCCGCGAGCCGGCGTACTTCGTGCCGCGAATGCCGATGCCGCTGTTGGCCCGCGGGCTCATCCGGTACTCGACCTCGAACAGGAAGTCGTCGACCTTCTTGTCGTAGCGCAAGAAGCCGAAGCCCTGACCCGTGCAGTGGATGACGCCGTCCCGGACCGACCAGATCGGCTTCTTGTCCGTTTCCTTCCCGGAGTTGGAGGCCCCTTCCACGACCCACCCGGTCAGGTTCTTGCCGTTGAACATTGCGATGAAGCCGTCGTCCGCAGCGGCGGCCGGCCGCGGGGCAACGGCCCCTGCGGCGAAGCAGAGAAGAAATGCCAAGGTCCAACGAGACAACGGCGGAGCAGCGCGGGTTGAGTTAAGCGGCATCGGTTTCTCCCTGGGCGTCGATTTCGCCATCGAAGGTAGGGTAATTTCAAAGCCCACGGGTTGCAACCCGTGGGTTTTGCAGCCTGCGGGCCTGAATGACGCTGCGTGATTCCGGGAGGGCGAGGCTCCTGCCGAGCCGCACTTCTGGTTGCCATACCGGCGTTTTCTACCCGGCTTGGCGGCGTTCCGAGGAGGGGGGCAAGGGACCCTCCGGATTTGGCGGGAGGTTGACACCGGCCCCGTCAGCCACCAAATTAGTAGGCTCCCACCGGCCGAAGGCCGTTTTCTCCCGCCCAGACGCAACCAGACGTAAGGAAGGGCAATGGAAGTCATTATCAAGGAAACGTACGAAGAGATGAGCAGGGCCGCGGCACACGCCGTGGCGGAGCTGATCAACAGCAAGCCCAATGCCGTCCTCGGGCTGGCCACCGGTTCCACCCCGTTGGGCCTCTACAAGGAGCTCGCGCGGTTGCACAAGAACGACGGCCTCGATTTCTCGCAGGTCACCGGCTTCAACCTTGACGAGTACGTGGGGCTCACCAAGGACCACCCCCAGAGCTACCACTACTTCATGCACGAGAATCTGTTCAAGCACATCAACATCCCCCCACAGAACGTCTACATCCCCCAGGGCACGACCACGAATTACCGGGCGTTCTGTGCGTGGTACGAGCAGCGGATCCGAGAAGTGGGGGGGATCGACTTGCAGCTTCTGGGCATCGGCTCGGACGGCCACATTGCCTTCAACGAGCCGAC
>CAYGZA010000204.1:0-12341 GCA_964354135.1 uncultured Planctomycetaceae bacterium
ATTCCGGCGATCGTCTTCCTGGCCCTGGTGATGATGCCCTTCTATCACATCTGCCACACGCACTCGGTTCCCGGCTACTTGAAGCTCCGCTACGGCGAGGCTGCCCGCGGGCTATCGGCCATCTCCTTCCTGTTTCTGACGATTATCATGAGCGGCATCAACATGTTCGGCCTGGCGCTCGTGATGAGGGTCATTCTCGGTTGGCCGCTGGACTTCAGCATTTGGGTGGCGTCGTTGACGGTGGGCGTTTACGTGATGCTCGCCGGTCTCTTGTCAGCCATCTTCAACGAAGTGCTCCAGTTCTTCCTCATTTGGCTGGGATTCCTCATGATCCCCATCGTCGGGCTTATCGAGACCGGCGGTTGGGACGGAATGGTCCAGCGAATCCAGGAGAATCTCCCCGCGGTGCATCCGGAAAAAGCTGCCGACTACATTTCGATGTGGGGATCGATGGGTGACGTGGCCAGCAATCCAGGCGGCACGCACTGGGTGGCGATCGTGTTCGGCTGGGGATTGGCGATCTCCTTCGGCTACTGGACGACCGACTTCCTCGTGGTGCAGCGGGTGCTGTCGGCCAAGAACCTGCCCAGCGCGCAAAACGGCACGATCATCGGCGGCTTCTTCAAGATGCTCGTGCCCCTGATCGTCATCCTTCCCGGGCTACTCGCCCTGGCCGTGCTGACCAACCCCGACGGTTCGCACATGGTCCTGTTGCCGGAGAACCATCCGGACGTCAAGTCAGGCGAAGCATATAGCTACAATTACGTCCTGCCGCTCTTGTTGAAACGGTACTGCGGGCCGGGCTTATTGGGGCTCGGCGTCACCTCGCTGATCGCCGGATTCATGGCAGGCATGGCCGGCAACGTCAGCGCGTTCGCCACCGTCTGGACGTACGACGTCTACAAGCCGTTCGTCAATCGCCACGCGAGCGACAAGCATTACGTGACCATGGGCCGCGTCTGCTCCATTCTGGGGATCTTCGTGAGCATCGGCGCCGCATACGCATGCCTGCGTTTCAGCACCATCATGGCGTTCGCGCAGTTGATGTTCGTCATGTTCATCGTTCCGCTGTTCGTGCCGGTGGTCCTGGGAATGCTTTGGAAACGCGCCACGTCGATGGCTGCCTTCGTGGGGCTCTTGACGGGAATCCTGGTGTGTCTGGGCATCTTCGTCTTCATGCACTGGACTCCCGGAGACGGGTTGCTCGGTCTTCCTGGGGCGTTTGACATCGAGAAGGTCAACAAGGACCATGTGCGATACATCACGTTCTCGCAGGACAGTGAAGACATTCCGCAGAACCTCTGGACGGCCCTGTGGACCTTCCTGGTCACCCTGGCGGTCACGGTGGGGGTCAGCTTCGTGACGCGGCCCAGACCCGCCTCGGAGTTGAAGAACCTGGTCTATGGGGAGACAGAGATTCCCTCGGCGGCTCACTTGCCGCTCTTGAAGAGGCCGGCGTTCTGGGGCTTTGTTCTGCTGGCTGTCTGTGTCATGCTGAACATTATCTTCTGGTAGGATTGCCTGGTCATGAGCGACAAACCGCAGCGTACCATCACGATCTGGTTCTTCGTCGGCGTGCTGTTCGTGGTGTATGGCGTTCTGATCCTGGGTGCGGGGATCTACGGCCTGTTCGTTCCGCCGAATGTCGAGATGAAAGAACTGCACCTGGGAGTATGGTGGGGAGCCCTCCTCCTCGGGATCGGCGCGTTCTACAGCATCCGCTTCCGGCCGCGGAGAGGGTAAGCTGCGGTCGATGCCTCGGCGCGGTCGGGAGACCAGCGCCGAGCGCAGCCGGGGCGCCGCGAAGTGTGGTCGGACGCGCGGTTATGGCCGCAGGGGACACAATCGGCACCGGTCCCCTATTTCCCTTCCAGGGCACGCAGTCGTTCCGACGTCACGGTCTGGCTGCGCAGGTCGCCGAAGATGACCTCGTAGCGGCCGTCGTCGAGTTTCCAGCGCAAGAGCACCTTGTCCTTGTCGCTGGGGCCGACGGTTTTCCCGTTGTACACGGCCTCGGGGTCGTCGCGGAGGATCTTTTGGATGAAGCCAAGACCCTGGAGCGCCCGGTTCGCCTTGCGGAATGCCTCGCTGTTGCGTTCCGCCGAAGTGGGGGGCACTTGCAGGCCGGCCTTGCGGAGCACGTCATCGCGGATCGCGTCGGCGTAGAACGCTTTTACGCGCGGGTAATGCCCGCCGGCCAACTCGGCGTAGCTCCTGAGAGCCTCCGTAATCTTCGGCACCTGTTCCGCCACCGAAGGCCAAGGGACGCTGCCGTCCGCATAGCCCGCAGGGGGCGTGACGTCAAAGAGCTTCGGGTCCAAGTCCACGTTCCAACGGAACTCCTCCAAGCGGATTATCCCCGGCGCACCGAGGATGCCCATCTCCACGAGTACCGGCAGGTTGGTTTGCGGATCCACCCACACCCAGAGCGTGCCGGGCTGGAAGTCGGGGGCAATCTTGCCGATCGAAATCCCGAATCCCCGCGCCTTGCAGCGGTCGATTTGCCTCGTGCCCAAATCGCGATCTGCCTGGCCCGAGAATTCGCCAAGCTTGCCGAGAACCGTGAACATGGTGGCCTGTCCGCCGTATGGCGATTCACGGCGGAACTTCTTGTCTTTGCGGCTGATGTGGATGCCTGGCTTGGAGGCGTGGAGGATGTCCACACTCGCCAGTTCCTTGCCCTCGTACTTTTCCACACGGATCGAGTCGGGAGCCAGCCAGTACAAGCTCGCGATCGACTTCTCCGCCGTTGGGGGGGCGCCGACCTCCGACACGACCTTGACGGCATACGATTTCGCCTGGCGGATGTTTTCCGCCATCTTCTCCATCGCCGAGACCCGCTTTGCGAAGGTGCCTCCCCAAAGCAACACGAATCCCACGACCGCCGCCGCGCCGACGCCACCCAATGCCACAATCCGCTGTCGCATGCTAAGTCCTCCTACCCAGTGGGTGATTCGATTCCAGGGGCTCGCCGGCTCCGGCGAACGGCTGGTCGCCGATAGTGGCGAGACTCGGAGTTCCTGCGTATCGGCCAATTCGCTCACCAGCCGCTCATGCAGCCGATCGACGAATTCGTCCGCCGGTTCCGAGGCCCCGTAGCTTCGTCGGAGCAAGGCCCCCAGGTCCTCGTACGGTTCTTCTTCGTTGGGCAACATGACCTCGACCTCAATGTACTACCCGCTTCGCGTCTGCTTGCGGGCGTAGATGGTGCGGAATGAGACTCGCGCGCGGTAGAGAATCGCTTCGACCGCTTTTTCCGTCCGGCCCAGTCGCTCGGCAATTTCACGTACCGATAGCGACTCCACGTATTTCCACTCCAGGGCGAGGCGTTCGTCGTCGTCCAGGGTATCTAGGGTCCGGATTACAGTGTCCCTGGTTTCCGCCGTGATCAGGCCCTCATCTGGGCCGCGTGAACCCGCATCGGCAACTGCGTTGGTCTCTGTTGGGTCGCCTACGACCCGATGCGCCCTACGCAAATGATCGCGCAGCTTGTTTCGGGCAATCCCCAGCAACCATCCGTAGACACTGCCGAGCTGCGGGTCAAACGTCTTGATGGTACGAATCGCAGCCAGGAACGTCTCGCTCACCAGGTCGTCTGTTGCTTCCCGGTCACGCGACAGGTGCGTATGCACATATCGCCATACTCCCCTGACATACCGCTGGTAAAGGATCGTCAGCGATCCACGATCGCCTGCTTGAACGGCCCGGATCAGGTCGCCATCCTTCATTCACGCATTTCCGCGGTTACAGGCGTTCGGATCAGTTGCGGCACGATCGTGCTTCTCCAAAGAGAATATTCGCACGGACTGGGAGAATCACTCAGAAAAAGATTGAGGGACCCACCACCCGGCTCACCGCACGTCCCAAAAACCCGATCGCGGAGACCTTCGGTCAGTCCCCCGGCGCGGTCGGGAGACCCGCGCCGATCGCGGGGTCAATTACTGGCGGCCCGCCGGAGACCGCCCGCCAGTCTCGCTGTCTGGTCTGGGCGGCGACAGCGACGGCCAGAGCCAACCCTTTCTCCAGAAGTAAACCAGCATCCCGGCCGCCACCGCTGCCATCAGTCCCAGCGCAAACGGATAGCCGTAGGTCCACCACAGCTCCGGCATGTTCCACTCGGAACGCTCCCGGCTGAAGTTCATGCCGTAGAGGCCGGCAATGAAGGTCAGCGGCATGAACAGCGTGGCGATCACCGTGAGCACCTTCATGATCTCGTTCATCCGCGTGCTCACCATGGCCAGGAAGTAGTCCCGCAGGTCCGAGCACATCTCCCGGTACGTCTCCGTCAGTTCGATGATCGTCACGATGTGGTCCAGGCAGTCGCGGAGGTAGAGCCGGGTTTCGTCGGAAACCAGCGGATCGGGGTCCCGGACCAGAGCGTTGATTGCCTCGCGGTGCGGCCAGATCGCCCGCCGCAGCTCCAACAGCTCGACCCGCAGCTCGTGGATGCGGACCATCATTTGCCGCGGGTCGCACTCGGTGATCTGCTCGTCGACGTGCTCCAGTTGCTCGGTGTACTGGTCGAGCACGGGGAAGTAGCCGTCGATCACCGCGTCCAGGAGGGCGTAGGCGAGGTGGTCGGCCGCGGCCATGCGGACCCGACCCTGTCCCTTGCGGATCCGCTCGCGGACCGGCTCCAGGCAGTCGCCGGGCTTGTGCTGGAAAGTGACGACGAAGTCCTTGCCGAGAAACAGGCCGATCTGTTCCGTGTCCAGATGGCCTGGGAAGCTGACCATCCGGGCGATTACGAAGAGATGGCTCTCGTAGTGGTCCACTTTGGCCCGCTGGTGCGTGTTGACCACGTCTTCCAGGGCGAGGAAGTGGAGGCCGAAGATCCGGCCGAGGGTCTGGATCGCCGCCACGTCGCCGAGGCCCTCGACGTCGACCCAAGTGACCGCGAAGCGCTGGCGGATGTCGCGGAGCTCCTCCAGGTTCTCGATGGTCCGTTCGAGGAGCTGATCCTCGCTGAAGGCGATCACGCGCACCGTGGGTTTCGGCGATCCGGGGACGGGGGTAATCGTGCCCGGCGCGGTTCCGGGCGGAGTCCGCCGGCGGACCCCCAGATGCTTCCTCTTGCGCCGGCCGTGTTTGTTGGACATTGCTTCTGCCCTGCGAGTTTTCGATACTCTTGTGCCACCCTGTCGAGGCCTTCGTCGGTGAGCATAGCCCAATCGAAGAAACGAGGCAAGATTCTCCCCCCAGGGCTTGCATCGGCACAGCCCGCGCGGCATCCTGGTGGGCACGCCGAGTGCCCCGGCTGCGGGTCGTGCCAGCCGGGCACGATCGGACGATGGGCGAAACCACCTGTGACGGAGGAGCCTAACCATGAGACAATCGCTAACGGGACTTCTCGCTGCCTTTGGGCTCTGCTGGGCGATACCCTCGCCGAGCCGGGCGGAAGAGCTTCTCTTGGCCGAGAACGGGCAGTCGGCCTATCGGATCGTGGTGGCGGAGAGTGCGTCGCCGGCCACCAAGCACGGGGCCGAAGAGCTGCAAATGTTCCTCGAGCAAATGACCGGGGCCAAGCTGCCGATCGTCTCGGACAAGGGGCCGCTCGGGCCGCGAGAGATCATCCTGGGCGAAAACGCCCATCTTGCGGCCGTCCAGGCGAAGATCGACTTTGGGACCCTCGGCAATGAGGGGTATGTCGTCCGCACCGTCGGCCCGCACCTGGTCATCGCCGGCGGGGCGTTGCGGGGGAACATGTATGGAGTGTACGGCCTCTTGGAAGATCACCTCGGCTGCCGCTGGTTCGCCCCGGGGGTAAGCCGCATCCCGAAGACGCCGCGGCTCGTGCTTCCGGCGATCGACGAGACCAAAGTCCCGGTGCTCGAATACCGCGAGCCGTTCACCTTCGACTGCTTCGACGGCGACTGGTGCGCCCGCAACCGCGTCAATTCGTCCACCGGGCGGCTGGAGACCAAGCACGGCGGCAAGGTCCGTTTCGGAAGTGGTTTCTTCGTCCACACGTTCGCCCACCTCGTGCCGCCGCAGAAGTACTTCAAGGAGCATCCGGAGTATTTCTCGCTCGTGGGCGGGAAGCGGCAGGACGGCTACGCCCAGGTTTGCTGCACCAACGAAGACGTGATCCGCCTCTGCACCGAGGGGACGTTGGCCGCGATCAAGGCCGACCCGGACGCCTTCGTCTTCTCCGTCTCGCAGAACGACACCGACAAGCACTGCGAGTGCGACAAGTGCCAGGCTGTGGCCAAGGCCGAGGATTCGCAAGGCGGGCCGGTCTTCTACCTGGTCAACCGCGTGGCGGAAGCCGTCGAGAAGCAGTTCCCGGACAAGGCGATTGAGACCCTGGCCTACCAATGGACGCGGAGGCCGCCGAAAAACTGGCGCCCGCGGCCCAACGTGATCGTCCGGCTCTGCTCGATCGAGTGCTGCTTTTCGCACCCGTTGGCTACCTGCAGCGGTCCGGCCAATCAGGCCTTCCGCCGGGACCTGGAAGGCTGGGCCAAAGTCGCCAATCGCCTGTGGATTTGGGATTACGTGACCGATTTCTCGCACTACCTGCTGCCGTTCCCGAACCAGCGGGTCCGCAACGACAACATCCGCCTGCTCATCCGGAACAACGTCAAGGGCATCTTCGAGCAGGACACCTACGACACGCCGCACAGCGAGATGGCGGCCCTCGGCGGGTACATGACCGCCAAGTTCCTCTGGAATCCCGACTACGACGAAGAGACCGCCATGCGGGAATTTCTCGACGGCTACTACGGCAAGGCCGCGGGGCCGATCCGAAAGTACCTCGACCTGCTCCACGACCACGTGGAGCGGAACAACATCCACGTGGTCATCTGGGCCCCTCCGTCGAGCCCGCACTTGACCAACCAGTTGCTCGCCCAGGCCGACGCCCTGTGGCAAGAAGCCGAGGCCCGGGTGGCCGCCGAGCCGGACCTGCTGCGCCGCGTGAAGCTCTCGCGGATGAGCGCAGACTATGCGATCGTGGAGCGGGCACGAGCCGAGGCCGGAAAGGGACCAAACGGCGACAAGGAGGCTCTAGCCTTGGCCAAGGCCCGATTCCAGCCGTTCATCGAGACCCTGGGCTCCAGCGGTTTGACCAACCTGAGGGAAGGAAGCAGGCTGAACCTGGAAGAGTACCGCTCGAAACTGGCTGCGGCACTGGGAGTCCAGCCGTAACTCTTTGCGGATAAGGCAGTTACGCCGCGTGATCGCCTCGCAGTGCCGTGGCGGAGGGAACTCGCACGCCGTGCCGAAGCGACGACGAGCCCCGCTTCCCCCTCGTTGTGAGGGGGCCGTGTTCGCCTCGCGTAAAACGCCGTTCCGTGAATTCTCTGGAGCAAAACACTTGTCATCCGGCGACCGATGGATTAAGTTTAGGAGTCGTATAGGCTTGGGGAGGGAGTTAGTCTGGATTGCACTGCGCTGCTCGCCGTCTTGTCGCGACGGGGGGTTGCGAGTTTTTTGCTCGGGCGAAGTCCTTTTCTCATTGATTCCAGGCTGCTTTGGGTAAGGAGTAGAGACAATGAAGTATCGGTTCTTTCATAGACGAGCATTCACGCTTGTCGAATTGTTGGTGGTGATCGCCATCATTGGGATCTTGATCGCACTCTTGCTGCCGGCGGTCCAGGCAGCGCGCGAGGCGGCTCGCCGGTCCGCTTGCAGTAACAACATGCGGCAAGTGGGGATCGCCTTGCAGACTTACCACGATGCTGTGAAGACCTTTCCCCCGGTGGCGATCTTCTCGAAAGCGGGCCTACCTTCAAATCAGCAATGGCCCGCTTTCCACCACACGTGGCTGACGATGATCATGCCGTTTATGGAGCAGGAAGCGATCTACAAGAAGACCGACTTCCGCCTCCGGGCGTACGCTAACAATCCCGCGATGAACGCCGAATACGGCGTGCTGCCGTATCAGCCGATCGTGGGCACGATCGTCCCCACGCTGTTGTGCCCGTCCGGCAGTTTCGGCCGTAGCACGGGTGACACTTGGGGGATCGCGATCACCGAATATGGCGCCAGCGAGGGCTGGCATTGGTGGTGCACCGCGTATCTTCCTGTGACCCCGTACCAGGACACATGGGGAGCGCCCCGCGGGGCCAGAAACCTGGCCAACGTCTTCTCGCCGCCATGTTGCACGCAGGCTCCGGCTCATTCTTCGGGCCTCGAGACGATTCAAGACGGGGCCTCCAACACCGTCATCGTGGCCGAGTGCAATTCGACCGGCTACAAGCCTTTGCCCGGCGTGGATCCTTGGATGATCTATGGCCACGGCAAGGGCGTTCCGCGGCTCGCGGGCGGCGAGTCCGTGTTCCGGTCAGCCTTCGTGTATGGCCCCCCGGGAGGGTACGCGAGCGAATGCCCGGGCGCCGGCTCGTGGCCCACGCTCTCGATGCCTGACGACAGCGGAGCTTCTACGGGCGCGTGGTGGAAGGCCGGACCGTACGCCTGGAGCCCGCGCTACATTATTGCCTGGGGCATCAATTCAGAATGGCCGGGCGCCGGGAGCAACCACGCGGGGGTCGAACAGTGTTTGTTCGGGGACGCCTCGGTGCGGCCGATTGCCACGACTTGCGAGTACTGGGTCTGGTGCGCCCTGAACGGGTATGATGACGGAATCCACGTACCGGGCAACCTATGACAGGGAGTGGTCCATGCGAGGCTTGTTTGTAGCGCTGCTGATGGGCGTCTTGCTGGTCGGGGTGGGCTGCAAGAAGGCGAGAGGGCCTGAACCGAAGAGTGTATCAGACCCCGCTTCGGTAATGACCCAGATGCCCAAGGTGGACGTGACGACCGGTAAGATTATCGGTCCGCCACCCAGCCGACCCGGCGGCGCGACGCAGCAGAAACCGCCGCAGAAATAGAACGGGGCGGCAGCCTGGCCGTTGCGCCTCCGGGCTTGTGCTCGGTCCGGCGCGGCCCAGGGCGTGCGTGCAGTTGCGGCCTGCGGTAATGAACGACCGTTTGAGAGGATCGTTGCCGCAGGTAGGCCTCTCCGAGCCGCAATTGACCGGCGGCCGAATCGGGCCACTGGGCAATGTGTTTTGCGAGGACAAGGACCGCCTCGTCGGTGCGGCCGCCGTCCAAGAGCGCCTCGCCGAGGCTCGCGGCGGGCACTTTCGCGTCGATCTCGACGGCATGGGGCATCTCCAGGACAACGTGGACCTTTTCGACAAGACCACCTCCTACGAGGCCGCTCCCGTCCTTCTAAGGAACACCGGCACGGGGAAGTTCGTCGACGTGTCGGCCTCAGCCGGCGACGGGATGAAAGTGAGAGCGGTCGCCCGCGGCGTCGCCTTCGACGACCTCGACGACGACGGCCGGATCGACGTGGTGATCCTCAGCTCACGGCATCCCGCCATCGTCCTCCGGAACGAGTCGGAGACCGGCAACCACTGGCTGCAAATCCAGCTCCGCGGGGCGAAAACCAACCGCGACGTCGTCGGCGCCCGGGTCAAGGTCACTTCCGGCGACTTGACGCAGATCGGCGAGGTCCACAGCGGCCGGGGATACCAAAGCCACTTCGGCAGTCGCCTGCACTTCGGCTTGGGGAAGCGGGGGCGCGTCGACCGCATCGAGGTCCGCTGGCCCGGCGGGGGGACCGAGGCGTTCGAGAGCCCCGGTGTCGATCGGCTTGTGACGCTCGTGGAAGGGCAGGGAGCGAAGTGACCCAAGTTGCTCAGCGCGGCCGAATTCTTGGTTTGCCGGCCACGCCGGATCCAATTGTCCCGGCTGACGCCGAACGGTGGGTGGGGTATGATAGGAGGGGACGCGGCAGCGGCTGTAAGGACAATAGGGCGGCCCTGCGCGAGGGTCTCGCCATCCTAGTCTTGGTGAAATCATGGCGATTCAAGAGTTGCAGATCCAGGGGTTTCGGTCCCTCCGGGATGTGAAGTGGCAACCGGGGCGGCTGAATCTCCTTGTTGGCCCGAACGGCAGCGGGAAGTCGAATGTCCTGCGGTGCCTGGAACTGATTTCTCACGCCGCCAAGGGAGAACTCCAGTCGACTCTGGCAGAAGAGGGCGGGATAGTACCACTTCTGTGGGATCACCAACCGGGCTCCTTCGGCTGGAAAGTGCGAATCGACCCTGTCGACCAGCCCCGCGATCCGATCAAGGACGCCCTCACCTATGAGGTCGAGTTGGCCCAAGTGGGGCGAGGGAGTGGGTACCAGCTTACCAAGGATTCGCTCGGGAATTGGCACGACTATGAGCAGGGGCGGCAAGAAAGCCCCTATTGGATCTTCAAACGCGACCCTTTCCACGCGTACGTCTTCGATCAACACGGAGCCAGACGTGAGAAGATCAAGCCCGAATCGTCGGACAATCCAGATGGCTACGACGAGAACGAATCGTTGCTCACCCACGTTGGGGACCTCCGAAACCGGGTTCCCAACCTCACACGCCGTGTCATTGAGGGATGGAGTATCTATCACGACGTTCATGCCGAGCGGGGCTCGCTGATGCGGAGGCCGACGACCACGCAGTTCACGAAGCGACTTGCGCCCGATGGTGGCAACTTGGCGACCGTGCTGCACACTTTGTACACGGGGAACAAGGAGTTTCGCGGTCTTATTGACGAAGGGATGCGGGCCGGCTTCGGTCAGGAGTATGACCAGTTGGTCTTTCAGCCCGCTGCCGCCCAACAGATCCAATTGGCGATCCAATGGAAATCGAGCAAGGAGCCGCACGCTGGGGCGGACCTCTCCGACGGGACGCTTCGGTTCCTGTTGTTGCTTACTGTACTTTCGCATCCCGAGCCGGGTGCCCTCATTGCGATCGACGAACCTGAATTGGGCTTGCACCCCAGCATGCTTCCGATCATTGCGGACTACGCGAACTCCGCTTCGGAACGCACGCAGGTAGTCTTGACGACTCACTCCCCCGAATTCTTGGACGCATTCTCGGACCTGTCGCCCCGTGTAACTCTGTGCCACTGGGAAGACGGACAGACCCACTTGTATGCCCTCGACGAGACAACGCTGGAGAAGTGGCTCCATCGCTACCGGCTCGGTCATCTCTTTACGCGAGGCGAGCTGGAGACACTCGCCTTGCCCCTAGTGGAACCGCTCGAGGACATCCACAAGCGGTTCGCCGATCTTCCTTCAGAGGACGAGGCCATGGCCGATCGGGAAGATCGCGATTGAGGCGAGGGAATGCTCAATGGCTCAAGGTCACGCGCGGTCGCGTCAAATCGCCCTGTTTGTAGAAGGCGACACAGAGCGAGGAGAGGCACGCCGGAGGACCCTGCCGACGTTCTTCCACAACTGGCTCGACCCGCAGTTGCTGCCGTTGAGTAAGGTCGGCATTCGGGCGGTGAAGTTCCAGGGCGTGAGCAACTATCTCGACGATCTGCCCCGCAAGCTGGAGCTCTATCTGACCGAGCGACGCGCGAACTTCGTCGTCGGGCTTGTCGATCTCTACGGGCTCCCGCCTACGCGCATCGACGTCTCCCATTGCACGACGATCCAGGAGAAGGTGGCGAAAGCACGCCGGGCCATCCGAGCGCTGGTTCCACGTGAGTTCCAGGGGCTGTTTCATCAGCATTTTGCGGTGCATGAGGTGGAGGCGTGGCTGCTTGCCTATCCCGAGCGATGGCCGTCAGACGTTCGGGATCAGATCGCTCGGCGACGGCCGGAAGAGGTCAACTTCAATGAACCGCCGGCGAAGTTCCTTAGACGCATACTGGGCGGACAGTACAGGAAGACCGTCTGTGCGCGGAACATCTTTCCCATCGTGGCCGCACAGACTGCGATTGACAGATGTCCTTTCCTGAAGCTGCTGGCAGAAGATCTCCTCGAGATTGCCAAACGCCTGCAATAAACGCATCGCTTCAGGACGGGATGCCCGAGCCCGAGGCTGGCTCTACTCCGCCCGCACCGGTGAATCGAATCCCCGCGGGACCGGCGGGAGGTCTCCGGTGAGCACTGGCGGGGTCTCGCGCCCGGCCTTGGTGTAGTCGAACGGCTTGAAGCCGAGCTTGAGGGCCGGCGATTCGGGCTTCAGGCGGAAGTCGTCCTTCTCCGGGGCGACGAAGAGCGGATCGGCGATCGCCGAGTGCAAGTCCTGCTTCCGCTGCCTCCGCCAGGCCTCCAGGTCCAGCCCGCCGAAGAACTGCACCGGCCGGCTCGCCGCGTTCCAGTAGAGGTTGTAGTCGAGGTTGAAGTTGTTGTCGTTCCAATTGCTGCCCAGGAGCGGTCCCTTCGTCCAGTAGACGATGTTCCGCTCGAACCAGAAGGAGAGGTGCTGCTCGGTCCGGGTCCGCTGGAGTTGTTGCTGCGTTGCGAAGGCGAAGATGTTGTTCCGGATGCGGTTCTCCTTGCCGTAGTGCTGGTGGAAGCCGCCGGTCCGCATGCGGTAGACGAGGTTGTC
>CAYGZA010000205.1:0-12333 GCA_964354135.1 uncultured Planctomycetaceae bacterium
GGCCGCGTCGTAGTAGCTGCCGCGGTGGCCCACCGTCAGGGCCTCGGCCGCGGTGATCTCCACGTGGTCGACGTAGTTGCGGTTCCAGATCGGCTCGAAGATCGCGTTGGCGAACCGGAACACCAGGACGTTCTGCACCGTCTCCTTGCCGAGGTAGTGGTCGATGCGGAAGACCTGCCGCTCGGCGAAAACCTGGTGGACTGCCTCGTTGAGCTGCCGGGCGCTCGGCCGATCGACGCCGAACGGCTTTTCGATCACGATGCGCCGCGGGCCCCGGCTCTCCCCGGCCAACGCGGCGACCCCCAAGTGGGCGATGGCCCGCCCGTAAGACTGCGGCGCCGTGGCCAGGTAGTAGATTCGGGTGGCGCCGTCCGGGCCTTCCAGCCCGTCGAGCAGATTGCCGAGGTCCCGGAAATCGTCGCTCCGCTCGATGTCGCCGGCGTGATAGAACAGGGCCGGGGCAAACGCGTCCCACGCGGCCCGGTCGAACCGGCTGCCGAGGAACCGGGCGGTCGACTCGGCCAGCCTCTCGCGCCACGCCTCGTGACTGAACGGCGTGCGGGAGAAGCCCATAATCCGCGTCGGCTCCGGCAACCGCCGCTTGCGGAACAACTCGTACAGCGCGGGCACGAGCTTCCGGTGGGTCAGGTCGCCGGAGGCACCGAAGATGACAATCGTGTGGGCCATGTCTACAGGTTGTGATCGTCGAAGAACATCTTGATCACGATGCCGAAGAAACGGCTGATCTCAGGCATGGGTGGGCTCGCGACGCAGGCTGGGAAAGAGGTCCTCGGGCCTCTTCCCTGTCGCCTTTAGATAGAGAGCGTCTGGGCATAGATCGATATCCTCGCTCCAGACCAGTTCACCCGAAGGTCCAATGCGGACCTGTTCGAAGGTGCGCGGATCGCTCCAGACCGCGAAGACGCCTTTGCCCGCCAGGTGCGACAGGTCCACGGTCCCGGCGACGCCGTCGTCAAACGCCAGCTCCAGGCGGTAGGCTTCGAGGACTTTCACGCCAATGATCTTGGGCATCTCAGTTTACTCCCCGACCAATATCATACCGCAGGCGCGTGGAGCGGGAAAGCGTCGCGGGCAAGCGGCGTGCGGCGGGAGCCGCCGATCCGCGTCGGGACGACGCCTCAGAACCACGCGGCGGTGAAGCCGCCGTCCACGTTGACCACGGCCCCGGTGATGAACTGCCCGGCCTTCGGAGACAGCAGGAGCAGGGCAGCCCCGACCAGCTCCTCCGGCTCGCCGAAGCGGCCCATCGGCGTGTGCCGCATGATGTTGTCGATTCGCTCCGGGTCCAAGAGCCGGCGGTTCTGCTCGGCCGGAAAGAACCCGGGGCAGATGGCGTTGCAGCGGACGCCCTGGCGGCCGAATTCCCGGGCCACGTTCTTCGTCAGGTTCACGACGCCCGCCTTGGAGCAGGAGTAGGCAAACACGCGCGACAGCGGCAGGTGCGAGGTGACGCTCCCGATGTTGAGAATCGCCCCGCCGCCCGAGGCGACCATGTGGCGGCCGAAGACCTGACACGCCTGGAAGACCGCCTTCAGGTTGATGGCCATGACGCGGTCCCAATCGGCCTCCGCGGCCTCCAGGAAGGTGCTTCCGGCATTGACGCCGGCGGAGTTGACCAGAACGTCCACCCGGCCGTTCATCTCAGCCGCAGTCGCAAGGAGCTTCTCCAGCGAGGGCCGCGAGGTCACGTCCACGGTGCAGTGACCGGCTTCGCCGGCGCAGGCCCTGAGGTGTTCGACGCGGCGGCGGCAACCTTCCTCGGTCAGATCGGCGACGACCACGTGGGCCCCGGCACGCAGGATCCCCTCGCACAGGGCGCCGCCCAGCACCCCGGCGCCGCCGATCACCACGGCGACTTGGCCATCGAGCCCGAAGAGTTCTCTCAGATAATCGGAAGACATGCTCGGTTTTCCCGGGACGTCTTGGAACGCGGCGATCGGCTATCAGCCGTCAGCTATTAGCTGTCAGCTTTCAGCTATCAGCTATCAGCACTCAGCTACCAGCACTCAGCGTAAGCCGGGCGCATCTCGACTGCAAGGGAGAACGGCGATTGCCGAGCGGTCGGCGCGCCCTCCCTGCCGACGGGCTCAGGGCGCCCAGGAATACCTTGGCCGATTCCCGGTTGTGGTGCAGGCGTCTCGCCTGCGTTGTTGCGGGCAGGCGGGACGCCTGCACCACAAGCCTTGTTCAAGCTGTACTTGAGCGCGCCCTCACCCCCTGCCGCTCTCCCGCGGACGGGAGAGGGGAGTCATTGCCGGAGGACGGCCTGGCGTTGCATCGCCCGGTTTCGACTTGGGGCTCTCGGGTCGCCTCGGAGGCCGGCTGGCATTGACGTGCCGGCCGGCCACGGCCGCGAGGTAATTCGGGTGATCGGCCTCTCCGGCCGCCTCGTAGAGGAAGCGGCTGTGGACCGTCGGGCGGGCCTTCCCCCATTTTTGGCGGCTCAGGGCCAGGGTGAAGGTCAGCCGGCGACGGGCCCGGGTCATGCCGACGTAGCAGAGCCGCCGCTCTTCCTCGATCCCCTCCGGGGCATCCTCCACCGACCGGCGGTGCGGCAGCAGGCCCTCTTCCATCCCGATCATGTACACCTCCGCGAATTCCAGCCCCTTGGCGGCGTGGAGGGTCATAAGCACGACCGCGTCGCGATCGAGCTTCGATTCCTTGTCGCGATCCCCATCCGCGCTGGTTAAGGCAATCTCCTGGAGGAACCCGGCCAGCGTGGGTTTCGCCGCCCGCTCGGAGTAGCTGCCCGCGGCGTTGACGACCTCCTCGACGCTCGCCCACCGCGCCTGGTGCTCCGACGGCTCCGCATAGAGCCGCTTCAACTCCTCGCGATAGCCGATTTCTTCGATCAGTTCCCGAATGATCTGCACCGGGGCATGGCGTGAAGCCCGGGCGTGGTGCTCCTCGATCAAACGCCGGAATTCGCCGACGGTGTGGACCGTCGCCGGGGAGAATCCCAGCCGCGCGGCGTCGCCGAGGAGTTCCCAAAGCGGCTTGGCAGCGGCCACCGCCGTCTCCAGCAACCGGGTCACGGTCGCCTGGCCGATTCCCCGGGCGGGGACGTTGACGATCCTCAAGAGCGACAACTCATCGCGGGGATTGAGCACCAGTTTGAGATAGGCCAAGAGATCGCGGACTTCCCTCCGGTCGTAGAACGACATTCCACCGACCAGCACGTAGGGGATCTTGGCGCGGCGGAGGTGCTGTTCGAACGGCCGCGGTTGCTCGTTGGTGCGGCAGAGAACGGCGAAGTCGCGGGGCCGGCATTGCCCGCCGCAAACCCGCGCCCGGATCTCCTCGACCACGGTCTTGGCTTCGCTCTCCTCGTCGCGCAGTTGGAGGATTCGCGGCGGCTCACCGCGGCCGGCGGTGTGAAGCTGCTTGGGATGGCGGCGCTTGTTGAATGCGATCAGCCGGTTGGACCAGGCAAGGATCTCCTGCGTCGAGCGGTAGTTGATTTCCAGGCGGACCACGTTTGCGTCGGGCCAATCGCGGGTGAAGCGGAGGATGTGGGTGACTTCGGCGCCCCGCCACCCGTAGATCGACTGGTCGTCGTCTCCCACCACGCACAGATTGCGGTGGCCGCCCGCCAGCGCCTTGACGATGCGGTATTGGGTGGCGTTGGTGTCCTGGTATTCGTCGACCAGCAGGTGATCGAACCGCTCGGCCTCGCTGCGGCAAACGGCCGCGGAGCCCGCCAGCAGCTCCTCGGTGCAGAGCAGGAGGTCGTCGAAATCGAGGGCCCCGGCGGCTTTCAGGGCCTTCTGGTACCGCCGATAGGCCGCAGCGGCCAGATGGTCCTTATCGGTCTGAGCCGTGGCCGCCGCCTGGTCCGGCCGCACGGAGGCCATCTTCCAGCGGCCGATCCGGTGGATCAGCTCTCCCGGGCGGAGCGCCCCTTCGGCCACCTTGATCTCCCGAAGCACCGACCGCGCGAGGCTCTCCTGATCCCCCCGATCGTAAATGGCAAACGTCCGCGGATAGCCCCGCGGGGCATGGCGGCGAAGAACGCGGACGCACAGCGAATGGAACGTCGAAATCTCGGGCTTGCCGTCGACCCTCTTGCCGATCAAGGCCAGGGCCCGCGAGCGCATCTCGTCGGCGGCCTTGTTGGTGAACGTGACGGCGAGGATCCGCTCCGGACGCGTGCCGCGGCGGATCAGCTCGGCAATGCGGTGCGTGACGACCCGGGTCTTCCCGGTCCCGGCCCCCGCCAGCACCAGGAGCGGCCCTCGGGCGGTCATGACGGCCTGCCATTGGGCGGCGTTCAGGTCTGTCGCGGGGCGTGTCAGGGTCATGGGGCCCCATCCGACGGGGTTCGTCTGGCTTGTGGCAGAAGCCTGGATCGTAAGGGCCCGGCGGCTCGGGCGAAAGGGGCAGCCGCGCTCAGCAGAGGCGAATCCACCGCCGAATCGCCGCGACTGGGCGCCCTTGCGCCCCGTCCGATCGGGGTAGAGATGACGCTAATAGTGGCCTTGCAAGGAAAGGACGGTCTGGTACTATCTGCCGACAGCCGTGGGACCATTGGGGATCCACGGGGGTTGACGGCCATCAATGATGACCAAACAAAGCTGTTCAGGTTGGCGAACTATTGCGGGATAGGAATAACTGGATCGTCGGAACTCGCGGCAAAGGTTGTCGACGACCTCAAAAACCAGTTGAACGCCGAACAGGATCAGTTTGCAGACGAGATCACTGACAAGACCCGAGGCGTTGTCCGAGGACTGTACGACGATTGGTTTCAGAAGTTTCCGCCGAAGGAGCGTCCACCGCTAGTATTGACCCTGGTCGGATACGCGCAGGAGAACAACAAGCCGCAGATACCACGAACGTGCCTCTTGGCAAGCCAGCTTGATTTTGCGCCACAGTTGTTTCCGAACGGTAATTGTCTGAGTGGCGTGCCGCAGTATGCCGTTTACTTGATGCACAGACTTTACCATCCCGAAATGCGCGTTGGGAATCTCACTCGATTGGCAGCACACCTGATTTCCGAGACAGCCACGCAAGACCCAAAGGTTGGGGGAGCGATTCATATCGCAACAATCACGAAGAAGGAGGGATACCAAGAATTAGGGCCAGAGGAAGTCAAGTCAATCATCGAAAAGAACAATGAGCAAAACGAGAAACTCAAGAAGTTCTTCTTCGGTTCAACGAGGCAACCCCATGCAGGAAACTAACTTCTTCCAGAAGCTAGGCCAGAACGCCTACTTTATCGTCGATTCGATTTCTTCGCAAACCCGCCTGCTGCCCTATGATCCCGTGTTGGCAAATCAGGCCATTCTTGGTGGCTGGGACGACCAACTGCTAATTGACTATGGCTCGCCTCAAGAGGAGGAGCAGGAGCAGGAGCAGGAATAGCGAGGGGGATGGCGTCACCCATGACCGCCGCGGTTAGGGCCCGATTGTTGCAGTTCGGGGGACGCCATACCGGATTCTAGACAGTTCCTGGGCCGCGCGGCCCATTTCCACTCATCCGCTGGCCTTGGATCCAGGACGCTCTTGAGCCGCCTTCCGGGCTGCCTCGCGCCCCGTGGCACATCGGGGTGTTCTTCTCCGCGCTCTCCGTGCCTCCGTGGTCTGTTCCCCCCGTCGATCGACGACTACACCTTCAGCACGTCCAGCGGGGCATACTCGCCGCCCAGCACGCCCTTGCTCTCCCAGCCGAGCCAGCGGTCCAGGAGCGTGGCGTAGACGCGGCGGAAGTCGGTGTGGTGCTTCATGCCGCCGGCGCCTTCGATCTCCGCGAGGTTCGGGTGGCGGCCGACCAGGCCGCCCTTCACCTTGCCCCCGACCAGGAACACCGGGGCCGCGGAGCCATGGTCGGTGCCGCGGCGGCCGTTTTCCAGCACCGTGCGGCCGAATTCCGAGTAGGTGACCAAGAGCACGCGGTCCAGGAGCCGGTCCTGCTTGAGATCCCCGGTAAAGGCGGCAAGACCTTCAGAGAGTTGCTTGAGCAGGGCCGCGTGGTTGGCAAACTGAACCGCGTGCGTGTCCCACCCGCCCGGTTCCTCGCCGCCCAACTCGGTGACGATGACCCGGAGGCCCAAATCCGCCCGGACCAACTGCGCCACGGCCTTAAGCATCCGGCCGAACTCGGACGGTGGGTACTCCTTGCCGGTGCCGCCGGCCCGGAGCACCTCCTCGATCCGCTGGCTGGCCGCGTGGGACGCCGCAGTGCTCTTTTGGAGGAAGGGCACGAGCGGGTTGTCGCGGTCGGCGCGTGCGGCTTGGGCGGCGCGGACGAGGGCCCGGCGATGGCCCGCCCCGCCTTCCGCCCCGGGCATGGTCCGCAGCGTGGCCTGGTCCAGCGACCGCACGGCGGGGATGAACGCCTTCTCGGCGTTGATGAGGAACGGTCGCCGGATCTGGCCGAGGAAGACCGCCGGCACGTCGCCCTCCTCGGGACGGTACACCTGGTCGACTGCCCGGCCGATCCAGCCGGCCTGCACATTGGTCTCGTGCGGCCTGGCCGTTTGCCAGAATCGCATCGATTCGCCGTGGCCGCCGTGCGGATTCGGATAGCCCACGCCCTGGACCACGCTCAAGAGCCCGTCGTCGTAAAGCCGCTTAATCGCCTTCATCTCGGGATGGAAGCCCAGGAGCGAGTCGATCTTGATGACCTGCTTCCCGGTCAGGCGGAGCGTGCTTCGGTTCTTGGCGTAGAGGTCGTCGGCATAGGGCACGACGGTGTTCAGGCCGTCGTTGCCCCCGGCGAGCTGAACGACCACCAGGACGGTCTGGTCAGCGTTGGGCTTGGCGCCGGCAGCGCAGGCCGCCCGGGTGAACAAGCCCGCAGCGGCGGGCCCGAGCGACACCACGGTCGCGGCGCCAAACGTCTTGAGCAGTTCGCGGCGACTGAGCGACATCTTTGCGTTTCCCTTCAAGCCAACTGAAACTCCGGCAGTGTAAAGACCACGTGGGCCAGCCGGCGGAGCAAGCGGTCCATGTCGCCGCCGGATGACGATTCGATGTCCTTGAGCATGGTTTGTCGAAGGTCGGCGGGCGCGTCGCCCTGCAGGAACAGATCGAGCAGGAACGACGCCGCGGCCTTCGGGGCGCCGGAGCCGTGCTTGCGGGCCACGGCGGCCGGGCTAAGCTTGTCGCCGAACGGCTCGCCGCCGCCCACCAGGGCCAGGGCCAGGTTGCTGCGGCCCACCAGGGTCGCCCGGGTGATCCAGCTCTGCCCGCCGGGCCAGCCTTGGATGGTCGGCGGGTTGTAGAGTTCCTGGCCCAAGCCGGCCAGATGCTGGCCGAGGTGCGTCGTCGAAATGCTCTCCTCAAGCCCCCGGATGATTCCCAGGGCGAACTCCACGGGGCACTTGATCCGCCGGCGGTACGCCGTTTCGGAAAAGAAGAGGTTGGAGCGGAGCATCGATTCGACCAGACGCGCCACGTCGTACTCCTTGGCGAACACTTCCGCCAGGGGGGCCAGCAGGGCGTCGTCCGGCTCGCCGGTCTCGCTGATGAGCCAGCGGTAGAGCTTTCGCACCAGATACAGCGGCGCGGAGCCCTGCCGCAGGGCAATCCGCACCACGTCCTTCGCCTCGAATGCGCCCTCCTGGCCGAAAATCCGCTTCGGCCCCGGGTCGTGCTCCCGGGCGATGAAGCGGAGCTCGTTGCGGATGACGAACCAGCCGGTCAGCGCCCGGGCGACCTCCTTGAGGTCCTGTTCCGGGCAGCGGCCCGGCCCCAGGGTGAACACCTCCATGAGGCCCCGGGCGTAGTGCTCGTTGGGGAGCGCCTTGCGGTTGGCGGCCGCTTCCAGCCCCAAGAGCGTGGCCGGGTCCCGGGTCACTTCCTCCAACATCGGCTGGAATCGTCCCAGCGCGTGGCGGCGGAGCAGTTGCACGTGCTTGTGCACCAGCCCGGCGCTTTCGACCCGGGCCATCGCGATGCCGAAGTGGCTGTGCCAGAAGAGCGTCATCTTCTCCAACAGCGGATGGGGCGTAAGGATCATCCGCCGCAGCCACCACGCCCGCAGGGCGTCGACGGACTCCGAGCCGGCCTCGTCCTCATCGCAGTCGCGGTTGAAGGCGGCCGCGTCGGCGCCGGGTCGGAGGAGCCTGTCGATGCTCTGCGCGGGCCCGTCGCGCACGGCCCGCTGTAGCTCGTCCCACGTGGCCCCGAAGGCCGCGCGGCGGTAGAGATGGCCGGCCCGGCAAAGGTTCCACGGCCGCGCGGCATCGGGTTCGTAGGGCGCCCAGGCCCGGGCGGGATCGACGACTCGTTTGTCAGACATAGAGGACCCCACGTCATTTAGGGCAAAAAAGGGCAACACCACGGAGGCACGGAGGACACGGAGAAGAACCGGCAGAGGGTAGAGGGCGGAAGGCAATAGGCGGAGGGCCGACGGCAGGATGCAATGGTTCACTCGCGACTTTCATCTCTCATCCTTCCTCCCTCATCCTTTCTCCCACTCCGTGTTCTCCGTGCCTCCGTGGCGAGTTGTCGGTCGTGTTGTTACAGGTTGAGTTTCAGTTTCAGGCTGGTGCTGGCGTGTCCGTCCTGGCTTCCCATTTCGAGGGTCGCCTGGCCCAAGGCCTTAAGCGCGGTGATCAAGAGGTCGATCTGGATGTTCGCGTCGCCGCGGGCGCTCCCCTTGGCGACCATGTTCTGCCGCACCAGCGCCTCGCGGTTGGCGCCCAGGACCGAGGCGATCTGGGCTATATCCACCTCCAACAGGCTGTGCGTCTGCACCAGGGCCCTGACGGACTCGGCGGCCTCTTTCTTCAGGGCGTCGATGACGTCGCGGGCAAGCCCCTCGGTGGAGCTCATAATCAGGTAATCACCCCACTGGGCCAAAGCCGGCCGGAAGTTGAAACGGAGGTCGAGATTCTTCCGGTCCGTCTCCCCCACGGCCGAGAAATAGGCTACCGTGAAGCGGGTGTCGCCGTGCGACGGCCGGTCGAGGATCAGTCCCCGCTGGGCCTTCTGCCCGCTGGTAACGCTCACCAACCCCACGGCCTTCTGCCACGCTTCTTCGGCCACCTCGGTGAACTTCTTGGGGTCCTTCAGCCGGAAGACGGCCGCGAAGGAGGGAATCCGCACCTTGGGCGTGCCGATGGCCGGGTCGTACTTCTGCTCGGCGACGACGAAGCGAGTCTCCGGCAGGGTCTGCCCGAGAACCTCCTCGGTGAAATCGCGGCCGCTGAAGAAGATCCCCATCATGTTCTCGAAGAAGATCAGCCCGGAGGTCCGCTCCGGGAAGAGCTTGTCCTTGGCCGCGTAGAAACCGTGCAGGTCGCGATACAGGCTCATCGCGGCGAGCCGCCCGGGGACCGCCAAGTTCGGCAGGGCCCCCTTGCCGGCGACGGGCCAGGTGAAGCTTGCCGGCCCGGCCGGGTCCGCCGTCTTTGCATCCGTGACCATGCTGAGAGAGACCGCTTGCTCTTCAACCCGCAGGCCCGTGGCGAGCCATTTGGACCCTCGGAGGGAGTCTTGGACCCCGGCAAACAGCAGGGCCGCCATCGGGTTTTCGCTGCGGTTGAGGGCCTGCTGGACGGGCGGGAGGCGTTTGAGGACCTCCAGGTTCACGTAGGCAAAGGCCGCGGCCGGGCCGGCGGCCTTCTTGGCCTCCTGAAAGGCGGGGAGCGTCGCCAGGCTCTTGCCCTGTGGATTGGCCCGCTGGTCGAGCACGGCCTCAAGCGCCTCTCGACGATTCACAATCACCAACCGGCTCCCGAGAAGTGCGTGGAGATCCCCTTGACCGAACGTCCACACCTTGACCCCGCGGACCTCTTTCGAGGTGACGGCGTTGGCCCGCCCCTGGTTGGCAGCCTCGGCCTGAACCCCCCCCATGACGACCTCGTGCAGTTTCTCGAGCATCTTCTCGTCTTCGGCGTCCACGATGAGCATGCTGGCCCCGCTGAGCAGCGTGGCCGAAGTGATACCCCCGCCCACGAGCTTCCGCACGCCGGTCTGCCAATCGGTGTTCACGGTCGCTTCCAGGTAACGGACGATCTGCTCGAACTGCTGGAAACCGGGCTGGGCGACCGCCTGCTTCCAGAACGGCGAGGAGGTAACAAACGACTTGACCTTGTCGCCTAAGGCGAGATCCAGGAACGCCTTAGGCTCGGAGACCTCCATGACGATCACCGCATTCTGGGGAATCCATTGGACGCGCGGCGGCAAGGACTCCGCCGCCATCGCGCTCTCGAACCACAGGGCCGGCAAGGCCAACCCGACTACCGCGAAAAGTCTCCAGCGCATGGGATTTCTCCGTTTGGCTCGGCTGCCGATGGGATCGTGAAGGAAACGGGCAAGAAAGGTCATAGAGCACACCCCCTCCAGGATAGGCGGTTCTCCGGGCAACCTCAAGCACTTGGCGGGATAATGTTCTCGGCGGCGTGGGACATCGGCCCGGCCGACAGGCCGGCGCGCGTTGATATCCGAGGAGCCGATGGCCCACGAAGACCGGCGCGCGCTCGGCCTGCTAAGACTGTTCGCTGGAGCGGGGCGGATCTTGGGGGCATGTATTACAATTGGCGAGAAATCGAGGAGATTTCTCGTTCCCACGCTCCCGCGTGGGGACGCAATCCTGCGACGCTCCGCAACACCCATGCCTAACCCGCATCGCCGCCATGGGTTGCGGCCGAATGTGGGACGCAGAGCATCTCGTAGTGCGTGACGACGCAGAGCGTCGTCACGAGGTTTGCTCGGCGGCATGGATGAGTCTTCACTCTGCCTACAGCCCTCCGCCTACCGCCCTCCGCTTGCTGCCGGCTTCTCCCGGCGGCCGTAAAGCAGCCAGTAGACAATCGGTATCACCAGGAGCGTGAAGAGCGTCGAGGTGAAGATGCCGAAGATAATGGCCCAGGCCAAGCCGGAGAAGATCGGATCGAGCGTAATCACCCAGTTGCCCAAGAGGGCCGTGCCGGAGGTGAGCAGGATCGGCCGCATCCGCACCGCCACGCTGCGGATCACCGATTCCCGCAGCGGAATCCCTTCCTCCTGGCTCTGGTGGATGAAGTTGATCAGCACGAGCGAGTTGCGGACCACGATTCCCGCCAGACCGACCATCCCGATCATTGCCGTGGCGGTGAAGAACACGGGATTGGGAAATCCGCCCACCGGGCGTTCCACCAGCAGGTTGAGGAGCCAGAAACCCGGCATGATGCCGATCAAAGTGAGCGGGATTGCCAACATGATGACCAGCGGCAGCACGCGGCTTCGGGTCTCGAACATGAGGATGATGAAGATCCCGACCAGGGCCGCGGCGAACGCCAGCCCAAGGTCGCGGAACACGTCGAGCGTGATCTTCCACTCCCCTTCGCCTGCCCAAGCCACGGTGTAGCCCTCGGGCAGCGACCAGGAATCGCCGCCGCCGGGTGAGAACCAGGTCCGCCGGGCGACGGGCCGGATCGCGGCGGCCGGCGCGGTGTCGGCGCCGTCGGGGCGGCGGTCGAGCTGCATGTCGACGATCGCGTCGGCCGGCGGCCGCCCGGCGACCTCGCCGAACACGTAGGCCACGCGGCGGAGGTTCTTGTGGTAGATGGTCTTCTCTTCGAGCCGCTCCTCGAAATCGCCCAAGGCCCCGAGCTGCACGAGCTGGCCGCCTTGACCCTGGACGTAAAGCTCCCTCAGATCGGCCTTGGAGGAGCGCCGCGAGCGGTCCACGCGGAGTTCCACCCAGAGCGGGTCCACTTCGCTGGGGACGTGCAGCACCGTGGCCGGCAGGCCGTCGAGGGCCACCTGGAGCGTGCGGCCGATCATCTCCTTCGAGACGCCCGACCGGGCCGCCTTCGCCTGATCGGTGACAAACCGGAGCAGGACCTGGTCGTCTTCGGCGGTCGTATCGACGTCGACGATCCCCGGCTCGCGGTCCATGCGCCGTTGGACGCGGCGGGCCGCGGCGACCAACTGGTCGTACGTCGCTTCCGGCGGGCCGTAGACCTCGGCCGTGATCGTGGCGATCACCGGCGGGCCCGGCGGGGTCTCGACGAGCTTGATCTTGGCCCCTTCTTCCCGGGCCGCGTCGGTCAACTGCTTCCGCAGCCGCAGCAGGATCTCGTGGGACTTCTGGGCCCGCTCTCTCTTGGGGGCAAGATTCACGCGGATGTCGGCCACGCTGGATCCGCGGCGGAGGAAATAGTGCCGCACCAGGCCGTTGAAATCCATCGGCGAGGCGAGCCCGACGTAAAGCTGGTAGTCCCGCACTTCGGCCACGCCCGCCAGGGTTCGCCCCAGACGCCGGGTGACGGCCTCGGTCCGCTCCAGGGGCGTCCCTTCGGGCATGTCCACGACGATCTGGAACTCGTTCTTGTTGTCGAAGGGGATCATCTTGAGCGGGACGACGCGGAAGGCGGGGAG
>CAYGZA010000206.1:0-12325 GCA_964354135.1 uncultured Planctomycetaceae bacterium
CCCCATCTCGGTCCGCGGCGACGACGGCAAGCTCTCGTCCCTGGACTATGCCGGCGCCTGGGCGCCCGAGCTGGACGACGTGGTCGTCGCGTTCCCCAACGGCGCGAGGTTCGTCTTCTGGCGCGGCTCGAGCTACGTGCCGTTCTGGGCCGGCCGCTTCAATACCGCACTGTGCTACGAATGGGCCGAGACCTCGCCCCCGCCCGACGGCTTCACCGACTGCGTCGAGCCCCTGATGGACAAGGAACTCCGCTACGGCCGGGTGACGGTCCTCGAATCGACGCCCGCCCGGGTCCACGTCCGCTGGAGCTACCAATCGTGCGATTTCAAGTACAAGGTCTGGGGTGACTCGGCCGTCGAGGACTTTTGTTTCTACCCGGATGGTTTCGGAACTCGGGTGCTGACCCTCCAAAGCGCCCCGGGCGCCGACTACGAGTTGAGCGAGTTCATCATCCTCACGCCGCAGGGGACCTATCCCTTCAGCGTGCTGCCGCCGAACCTGGTGGACATCCTTTTCGTGGACGGACAGAAGCGCGAACTCTCGTTTCCGTTCCTGCCCGCCGAGCAGGGCGAGAAGGCGAAATCCCGCGGCATGGCGGCGATCTACCGTGTACGGCTGCACAAAGATGAGCCGCTGGCCGGCGTGTATTTCAATCCGCTGGATAAGAACCTGCCGCCGGCGATCTTCGCCCCCTTTTCCGACCGCGGCGACGTGGTCACGCCCACGTACTGGGGCAGCCACTGGCCGCTGGCCCGCGGCAAGACGACCGGCTGGGCGATCGACGACCGGATCCACCTCACCCCGGCCCACAACAGCATCATGAGCTGGGCCCGCAGCAGGCCGGCACCGCTCCGGACCGGCAGCTTGGAGACGCTCGATACCCTGGGCCGGTCCAAACCGATGACCGTCGAGCAATGGGTCTGGCTCATCGGCATGAGCGACGCGGCGGACCAGCGGCTCTTGGACTGGGCCGCAAGTTTCTCCCGGCCGCCGTCGCTGGAACTCCGCGGGGCCCGGCTGGAAGCCGAATCGTACGCACCCCAGCGGCGGGCCATCCGGCTGGTCTACGAAGGCGATCCCGTAACGATTACCGTCAAGCCGGCGCATGCCTGTGTGAATCCTGTGTTCGAACTGGCCGGCGCGCCGCCCGGCCCGCTGGTAGTCAAAGTCGCCAATCGCGCGCTCGATCCCAAACAATACGCCTGGGATGGTCGAACCCTTTGGCTCGGCCTCACGCTCTCGCAGTCCGCGCAGGTCCGCCTGGAATTCGCCAGCCCCAAGGACGTCAGTCCCGGGAAATGACGCCGGCCGGAGAAGCTGGCCAACTCCTCCGCGCACGGCATAGAATGGGGAGTGTCGTGGCGGTCCGCCAACCCCGGGAAGTCGGCCGAGATGTCCCTGTTCGACGCCAATGAGGAAGCCAACCGGCAGGGAGCCCTCCCTCTGGCCGCGCGGATGCGGCCGCGGAGTCTGGCGGAGTTCGTCGGGCAGGGGCATTTCCTCGGCGAGGGGAAACTCCTGCGGCGATTGATCGCCGCCGACCGCCTGGGCTCGCTGATCTTCTACGGCCCCCCAGGCACCGGCAAGACGACCTTGGCCCGGCTCCTGGCCGGCGAGACCCGGAGCACTTTCCGCCAGGTCAGCGCGGTCACGAGCAACGTCAAGGAGCTCCGCGAGCTGTTGAACGAGGCCCGCGACAGGCTCGCGGCCGGCGGCCGCAGGACGCTGCTGTTCGTCGACGAGATCCACCGCTTCAACAAGGCCCAGCAGGACGTCCTCTTGCCCGAGGTCGAAGAAGGGATCGTGATTCTCGCCGGGGCGACCACCGAAAACCCCTTCTTCGCCATCAACAGCCCGCTGGTAAGCCGCAGCCGGGTCTTCCAGTTCCAGCCGCTCTCGACCGACGAGATCAAGACCATCCTCCGCCGCGCCCTGGCGGACGCCGAGCGGGGGCTCGGGCGGTACGAGGTGCGGGTGCACGAAGACGCCCTGGATTTCCTGGCCGAGACGAGCGACGGCGACGCCCGCCGGGCCCTTTCCGCGCTCGAAGTGGGCGTGCTCTCCAGCGCCGTCCCGGTGGAGTTCACCCGGGAGTTGGCCGCCGAGTCGGTGCAGCGCAAGGCCGTCCAATACGATCGCGACGGGGACACCCACTACGACTCGATCAGCGCCCTCATTAAGAGCATCCGGGGAAGCGACCCCGACGCGGCGCTCTATTGGCTTGCGCGGATGCTCGAAGGGGGCGAGGACGTGCGGTTCCTGGCCCGGCGGCTGGTGATCCTCGCCAGCGAGGACGTGGGCAACGCCGATCCGGCGGCGCTGGGACTGTCCGTGGCGGCGGCCCAGGCGTGCGAGCTGGTCGGACTACCCGAGTGCCAGTTGAACCTGGCCCAGGCGGTGATCTACCTGGCCTGCGCCCCGAAGTCGAACGCGGCGACCGTGGGAATCGCCGAGGCCCGGGGGGACGTCCGGGAAGGCCGCATTCTCCCGGTGCCGGTACACTTGCGTGACACCCATTACCGCGGCGCCAAACGGCTCGGCCACGGCGTAGGGTACCAGTACGCGCACGACCATCCCGAGGGCGTCGCGGAACAAGACTACCTGGGGGTCGAGCGGGAGTACTATCGGCCGACGGATCGGGGATTTGAGCAGGAGCTAGGTAAGCGTCTGGAGGCCATCCGGGCCCGGTTGCGCAAGGGGAAGTAGAGAAGAGAGCAGACGGCGCGAGACCGACCAGTAGGCACGGCGGTCGCGAGTTCCTTGGCCCATTGGAGGGGAAGGCTGCCACTCTACCCTTCCGCAAGGTGGTGTCTGTAACACCCTTGACCCAAGAATCCCAGGCCCCTAACCCCGAATCCCCCGCCCCTGTAGTGTCTTAGGACTGTGTTGCTGGCAAGCTAGGCAACCTTCACTTTTGCTTTTGCGGCGGGGGCTCATCTCGGAGGATTGAATCCACAAACACCTGGTCGATCTGCGTCCGCTCATCGGATCGTATGATAAGGTCGTTGTGTGGATGTTTACCGTGGAAAAGATGTATCACGACTCCTTCAGGCTTGGCTGCATCAATAGCCGGAAGAAAATCGCTGTCTCCGGCGAGGATGGCGGCGTCAGAGATTTGGTTCTTCGCGGCCAAGAGAACGAGATCCACCCCCATCTGGATGTCTACCCGCTTTTGCTGAAATATCGGGCTGCCATTGGCATCAAAACCGCGGAATGCAAGCTTTCCAAGTCGCACCTGAAATCGCGGGATTTTGTCCAAGGCATAATGAAAGCGCTGTGCGTTGCTGAATCTGATCTTTTCCGACTCTGTTGGGGGGTTAGATTGATATGGCTCACAGTCGTAGTAATACGAGCGTAGAATCTCACGATTTCCGGCCATGAGAGTGACGAGTTTTTGCATGTCAATTCGCGGAGAATTGAACTCTTCCTTGAGCGTGAAATGAAAGTACGCCGCATCAATGAAAATGGCAATTCTTCCCATGACCAGCAAGCCCTTTCGTGTGGTGGTACTCGCCCGTACTGGATACGAAAAAAGGCCGCCCCTTTTGGGAGGCGACCTTCGATTGGTCAGAAAAGATATTTGACCTGACATCCACTTGGAACGCCAGGGAGCATCATTTCTATAGCTAGTATTCGGAACGTTGCCCCTCGACACCCTGAGTATATTCGGCCGCAACCGAAGAGTCAGGGGAGGATTTCTTCGGTTTTGCCCGAATAGTCGGAAGTCGTTTGGCGATAGGGGGTTCGGTCGCAACCGAACCTGTAGCCCGCCCCCGGATGGTACTGAGTGGACACTTAGGTTGTGGCAACGAGCCGATAACCCGAAAGAAGGGATGCTCTGCTCGGGCTGGCGGCCTGCGACCAGAGAAATCCTTGCCACGGTCGGGCGGCCGGGATAGGGTAACTGGCGAAGGGAAAACTATCCATGATCCGAAGAATCTGCGAAGTCTTGATCGTGGTTGCGGCGATCGCCGGAATCGCCAAGGCGCAGTACGATCGTAGTCCCGGCGCAGCGGAGCAAGGCAGTCGCGAGGCGTGGAGCAATATCATCTACGCCATGCGGCACAATCGGCCCGATACCCCCGAGGAAGTGCGTGCCAAAGCAAAGGTGAGAGCCGAGGCCGAAGCGGCAGCCTGGCAAAAGCGATGGACGGAGAACCACCGGACGTGGACTGACAAGTCCGGCAAGTTCACCGTCGAGGCGGTCTACGACGGCTTCACCGCGGCCTACCTGAAGGTCCAGCTCTTGAAAGAAGACAAGTCGAGGATCGAGGTCTACTTGACGCGGCTCAGCGACGCCGACCGAAAGAAGGCGTTCGAGTTCAAGAAGGCCGCGCAACTTCCGGCGCTTCCGCGGGGTCTGAAGTTCTGATGGCTGCCCGCCACGGCCCGCATTCGCCGCCCGGGCGCGTCAAACGGTCCCGGTAGGTCCGGTGGCGAGTCCGCAGACACGTCGGCTCGCCGAACGTCGGGCACCAGACCAGCCCATCCTCGACCCGACATCTCCCGCACTCGCGGCACGTTGCCAAGAGCAAGTCGACCTCCTCCTCCGACCGCCGCTCGGATTGCATTGGGGGATCGCCCGGAGGTTGCCCAGGGCCATGCCCCGTCTCCCACAGCCTCACGTAACCCGACCGCGTCCGGCAGAGTCGGCACCAGGTCCCGGACTTCGGCAAGACGACCTTGGCGTCAAGACTTCACCTCGCAAATTCTGCCAAATAGGCGAAAAACCGTCGGTGACGGGCACAGAGATACCACTTCTGCGGAATATGGCTTAGGTCAAAATGATTATTTCTGAGTGCCTTCGGCTGTGCGCCGAAGTCGAACGCGGCGACCGTGGGAATCGCCGAGGCCCGGGGGGACGTCCGGGAAGGCCGCATTCTCCCGGTGCCGGTACACTTGCGAGACGCCCATTACCCCGGCTCCAAACGGCTCGGCCACGGCGAAGGGTACCAGTACGCGCACGAGCATCCCGAGGGCGTTGCGGAACAAGACTACCTGGGGGTCGAGCGGGAATACTATCGGCCGACGGATCGGGGATTCGAGCAGGAGTTGGCGAAACGACTGGAGGCGATCCGGGCCCGGTTGCGCAAGGGGAAGTAGAGACGAGAGCAGACGGCGCGAGACCGATCAGTAGGCACGGCGGCCGCGAGTTCCTTGCCCCATTGGAGGAGGCGGCTGCCATTCTACCCTTCCGCAAGGTGGCCCGCAATACCCTTCATCCCCGGATCTTCGGCCCCTAACCCCGAATCCCTCGCCCCCGACCCCTGTTTTTTGCCGTAGCGTCACTTGCCCCATTTCCGTATCATGCTCGCGCTGGGCTCTCCGGGATTCCGGGGGGCTGGAACCCGCGTTACTACGGGGCAATCCCGGCCAACGCCAGGATCCCGGCCACGACGCCCAGCAAACCCAGGATGATCCACCAGACGGACCGTCCGGACCAGGGACTGGTGTCCTCGGTGAGGTAGTTGCCGCAGGTGGGACACCGGACCGCGTCGTCGTAGACCTCGGTGCCGCACCCAGGGCAGCGGATCGTGTCCGGCTCCGAGTCGTCGAATTCGGGCTCGTCGGGGTAACAGTCCTCGTCGTCCCAATCGTCGGGCTCGGAAAGGCGATCCTGTCTGGGGGACATCGCGGTACCTCTTCTCGACCGGAGGAGTACACCTCGATCGCAAGGGCCGTCAGGCGGCTGTTTCGTCAAGGAGGACGAACATGCATTCTATCAAGACCGCGATTGTCGTCAGCGTCCTGCTCGTGGTTGCCTACGCGGTGTACCAGACGCTGAACAACGAGCGGGCGGCGACCTCCCCGTCCGATGGTCCCGAAGACTGGCCGGCACAGGTCAAGCAGGACGCGCCCGAGGGTCGCAGTCCGGGGCCTCGGGACCCCTTCGGCCCGACCGGACGGGATCGCGGCGGCAACGGGACGACGGCAGCCCGAGTCCCCTGGAATCCCTCGGCCAACACGTCCGGCGGGTCCAACGGATCGGCTTCGACGGATGCGAAGAGCGGGTCTTTCGGCTCGGCGGGCACGGGATCGTCCGGCAGCCGGGGAGGCAACGAGCCGGGCGAATCCGGGAGGACGCGCTCCCGGGCCGGCTCAGCCCTAACGCGCGGAGGCCCTGAGCCATCCGTGCGCCCGACAGACCGCGCCGACGTGCCGGGCGGATCGGCCGATGCCCTCGGGGCCGCCGGGCGGGCCAAGGGAATCCGCCCCGAGTTCGGGACGATGATCGAGACGGCCCGGCGGATGATCCAGGAAGGGGCCCTGGTCGACGTCCTCCGCCGATTGAGCTGCCTCTACGGCAACCCGGACTACTCTGCCGAGGAGTCCCGACAGCTCACGGAGCTGCTGGACCAGTTGGCCGGCACCGCGATCTATTCCCGGCAGCACCACCTCGAGCCGCCTTACGTGGTCAAGGCGGGGGACACCTTGCAGCAGATCGCCCAGCAGTATCAGGTCTCGTGGCAACTGCTGGCCAAGATCAACGGGGTCCGCGACCCGGACCGGCTGGCGCCCGGACGCCAGTTGAAAGTGGTTCGCGGCCCGTTCGACGCGATCGTCCTTCTGGACCGCTACGAGCTGGTGCTGCAGATCGACGAGCTGTACGCCGGGCGGTTCCCGATCGGGCTCGGGCGGGACCGGCCGCCGTCGGAGGGCAGTTTCGTGGTCAGGAAGAAGATGACCCGGCCCACCTACCGCGGTCCCAACGGGATCGTCGAGCCGGGCGCTCCCGACAACCCGCTCGGCAAGTTCTGGATCGGCCTGGATGAGCAGACCGGCATCCACGGGACCAACGATCCCCGCAACCTCCGCCGGGCCGACGGGCGGGGCACCATCTGCCTCGGCGATCGCGACATCGAGGACGTCTACGACATCCTCTGCGCCGAGTCTCCCTTATGCCCCGGCTCCAAGGTCACCATCCGTCGCTCTGTCGCGGAATCCCAGGCGGCATCGAACCGCCAGGTCGGCGCCGCGGAAGGAAGCCCGGAATCGAGGCTCCTGCGTTAGTGCCATCTCCGTCTTTTCCCCTTCCTTACACCTGGGCTGGGTTCGTCTGGATCAACCCCAGCCGGACCTGCTCTTCGGGGCAATACCAGAAGCAGCGCCCGCAGGAGACGCAGTTGGCCTTGTCGGGCTGGTATTCCACGCGGCGGCGGCGGATCGACAAATGGATCAGCTTCACGCCGACCACCAATCCCACCCAGGCCCCCAGCGCTCCGCCCGCATAGGCGAACTGCCGGTGCAGCGACAGGGCCTCCGCGTAGATTTCCTCCGCCGGGCGGCGGGTGTTGCGGAAGGCCTCCAGCTTGTCGATGTTCCCTTGGATCCCGCCCGGGTCGCCCAGGCGCACCAATTCCGCCAGCGCTGCCTGGGGGTGCAGCCGGGACAGGGGCACCGCCATGCGATATCCGAGCCACCCGCCCACCGCAATCAGCACCGGCAGTAGCACGAAGAGGATCGCCAACCGCCGCCGCCCGCGGAGCCGCTCCTGCGGCGTCTGCTCGACGGTCGGCTCCAGGATCGCGCCGTAGGGGCAGGCGTCTTCGCAGAGCTTGCACTTGATGCACTCTTGGGGCGGGATGCGGACGTGCCGCTTCGAGACCCGCGAGCACAAGCCCAGGATCGCGCCGTAGGGGCAAAGGTAGCGGCAGTACGGCCGCCCCACAAAGAGCCCCGCGACCAGGAAGCAGCCGCCGAGGACGAACATGCTCGCACTGGCCTGCATGCGGAAGAAGCCCACGAACGGATCGTACTGGCAAATGAGGTACGTCGCCCTGCCGAACGCCGTTCCGACGGCGGCAAACACCACCGCAGCGCCCAAGTAGACGTAGGGCAAGAGTCCCAACGTATGGTCCAGCCAGCGGGGCGTCTTCACCGGGCGGACGGCCACCAGCTCTTGCACGGCCCCGAGCGGGCAAACCGCCGCGCAAAACGTCCGGCCGAAGAACAAGGCGAACAAGATCGGCAGGGCAAAGAAGGCGACCACCGACAGCGGCACCACGTAGTTCGGGTTGGCCACGGCCTCCGTGACGTTCTGGATCGCGCCGATCGGGCAAATGCACCCCTCCCGGCGGAAGCCGAGCCATGCCAAAGACATCACGGTTAATGCCAGAAGCCCGCGCCGCGAACGCCGCACCAGGGCCAAGTACGTTGCCAGCCCAAGGCCCCCGGCGAGCACCGCGAGGTCCGCGTAGTCCCACGCCGGCGGCGGCGACTGCGGGGTCGTGGTGGCCGGAAGCTGGTGGTCGGTGAAGTCGGGCGGGCGAAACCGCTCGACGGCCGCCGCCGTGGACACCGCCGCGCCCAGCAGCACAAGGCAGCAAGCCGCGCCCTGGCGTCCGAGCCTCTGAAGAAATGGGGTCGGGCACCGCCCGGACCGGCCGGTTGCCGGCGGTTTCGCTGCGGACGGCGGAGCCGGTCCCCGTTCTTTCACAACCTCACCGCTCATCCGGCCGGATTCCTTTGTTTCAGCAGGTAGGGCTCGCCGGCCGGCAAGCGGACGAAGGCCTGCGACGGGCAGGCGACGGCAATCGCGCACTGGTTGCAGTGCTTGCAGCGGTCGTGGCGGATCTGGAGCTGGAGCGAGCCGTTGCCGAAGGTCGTGCAGCCCTTCACGCACTTCCCGCAGCCGATGCAGAGGCGCTCTTCGATGACGTACTCGGAATAGGGTTCTTCGACCAACTGCCGCCGGATGGCCCCGGTGGGGCAGAGCTGGTTCTCCGCCCCGGAATCCAGGTTGGGGGCGTCCAGCTCAAAGTAGCCGGTGCAGCGCTCGCAGTATCCGCACATGCCGAAGTTGTGGACGCACTTGACCGCCGACTCGTCCAGCACGCAGTTGGTGGCACAGTTCCCGCAGGCGATGCACTTGGCGGGATCGATCTGCCAGACCGGCTCGTCCGTTTGGCCCTTGCGCCCGGCAAGGAACCCGAGGTAGCCGACCAGCCCGACCGCCGCGGAGAGGCGGACCCCTTCGTGGACGAATTGGCGTCGGTCGATCGGCTCGCGCGAATCTGCCATGGCCATCAGCCCTCCTGGACCCTGCGCAAGCGAAGGGCCGCGGGGCGCTCGCACTCGGCCAACGCCTGACAGCCGCGGCAGGCGGAAGCCGGGGTATAGCAGCGCCGGCCGCCACCCATCAACTGGCTCTTGACGACCAGCCCGGCCGACAAAAGCGCAATGCCGCCCGTTGCCGCGTATCGGGCCGTGGCGATCAATACCTCTCGGCGAGTGGAACGTTCGTGGCTTGTTGGATTCATCGAAGTGATCGGAATCGCGTAATGTTATTCAGTTTTCTTGGTCGGGGAAGGAGCCGGCTTGGGCTCAAATACCCGCACTTTGCCGACCACCGGGTCGAGCACCAGGACCCGGCCGCGGCTGTCGGCCGCCACGTCGAAGACCGGCAAGCGGTGCTCGTCCCGCGTCTCCTCAACCGCGGTCGCCGTGGGGGCCAGCGTCTCCGGGCCCGCCACCACGCAGGAAAACCGCCCGTCCGCCTCGTGGATCTTCACCCTCGGGATCCCTTTTTCCGAGGTCACGAATCGCCCGTCCGGCAGGATGGCGAAACTGGCGGGGTTGCAGCAGCCGCAGAAGCGGTCGATCTCCTCGCCCGACCGGCCCCAGAATACCTCCAGGTGTCCATCTAGGGTGTATGCCTCAATCCGGTGCGCCCCGGGATTGGCCACCCGCAGCAGCCCGTCGCCGGCCATTGCCAGGTCGAAATACGGGCTGGGAATGACGAAGCCGGGGATGTTCTTGTCCGGATCGCGCTTGCCGATCCGGCCGGCGAGCTTGCCCGCGGCATCGTAGCGGTAGACGATCCGGTTGCCGGCGTCGGCCACCAGGACGTCCTGCTCTGCGAGGGCAATCGAGGTGAGGATCGCTTTCGGTCCCAGGTCGTCCCACGAGGCGAGCCGCTTGCCCGCCGGGTCGTGGACTTCCACGTGGCCCGTCATGGCGGCGTAAATCCGGCCGGGGTAAGCGTGCCCGGGACCGGCCACGGCGAGGGCGCGCGGCTCGCCCTGCAAGGCCAGTTGCGCCCGCCTGGTCCCGCTCGGCTCGAAGACGGCGATGGCCTTGTCGCCGGCCACGTAGATCCGGTCTTCCGGCCCCACGGCCACCGCCCGGGCCTGCTTCAGCCCCAAGGCGATCGCGGCGGTCTGGCGGTACCGGATGAGGGCCGGGTCGATCTGCTTGAGCTCGCCGAGGTCGTACTGGAAGGCCTCGGAAAGGCCGCTCCCGCGGTTTCCGGACACATCCATGCGCCACACGACCGCGCCTCCCACGGCGACCGCCAAGAGCACGACCGCGGTGATGGCAATCCCGCTTGCGGTGATCGAGGCTCGCTTTTCCACGCGGATTCCCTTTCGGCTCAGATAGGGGCGACCGTCGATGTGTGTGTGGGAGGGGGGGAGGAATCAGTTCTTTTTCACGTCGAGGCAGACCATGCGGGTCTCGTCGCGGGCCAAGAGCCGCCCGGCCACCAGGGCCAGCGGGCCCCAGGCCTCGCGGCCGTCGAGCACTTGGGCCCGGGCGAGCGGTTTGTAGGCGGTCGGGGTGGCTTCGGCCAAGCTGAGCACGCCCTTGTCGCTAAGCGCGTAGATCAGCCCGCCGGCGATCAGGTAAGGCGCGCTGCCGAAGCGGTGCTCGGCGCCGCTGTGCCACCGCTGCTTGCCTTCGAGGTCCAGGCAGACCAGCTCCTTGTCCTTCTCGCGGACCCCGTACAAGTGCCCCCCGAAGAAGATCGGCGTCTGCTGCGTGGAGCCGAACTGGCCCGCTTCGAGCCGGAACTTGGTGCGAACGCTCCAGGCGCCCCCGCGCTCCTCCAACTGGAGCATCATCGCCCCGGCGTTGTATCCGCCGCTCAGGAAGATCGCTCCCTCGGGCAAGCAGACCGGCGAGGGGACCGTGGCCATCTTGATTTGCCACTGGGTCGTCTCCCAGAGGATCGCGCCGTCTTCCGCCGAGACGCCGGCCACGCCGCCGGTGCCGCAATAGACGAACGTCCGCCGGCCCTTGAACTCCATCGGCATGACGGAGGAGTGGGTCATTTTCCAGCCGCGGGGATTGGGGGTCTTCCAGATCGGGATCGGCTTGCCGGTCTTCAAATCCACGGCCAATAAGAGCGAGTCCTTTCCGCCGGGGGCCAGAATGACCCGGTCGCGATCCACCAGCGGGCACTGCCCCGCATACCAGTCCGGGACCTTGGCGCCGTACTCGCGGACGAGGTTGATCTGCCACTGGAGCTGGCCCGTCGTGGCGTCCAGGCAAGTGACGTGGCACTTCGGGCCCAGACCGACGACGCAGCCGCCGGCAACCGCCGGCACGGTCCGCGACATGCCGTGATTCCACTTGACGACCACGGGATAACTATAGCGCCAAATCTCCTCCCCGCTTTCCAGCGAAAGGCACCGCAAGGCGTCGCAGGAATTCTTTGAGTCGTAGTCCAAGAGATAGACCCGGCCGTCCTGAACGGCCGCGCCGGCATAGCCCTCGCCCAGCTCGATGGACCAGAGGACGTTGGGGCCGCCGGAGGGCCACGCGCGGGCCAATGGGCCGCCGGCGTCGGCGACGTTGTCCCGATTCTTGCCGCGGAACCCCGGCCAGGTGCCCGGCAGGTTCGCCGCCGGTTTGCCCTTTCCGGCGGTCAGCCGGCCGCCGGCGGCGGCGCCGTCGATTACTTCGGCAACGGGGCCTCCGGGCCGGTCCAGCCCCGGCACCCGGCGCGGGAGATCGGAAATCGAGGCGCCCCACACCCAAAGCACGAAGACGAGCACCCCCGTGATCGCAAGAGCCCAGGGGATTAGGGTCACGCTTGCAGCAAAACGTCTCATGGAGTCCAGTGTACCCGGTCGCGCCAAGACTGCAAACTTGACCAAGATACGAGGCATCGAGCGGGGGGTATATGGCCCCCGATGGCCCGGGCGCAGGTGATACCATGAACCCCGAGTTTCCTGCTCGGCGAGCAAGGAACTCGGGCTTGATGGTACAGAGGGGCGCTTGGGACTTGACCGTCGAGGACCTCGCCGTGCTGGAAGAGTTGGAGGACCGTTTGGACGTGGAGGCGGCCCGCAAGGCCCTGGCCGAATCCGGCGAGCGGATTCCCTATGACCGGGCCCGCCGGGAATTATGCCTGGAGTAGAGGCGCATCGGGAGTTGGCATTGGCTCAAGGGCAAGAGCACCGACGCTACCGGCTGGAACTCACGCTGCGTTGTGCAAGCTGATTACGACCGCAGGGGTTGCGCCCTGCCGCCGGGCCGCACACCCGACCGCCGGCAGGTACCCTAACTCCAGGATTCAGCGGGATTTACGTTAAGTCGGGG
>CAYGZA010000207.1:0-12249 GCA_964354135.1 uncultured Planctomycetaceae bacterium
GAGATGACGACCAATAGCTCGACCAGGGTCATGCCGCGGCGCGTGGCGGGTGGCGGGTGGCGGGGGGCGGGTAACGGGTGATGGGTGGTGGGTGACGGGTGATGGGTGGTGCGTGGCGGGGTGAAGGGGTGGTTTTCTCTAGCCCAGGCGTTTACGCCTGGGACGGCCAACGGCCATCGAACCGTCCCTTCGGCCCCTTCAGGGGCGGGCTGAAGCCCGGGCGAGTAGCGCGGGTCGTCCCCCGGATTCCCAGGCGTAAACGCCTGGGCTAGGGAAACGGGCTGCAACCCGTGGGCCTTCCGAGAACGTAGCAGCAGAGCTGGTTCTATCCGAGCCCGCGATTTCCCACACCCGCTCATGTTACTTCGCCTCGATGCGGTGGTTGTGGATGTTGTCGTAATGATCCAAACGGCCATTCTTCAGCCCGGTCGCCGAGCTGGAAGTGTTGTCCATGTCATCCGGTATCCCCAAGGGAAACAGATAGGGATTGCCGGGGTACTGGTAGGCGATTGTGAAGTTGAAGCTGATGTCGTAGATTCCGTCCCGTCCGGCAGAGACGATGAGCGGCACCAGACGCCACGCGCCAGAGTCCACCTTGCGCGAATCGAACGGGTCATGATCGGTCTGCGCCGCAAGCCGCTTGGCGGTGACAACCTGCGAGTTGTCCCACGGGATTACCGGGAGATTCGCGGTCGTGACCACGGGCTGAATGTCGGAGTCGGTGAACCCCGGGGCCCACCGGAGGAAGTAGATCGGGTTTCCCCAACCGTCTATGAATTCTGGCCATCCATCGTTGTCGACGTCGCCCACTTCATTCTCGGCGAACTGAGCTCTGACCTCCGGATCGCTCATGGTGACGATCATGTAGAGGCATTCCGCCGATTGGTAAGTCGGGGTAGGAAGCCTGGCGAGATACTTTCCAAGATAGGCTTCGGACAGCGCCGGACGGGAAACGAAACCCCAAGGGTAGCGGAAGGGAGTCCACACCACCGTCGGGTTGATCGGTCTGTCTTGATCGTAAACGTCGTACCACCGATCAGGCATTTCCATCCGCATTATGTCTCGGATGGCGTCGAGCCGGATTCTTGCCGCGTCCAAGGGAGCGCGGCCGCTGGTGTCGATGGGCACCCGGCGGGTCCGGTACGACTCGTAGAGCGGCATGAGGATGTTGTGCAGCTTGGCGACCGAGGCCTTGGTCTTCGCTTCGCAGGCCGACTGCTGGGCCGAGCCGAGCGCGGCCAGCACGATCCCGGCCAGGATGGAAATGATCGTCACCACGACCAGGAGCTCCACCAAGGTGAAGCCGGGCCGGTCGGTTCCGCGTGCCCGAAAGTGACGGTCGATGCGGTTCATTTCGCCATCTCGTCTTCGAGCCTGCCTTGGGCGCAGTTGCTGACGTTGTCGAGGTCCTCTCCGGAGACGCCGCCTGCGACGATCTTGCGGGGAGTCAATCTGTCCCAGGAACCGAAGATCCCGTCCATGCCGGCGGTGATGATCTGGAACTTCTCGCGATGGTACCACGGGCGCGGTACCGCGGAATCGTCCTCCAGGTAAGGCACACAGACGTTTCCCGCAGCAGGCTGGTAATACGGCTGGACGAACCCGACGGGCGGGCCCACCTGATATCCGTACTCTTTGAGGCGGGCGCGGAAATAGACATACGGGGCGCCTTCGATGTGCGGCGGAAAGTAGCCCAGGATCGGTTTCCCAGGATATCGGTTGTCCCACGCCGGCAGGTGGTCCGCGATGAAATCGAAAAGCCGTTGAGTCCGCGGCTGGCCCGGCCTGAACGGATGGGCCGGATCGGCGTGAAAACCGGCCGGGATCCATTTCTGTCCCGCAAGCGGCCTTAGCTCCGGCAGCCCCCCAAGCCAGAAGACCAGTGCCGATGCCGGGTCGAGTTGGGCAGGCTCGATGCCGTACCCCCCCGTCAAGTCCCAACGGAACGTTTCCCAGAGGGCTTGGTCGGGCGGCAGAGTGCTGAACTGCGGCAAAGGTTGGTATCTGGGGAACGCCATTCGCAGGTGCCTTACAACGGCTCCCCGGGCGTAATCGCGGCAGGACGCATCGTTGACCAGCGAGAAGTCGGGCGGATACTCGCCGTACTTGTCCTTGTACGCCTCCAGTGCCATTTCGAGCTGGCTGATGTCTATCCGCACGGACGCGATCTTCGCCGTCAGGCGGGCGCGGATCGCAGCCGCCGTGATCAGGCTGACCAGAATGCCGATGATGATGATCACCGTCAACAGCTCAACCAGGGTAAAAGCCCCCCGGGCTTGCCTGCGAACGAAACGGACCCTCATGACAATATCTCCTCCCGGCCGAAAGCTCGGCTTTGCTCGAACTGGCCCATGCGGACGGATTTGTCCGGCTCCCGGGCGGCCCCGCAGAGTCGCGAGGAGCCCGCGGAACCAACGATCACGACAGTTTTTGGATCAGGGCGATCAAGGGCAGGAACAAGGAGATTACGATGAATCCCACGATGCCGCCCAGCACGATGATCAAGAGCGGCTCCATGAGCCGCGTCAGCGCCTCGGTGATGACCTTCACTTCGTCGTCGTAGGTGTCGGCGACCTTGTAAAGCATCGTGTCCAGCTCGCCGGTCTCCTCGCCCACGTCGACCATGTTGATGACCATGTCGTCGAGGATCCGGGAGTTCATCCGGGTCAGGTACAACAGGAGCCCGATCGGCCCGCCGATGAACACGAACCAGAAGAACAGGGCCACGGGATGGAATCCCGGCTTGGAATTCTCCTTCATCGGCTGGGCCAACGACTCGCCCTCGCGGATCGCCTCGTGTACTTTCTGGTAGAGGTTCTCGAAGACGGCGTTCCCCGACGTTTCCTTGGTGATGTGCAGGCCTTCCAGGATCGGCACGCCGCTGGCCACCAGCGTTCCGAGGGTGCGCGTCGTCCGCGCGATGATGTTTTTCTCGATCAAGTTCCCGAAGACCGGCAGCTTCAACAGGAACAAGTCCCACCCGTAGCGCCCGGGGGCGAACCTCCGGACCAGCTTGATGAAGAGCCAAATCCCGATGGGGATGCCCGGCAGCAGGTACCAGTAGTCCTTGACGGCCGTAGAAGCGTTGATCAAGAGCCTGGTCATCTGCGGCAGGTCGGCCTGGAAGTCCTTGAAGATCCTCTCGAACGCGGGAACGATATTCAGCATGATGAAAACCAAGATGCCCACGGCGAAGCACACGACGAACACCGGGTAGACCAGGGCCCCCTTCACCTTGCGCTTGAGGGATTGGGACCGCTCTTGGAAGTCGGCCAATCGCTGGAGGATCAACTCGAGCGCGCCGCCGGCCTCGCCCGCCTTGATCATGTTGACGTAGAGCCTGTCGAACGCCTTGGGCGACTTGCCCATCGCCTCGGAGAGGGTCGCCCCGCTCTCGATCTCGTCGCAGACGTCCATCAGGTTGTTCTTCAGGGCTCCGCCCTTCTCCTGCCCTTCCAGGATCCTCAGGCTCCGCAGGATCGGCAGCCCGGCGTCCTGCAAGATGGAGAGGTTGCGCGTGAACGTGGTGAGCTTCTTCGAGCTCACGCCGCCGATGGCGAAGCTCTTTTTCCTCTTGCCCGCTTTTTTCTTCTCGGCGGCCGTCTTCCGGCCCTTCTTGGCGGAGATCTTCGTGACGAAGTAGCCCATCTGGCGAATCGTCGCCTGGGCTTCCTCCTCCGTCGGCGCTTCGATGACGTCCTTGATCTCCTGGCCGGTGGCGTCCATGGCCTCGAATTGGAACGTGGGCATGGCTCAATCCTTCTCAATGATCCTAATGCCTGTTAGGCTTCGATCGTGGTTTCACGGATCGCTTCCTCAATGGTCGTCACTCCCGAGAAGACCTTCTCCAGCGCCGCTTGCCGCAACGGCCGCATCCCGGAGCGGAGCGCGGCGTCGCGGATCTGCTCCGTCGAGACCCCGCGGTTGATCAGCTCGGACAGGATCTCGTTCATCGGCATCAGCTCGAACATCCCGGTGCGGCCTTTGAACCCGGTGTTGTTGCAGATCGGGCATCCCCGCCCGTGGTAGAACTTCTTCCCGATCACGTCGTCGGGCGTAAGGTCCAGCTCCGCGAGCGTCTCGGTGTTGGGCACCGTTTCTTCGCGGCATTCCTGGCAAATCTTCCGCACCAGCCGCTGCGCCAGGACGGCCTCCAACGTGGCGGTGATCAAAAACGGCGGGACCCCCATGTCGCGAAGCCGCGTCACCGCGCTCGGCGCATCGTTCGTGTGCAGCGTGCTGAAGACCATGTGCCCGGTCAGCGACGCCTGAACGGCGATCTCCGCCGTCTCCAGGTCCCGGATCTCGCCCACCAGGATAAGGTCCGGGTCGTGCCGCAAGATGGAACGGAGGCAATTGGCAAACGTGTTGCCGATCGCCGGATCGATCGGGATCTGAATGAGCCCGTCGATTTCGTACTCTACGGGGTCTTCCGTGGTGATCACCTTGTCTTCGATGGAATTGAGCTCGTTCAGCGCGCCGTACAGGGTGGTCGTCTTGCCGGAGCCGGTGGGCCCCGTCACCAGCACGATCCCGTTGGGCCGGCGGATGATCTGCCGGAACGACCCCAACGTCGTCGGGTCCATCCCCACCACGTCCAGGTCGAGCATCACCACCGAGCGGTCCAGGATGCGGAGCACAACGCTCTCGCCGAACATCGTCGGCAGCACGCTCACGCGAAGGTCCACCGGATGGCCGCCGACCGACAGCCGGATCCGCCCGTCCTGAGGCAAACGCCGCTCGGCAATGTCCAGGTCGGCCATCACCTTGATCCGCGTCGTGATCGCAAACGCCAGGTGCCGCGGCGGCGGAACCATCTCGTAGAGCACCCCGTCGGCACGGATGCGGATCTTGAACTCGGTCTCAAACGGCTCAAAGTGCAGGTCGCTGGCGTGGTCCTTGATCGCCAAGAGGAGCACCATGTTGAGCAGCTTGCGGACCGGGGCGCTGTCGGCCAGGGCCTCGACGCTGGTCAAGTCGATCGGGCCCTCTTTCTCCACCCTCAGGGCGGCCGCCGCCAGCTCCTCGTTTGACTCCAGGTCGGCGATCAGTTGCTCCACGCTCTCCCCCCCGCCCGCATAGTAGCGCTCCAACGCCCGCACCACGTCCTTCTCCGAGGCGACCACCGCGCGGACGTCGTACCCCAGGAAACTCCGCAACTCGTCGATGACCGACAGCTTCTGCGGATCGCACATGGCGATCGTCAGCGCGTTGTCGCGGAAGCTGACCGGGACGATCCGGTAGAGCTGCGCCATCGGCTCCGTGATGTGGGCCAGCACCTCGGGTGGAACCACCACCTCGTTGAGGTTGATCACCTGAAGGCCCATCTGCTCGGCCAGCGCGTGGGTCAACTGCTCTTCCGTGATCATTCCCATGCTAATGGCGACCTGGCCCAGCAGCTCGCCTCGCCGTTGCTCCTGCTCCTCCAACAGGATCCCCAACTGCCGATCCGTGATGAAGCCCAGGTCCACCAAGATTTGACCGATGCGCCGAAGAGCCATTCCCCGCCTACCTCAATCTGTATGCCGCTTGGTTCCTGTCAACTCGTTTCCCAACGTTGCCTACCGCATCCTACGCGTGCTCGAGTTCCTCCTCGGAATCCTCCTCGCCTTGCAGCCGCCGCTTCGCCTCCTCTTCGTCTTCCAATAGCCCCCGCTCCGCGCGGGCGATCTTGGCCGCCAATTCGTCCGGAGTGTTCGCCTTCATGAGGATGTCCTTCTTCTCCACCAAACCCCTCCGCCACAGTTGGAACATGTGGTCGTCCAAGAGCTGCATCCCCAGTTTCGCGCCCGTTTGGATCGACGAAGTAACGCGGTAGGTCTTGTTCTCGCGGATCAGGTTGGCGACCGCGGGCGTGACGACCAGCATCTCGAAGGCTGCCACCCGGCCGCCGCCGACCCTCGGGAGCAACGTCTGCGAGAGGATTGCGATAACCGCCGTGGACAATTGCGTACGGATCTGCTCCTGCTGGCTGGTGGGAAAAACGTCGATGATTCGGGTGATCGTCCCTTGGGCGCCGGTGGTGTGCAGGGTGGCGAAAACGATGTGGCCGGTTTCCGCGGCGGTGATCGCAGCCTCGATCGTCTCCAGGTCCCGCATTTCTCCCACGAGCATTACATCCGGGTCCTGGCGCAAACCGCGGCGGATGGCCTCCGCAAAACTGGGGACATCCACCCCCAACTCCCGCTGGTTGATCGTCGACTTCTTATTGCTGTGGTAGAACTCGATGGGGTCTTCGATCGTGATGATGTGGTGGTCGACGTTCTCATTGATGAAGTCGATGGCGGCTGCCAGCGTGGTCGTTTTCCCGCAACCCGTCGGCCCGGTCACCAGGATCAGGCCTCTCGGCCGCATGATCAACTTCGTCATCACTTCCGGGGCGCCTAACTCCTTTAGGCTCATCAACTTGGTGGGAATCTGCCGCAGCACCATGGCCACAGTCCCGCGCTGCTTGAAAACGGAGGCGCGAAACCGGGCCACATCTCCGAATGCAAAGCCGAAGTCCGCTCCTCCCACCTCCTGCAGCTCTTGCTGGCACCGCTCCGGCGTGACGCTCTTCATCAAGGCGACGGTATCCTCGGCCTCCAAGACCTTGGTTTCGAGCTTGATCAGATGCCCATCCACCCGTATGACTGGTGGTTGGCTCACCGTAATGTGTAGATCACTGGCCTTCCTGGCCACCACCGTATGGAGAAGCTTGTCGATGAGGATGGATGCCACGATTTAAATCCCCCTGCGCTGGCGCGCCATGATTATTCGCGTCTTCCGCGGATTACGCAAGAAAATCGGCTGCATTCCCGCGCCGTGCCGAGCCGCCCCGCGCGTCGTTCCCTCCCGCGGGTGCGCCTCTTGCGGCGGTCAAACGAGGCAACGAGGCGAACCAGACCGGCGAGCCGAGCCCCAATGCCAACCAGTGGAACGACCCAACTCACCTGCCGAATCGCCGGTGGGGGCATGGGGCGCGCCAGACCGGGAGGTCAAACAAGGGTCCTCTTCCCAACGGTCAAAACTCATCGCTCTGCTTCGCGGTGCTTGTCACCTCTTCGAGCGTCGTGATCCCGCGGCAGACCTTCTGAATGCCGTCGGTGTACAGCGTTTTCATGCCCTCCCCGATGGCGGTCCTTCGGATGAGGGCTGTGGGTGCCTCGTTGAAGGTCAGCTCACGGAGCTTCGGCGACATGAGCATCAGTTCGAAAATCCCCAAACGTCCGCGATAGCCAGACCCTCCGCAATGCCCACAGCCGGAACCCCTAAAGAAGGTGGCGTTTGCCATCATCGCGGGAGTGACCGCTGCGGCCTCCAGGGCGGCTTCGTTTGGCTTGTATGGCTGCTTGCACTTCTGGCACGCCACCCGGACGAGGCGCTGCGCCATGATCGCAACGACGCTGCTGCAAATGAGGTAAGCAGGCACCCCCATGTCGATCAAACGTGTAATGGCACTAGGCGCATCGTTCGTGTGAAGTGTACTGAATACCAAGTGTCCAGTCAAAGATGCCTGGATCCCCATCTGTGCCGTCTCCAGATCACGCATCTCGCCGACTAAGATCACGTTCGGCGCCTGACGCAACATCGCGCGGATCACTCGGGCGAAGTCCAACCCGATCTCGTGCCGTATCTCCACCTGATTGATTCCTGCCAGGTAGTACTCTACGGGGTCCTCGGCCGTGATGATCTTGCGATCCGGAGTGTTCAGCTCATTCAGCGCCGCATAGAGCGAGGTGGTCTTGCCGGACCCCGTCGGCCCAGTCACCAGGATGATCCCGTTGGGCCGCCGGATCAGGCCGCGGAACCTCTGGTAGTCCTCGTCGGCGAAGCCGAGCTGCCTAAGCCCAACGCGGATGTTGTCCTTGTCGAGGATCCGCAGCACCACCGCCTGACCGTGAGCTGAAGGGATGATGCTCACCCGCAGGTCCAACTCTTTCTCTCCCACGTTGACCTTGATCCGCCCGTCCTGGGGGCGGCGGCGCTCCGCGATGTCGAGGCGGGAGAGGATCTTCACACGCGACAGAATAGCCCCCAGCAAACGCCGGGGGGCGGCATCCCGCTCCATCAGCACCCCGTCGATCCGGTAACGAACCCGGACCCGGTCTTCAAACGGCTCGATATGGATGTCTGAGGCCCTTAATTGCACCGCCTCCGTGATGACCAGGTGCACCAGCCGCACCACCGGGGCGCTCGTCTCGTCGACCTCCTCCTCGGGGCTCCGCGTCCCATCGTCCGTCTCGGTGAAATCGATCGCCGTGTCGGTGAATTCCTGAAGCATCGAGTCGGCACTTTCACCCCCCGTTTGGCCATAGTAACGGTTGATCGCCTCCAGAATGTTCTCTCGGGGGGCCAACGCCGTCTCGATCCGCCGATTGAGAATGAACCGGAGCTTCTCGATCGTGTCGTAATCATCCGGGTCGCTCGCGATGACCTTCAACATCCCGTCTTCTTCCGCAAGCGGGAGAATGACGTTCTCCCGGGCGAGCGATTCCGGGACCAGCTCAACCACCGACGGGGGGATCACTACCTCGCTGAGATCGACATAGTCCAGGCCGTACTGCTGGGCCATCGCCCGCGTAACTTCCTCCCCCGTGGCATATCCAAGCCGGACCAAGGCATCCTGCAGCTTCATGCCGGCTTGCCGGGCCATTTGCTCCGCTTCGTGGACCTGCTCCGCGCTAAGGAGCCCCTGGCCGATGAGAATGTCGGCGTAGCTTGTCTTCTGTTTGGTTGGCATGAACGACTCCCGTGTGCCTGCGGATAATGGTTCCCCCGCGCCGGTGGTGCTCAGGCTGTCCAGCGAAAGAGTCGGAGGCGAACGCCGATCGAAGGAGAATGCGCAAACCTTGCCACAAGTTTAGACTAATGGGGCTGTTGCCGCGTGTCAATCGAGTCCACCGCCTGCCCTGGTCGCTTTGCAGTAACGCCGCGTGGCCACCGGAGGCCGATGCCTGGATAATCCCCGCGTGCAGACAGCATCAGCCCCCAGGGATGTAATACGTATACCACTCATGTGGGGGTATCGGGTCCGACGGACCTGCAAGGGTCTGCATTGACAGACGAGCCAAGCCCCGGGATAATCCCGCCCTCTTCTTGTCGAATCGCGGGTAGCGGTCCGGACGATGCCAGTTTCCAACTCCCGTGGAGCCCGACCGGGTAGTCTTCCCATGCTTTCCGCCGGCAGTGCTCCCGGTATCGACGACCGCAGCCGCTTTGCCGCGTCTCTGCGTGGGGGGCTGCCACGGGGAGTGCCGGTGATCGGCGTCTTGGCGATCCTCGCCGGTTTGGCTTTCGACCGCGCGTGGGGGCAGGATCGCGAGGGCAGTCGGAGGTCGCCCGCGCGGCCTGCAGCATCCTTGACCGTCCCCGAACCTGCCGCGCCGGCGGCGGACGCGGCGTCCCATCTCGAGGGCGCCCGGGCGGTCTTGGAGCCGGAGCCGGCGGTCGGGCCACGCGGTTCCGGACCGGCCCAAGAGGCTTGGCTCAATGAGGACGAATCGGTGCTCGGGCCTTCGCGCTTCTTTCGTCTGCCGGAAGAACGCTTTCGCGGCCGCGGACAGCCGCTGATCCAGGAAAGCTGGCAGTTCCGGCCCTTCAGTATCGGCGGGTTCTTTGGGTTCGTGCAGGGGAGCCAGTTGATCCGCGACTGGACTTTCGAAGAGCAGGGGATGATCGGCGGGATGACGCTGGGTTGGGATGTCGACCACTATTTCGGCTGCGAGATGCGGCTGGCCTTCGGCCGCGTGGTGATCGGCGACAGCACGCGGGCCATCGCGGCCCAGATTGCCGCGGACGATGCGGCCGGGCTCGCCTCCACCGATCCGGCGCGCCGGCGGTTCGACAACGGGCGCGACAACGACCTGCTGCTCTGGGAAGCAAGCGTGATGTATTACCCGTGGGGCGACTCGCGGTGGCGGCCGTACGCCACGATCGGCGTCGGCGTGACGAGCGTGGACTTCATCGACCGCCTTTCGACCGTGTACCAGGACGCCTTCTTCACCCTGCCGTTTGGGCTCGGCGTCAAGTACCTCCACAACGACTTCCTGGCGGTTCGTTTGGAGTGCTTGGACAACATGGCCTTCGGCGGCGGGAAGCCGATCGAGACGATGCACCATCTCTCCCTCATCGCGGGGATAGAGTTCCGCTTTGGCGGCCCCCGCCGGGCCTACTGGCCCTGGAACCCCGGCCGCCACTATTGGTAGTCAGCGCTGCCCGAGGTCGGCAGGCAGTCCTTCTCCGCTCGGGCGCGCGCCGCCGCGCGGCCACCGCGGGCATGAGGCCGCGATTCGTCGACCGGTCCGGTCAGACCCGCTTGAGTTGCACCGGAAGCTGGTCGATCTTGGCGGCCAGTACGAAGTCGTTCTCCGACAAGCCGCCCACCGCGTGGGTCCAAAGCTCGATCCAGACGTTCCGGTAGCCTTCCAGGTGCAGGTCGGGGTGGTGGCCTTCGGCTTCTGCCAGCTCGGCCACCTTGGCCAAGAACTCCATCCCCGCGCGGAAGCTCTTCACGACCCAGTCCTTGCGGATCCGCAGCCCGTCGTGGGTCAAGCGCCATCCCGCCACGGCAGCGAGCTGGGCTTGCGCCTCAGGGAGACTGTACTTCGGCACGCCCCCTTCGCAGGGGGCGCATCTCTTCGACGTCAACTCGCAGGTTGTTTGTGTTTGCACCGGCTTTGCTCCTGAACGAGGCAAGGTGAGCGAAGTTCTCCATGTCGCCTCTGGAATTCTTGCCGTCAGGCCGCCGGCGTCAACTCACCCATTGCCCGGACGGTCCCGCAGTCCCTTGACACGGCCCGTCAGATCCGGTCACCTTAGCGGTGCAAAAGGCCGCCGGCAGGGAGGACGCGGGGCGGCCGTGTCGGGGATCGTGCATCCACCGAGTGGGACCGAGGCGAGAGGGTATGGAAAACTACGGCGACGGGCCATCCACCGGCCTCGACCAGACGGCCGCCGGCAAGATCATCACGGGATTCATCCCCCAGGACCTCGCGATGAGCCCGGAAGACAATGCCGTGCTGGTGCGGCTGGCGGAGCGGGTGGCGGGGATCGCCGCCGGCTCGCGGATGGAGGAGGTGCGCCGGCTCTGGTACGGGGTCAATACCCTCCAGAAGACCCGGCCCGCGGTCTTCTGCGACCCGGAAAACGGCTGGAACGAGATCATCACCGAGACCCAGATGGAGTGCCGGGGGAAGCTCGCCCGGCGGTGGGAAATGGATCTCCGCAAGGAGATCTTCTGGGGCGAGGAAATGGGGGACGACAAGCCGGTCGAGCCGTTCTTCGACGTTCCCTACACCGTCAGTCCCGACGACTGGGGGTTGGCCCCGATCTACCACAAGACGGGGGCCTTGGGCTCCTACGTCTGGGAAGCGCCGATCCGGGACTACGCGACCGACCTCAAGAAGCTCCACGCCCCGCAGTTTGAGATCGACTGGGAGACCACGCGGGGCATGCTGGAGATTGCCAAGAACGTCTTCGGGGAACTCCTCACCGTCCGGCTCAAGGGGATTTGGTGGTGGTCGCTGGGGCTTACGTGGCCTGCGGCGACGCTGCGGGGCCTGAGCAACCTGATGGTCGATTTCGTGGATCATCCCGACGAATTGAAGGGCCTCTTGTCGGCGATTTCCCGCGGCCACCTGTCGAAGCTCGATTACCTGGAGGTCGAAGGGCTCTTGAGCCTCAACAACGACGGCACGTACGTCGGCTCCGGGGGCTACGGGTTCACCGACGAGCTGCCGCAAAAGGACTTCACGGGGAAGGTCCGCTGCCGCGACCTGTGGGGATTCACGGAGAGCCAGGAGACGGTCCACGTCTCCCCGGCGATGTACGAGGAATTCGTCTTCCCCCGCGAGAAGCCGATCATGGAGCGGTTCGGGCTGACCTGCTACGGGTGCTGCGAGCCGCTTCACGGGCGGTGGAAGACGGTCAGCCGGCACCACGGCCTTCGCCGCGTCTCTTGCTCGCCCTGGGCGGACCTGGAGAAGATGGCCGAATCGCTGGAAGACCGCTACGTGCTCTCCATGAAGCCGAACCCGGCGGCCATCGCCACGCCGCAGATCGACGAACAGTCGATCCGCAGCCAGTTGCGCAGAGCGTTGGACGTCGCGAAAGGGTGCGTCGTCGAGATCATCATGAAAGACAACCACACCATCGGCGGCCGCCCCGAGAACGTGGTCAAATGGTGCCGGATCGCGAAGGAGGAAGCACAGAGGTAGGGGTCAGGGGCTAGGGGCAATACCGTTGAAATAGGCGCAAGTCACAGCCTTT
>CAYGZA010000208.1:0-12248 GCA_964354135.1 uncultured Planctomycetaceae bacterium
CGGCAGTCTTGGAGGGATACGAAGGTCCGCGATTGGTGATCCATTGCAGGCCCGCTCTTGGGTCTTCGCTCCGCTCGACCCGGCCTACAACGGACAGGCAACAATAGGGGGTGTGGATCCCGGAACCCGGTCGGGCCGGCGGCGTTTAATAGTGTGTTGGCAAGTGGATGGTTCGAGCGGCGTCCAGTCACAAGGAGCAAAGCTATGTCGAGGTTGATGATCGGTCTGGCGATGGCGGTGGGCCTGGTGGGCGGTGCGGCGATGGGGCAGGTCGGAGGCAAACCGGAAGCAGCTCCCGAGAGCGGGTCAAAGTCCGCTGCCGCGAGACTTCCTGACGAAAGGCTGCAGAAGTTCTTGCGCCAGTCGGGGTACACGGGCCGGCCCGAGGCAGGGACCAGGAGCTTCCCGGGAAGTCCTGGGGTCCGGCCGGAGCCCGGGACGCGGGGTGGCCCGTCGGCTCTTGGTGGTCTTGGGAGCCGGCTTGAAACGGTCCCGCAAAGACGGCCTTCCGAGCCCCCTGACCCCCGCGCGGCCATGGTGGCAATCCAGGCTGTGCTTCTCGAGTTGGTGCAGGATGAGGCAGTCAAGGCCCCGGAAGGGAAACCGGATCCCGCCCCGCGGGGCAAATCCGACCCGGCAGTGATCGATCTGGACTTGGCCGCCCCGCACGATGCGATCGTCGCCGAACTCCGCAAGCTGGGAGCGCGGGGGCGGTTGGAAGTCCTCAACCGGCTGCAAATGACCACGCTCGACAGGCAGCCCGCGTCTGTCCAGTTTGGACGGCAAGAACCGTTTATCATGGGCACGTCGGTCACTGCGTTCGGTCAAACGAACAGCGTGGAGCTCATCCACACCGGGCTGCTGGTCGGCATCACGCCGCACGTCGCGCCGAGCGACACGGTGATCATGGAGATCGACCTCAACGAGTCGCGTCCTGGCAGGCTCGAGGAAGGCAAGGCAATCTTCACTTCGACCAAGGGGGAGACGGTCCGCCAGCCGTCGATCCTCCAGGCCCAGTTCCGAAGCACCGTCAAGGCCCCCGCCGGGAAGACGGTGGTGGTCGTCGCCGTGTCCGAATCCGGCCCCCGGCACACTGAGACCCTGCTGCTGGTCTCCGCTCGCGTCCTGAATGTGAAGGGCGATTGAAGTATTAGGCCACGTTGGCGCGACAGTTACACTGTCGCACGCCCCTTCGTGCTTTCGGTGCGCCAGGCGAAAGGCGTCAGCCGTAATGCAAGTGAACCCGTTTCGGTCTCTCGACCCGCTGGAGCACGGGAATGCCCGGCCCGACCGATGCGTCGCGGCCGGCAGAGCCGGCCCTACTTCGTTCTCTCTTCCCAAAGCCCAGGATTTGCAGCCCCTGGGCTTTACAGGGGCTATTGCACGACGGACGTGACGCGACACTAGGTCGTCTCGCTCACGTTCTCCCACTCCATCTTGACCTTCTTCAGCACGTAGCCCACTTCGCGCAGGTAGTCGCCGTAGCAGGTGACGGTGTGGAAGCCCTGCATGTCGCGCAGGAGCTTGCGCCAGTCGCCGTCGATCTGCATGTCGATCTGCGAGCGGCAAGTGTCCAGAAACGGCGTATCCACGATCTTGCCGCGGAAGCCAAACCACTTCGTGCAGCGGAGGTTCGGGATCAGGTTCGTGGTGACCTGCCCCTTCGTGTACTCGACCTTCGTCGCCGCGCCGAAGTCGGACTCGAAGTGGGTCATGATCTTCGTCGGCTCGTAATCCCTGCCGTTCATCTTTCGGGGCGACGAGCAATGGGCCAGCATGACAAGGCCGTGGTGCGGATAGTGCGAGTTGCTCACGAACGAGGGTTTGCCCGAAATGTGCCGCAAGAGGACGCCGGGCACGGTGTGCGTCATGTCGGTGTGGCAAAACGCCGTGTAGCCCTCGTCGTTCAGCAGGCTGAGGATGAGGCACGGCGGGGTCTGGATCACGCGGATCAGCCCGCCCATGCACTGGGCCACGCCGAGGTTGCTCGCCCCCGCCTCCTGCATGAGGTCCTTGAAGACCTTGAGGGCCAGCAGCGTGTTGACCACCGCTTTGCGGTCCGTCTGCAAGGTGACGCCCTTCTGCGCGAGAAGCTCGTCGGTCTGCCGCTCGACCTGCTTGACGACCTGCTGGTCCGCCCGGGCCTTGGTCAGGTGCTTTTCGAGCTCCTCGTGGGACACCGTCTTGAAGCCGAACTTCCAGAGGTTCTGGGCATACGCGGGCCCGAGTTTCTGCCCCGGGGCGCTATAGGCCGCCATCCCGCCGATCGCCAGCACGCGGGTGCCCATCGTGTTCTTCATGCCGTAGAGGGCCCGCAGACGCCACCGCACGTCGCCGTAGTCGTCCACCACGACGTCGTCCGTGTCCATGTTCGGCTCGGCCATCAGGTCTTCGCTCTTGCGCAGCAGTCGCCAGTGGGCGATCTCGTACCACAGGTAGACGGGGCCCGAGCGGTGGCGGACGAACAGGATGTTCGGTTTGCTGGAAGCCGCGAGGGTCTCGAACCACTGCTGGGGCCCGCCGGCGCCATAGACCAACAGCACGTCGGCATCGCTCTTGGCCACCGCGGCGACCTCGGCGTCGCTGGAGGCCCGGGCCAAGGGAAGAAGCTCCAGACCGAAATCCGCACTGGCAGCCAGCCTCTTGAGTTCTTCCCCAATGCGTTGCACCTCTTGATCGACGTGCTCGGGGGTCTGCAAGCCGCCGTAGGGACGCCAACTGGTCAGCTCGACGCGGCGGGCCAGCGAGTACGCCAAGACCGGCTTGACCCGCAGCGGGGTGCCCTTGTTGAGATTGGTCCGCGGGGGCGGCTCTGCGGGGCCTGCACCGGCCTCCAAGGCTGTCCAGCCCACGCCGGCCAGCGTCGCCGTTCCCACTCCGCCGAGAAACCCGCGGCGGCTGATCCCCGCCGGCTCATATTCCGACTCGCCGCAGCAGGAACAACGGTGGGGATGCGCGGAATGACGATCACCGGGTGTGTGAGGGTCCATGGATGGCTCCTTGAGAGTGTCCAAAGGGGGTCACGTGTTTGCCACGGATCAAGAGCCGTCAGCTATCAGCTTTCTTGCTGATCGCTGACGGCTTCTCTCTCACGGTTTGTCCTTGCGCCGCAGCAGGACGAACCAGGAGAGGGCTCCTTTTCCATTCGGGTCGCTCGTGTTAAAGTGCGTTTCGCGAAGTTCCTGAAAGTCGAAGTCGGCGGAGAAATCGGCCCGGAGTTCTTCTTCCTTGACCCGCGGCGGCCCGTAATGGGGCGGCGGCTCGTTGGCGTTGCCGGCCTCGATCAACACGAGGCTGCCGGGCCGGGTCAGCTTGCGGAGCGTCTCGATGTAGCCCGCGGCATTGCCCCGCCGCACCCCATGATAGCAGCCACGGTCGTAGATGAAATCGAAGGGCCCGATTTTCGGCGGCGCGAGCACGTCGGCCAGGACCCACTGAACGCTGACATTCGCCTTCTTGGCCCTCTCCATCGCGCCGCTGAGGGCCGAAGGGGCGATGTCCAGCGCTGAGACGTCGAACTTGCGACCGGCCAGGTAGATCGCGTTGGTGCCCAGGCCGCATCCGAGCTCCAGCGTCCGGCAGGGCTTGATCTTCCCACTCTCGACCGCCTGAGCCAAGTGGCTCGACGGCCGCCCGGTGTCCCAGCCGGGCCGCTTGCCGCCGCGGTAGGCGCTATCCCATTGCTCCAGCAGCTTCAAGCCTTCGGGCGTGTGTGGCAGGATGCCCGAGGCCAGCGGCCGCTGTTGGAGGAGGTTGGTCCCGTCGGCCTTCTGGATGGCGATGTCCCCCGCCCCGGCGTCCGGCGGCGGCAGCGTCAGCCGGAAGGTCCGATCGCCGACCCCAACGTCCAACTCCAACAGGCCGTCGTCCTTGGCGTGCAACTTCACTGCCTCGCCTTGGGCCTCTTCTCCGCCTTTGATCCGCACCAAGTGGAGAAATCGCGTCACCGCCGACGCTTCTTTCGAGGCAACCGCCAAGGCGTGGCTGCCAGGCTGAGTTCCCGGGAGTCCGGCCAGAGCATGGCCTTCGACATCTCGCGGCAGGAGGGTCTCCAACGTCACTTGACCAGCCCGATCCCGAACCCGGAACCGCCGATCCCCGATCCTCTCCGCCTTCTCACTTGAGCAAAGCACCCATCCGACCCGCAGCAGTGGGGTTTGCATTCTCACTTGATCGTCCACGACGAGACACCCGGGCTTCAATAGCAGAAACCGCCGCACCCACTCGAATGACTCCACGCGAACGCCCCCCGGCACCTGACGAGGGATCTTCCCGTGGAAGACCCCGGCGGCGAAGGTGAAGGACTGGTTCTCTTCAAAGGCCAGGACCTCGCTCCGCTCCAGGTTCGCCTCGCCGAACATGGCTTTGCGGACCAGCTCGTACCGCTGCGTCCCCTGCACAGCGGACTTGCCGAGATCGGCCAGCGACAGGACCGCCCCGGCATCGAGACGGGGCCCGTAGACGCGAAGCTCGCGAGTCCCTTGGCCCGCAGCCGCGCGAACCAGAAGCACGAAGAGCACCACCGCCACACAGGATCTCGACTTCTTCATGGCAATCACTCCCTGCGTTCTCGGCAGATCGTTGACCAGGTGGCCACTGGATCGCGGGGCAAGCCCCGCCGCTACGCTTCGTCCCTCGCCCCTCATCCCTCACCCCTCGCCCCTCACCACGCAATCTCCGGCTTCGCCGCCGGACCGTCCATGCGGGCCGGCAAGCGCCACACGTGATCGCCGTCGCGGTTGGTGAAGTACAATTGGCTCTCGGACTTCTGCCTCGCGTCGCCGTCCGCCCAGAGGGCGTAGAAATCGGGGTGGGCGCCCACGGGCCGGCGGACGTACGTGTGATTATACCGGCTCGCGCGGGTCAATTGCTTCACCTTGGCCCAAGTCGCCCCCCGGTCTTTCGAGACCCAGAGGACCACCTCGCCGCCGGGGTTGTATGGCTGCGGCCCGGGCTCGGTGGGGGCGATGATCCGCCAGGTGCCGTCCGGCTCGACGTAGAGCGACCCGAAGTCGTAGTTGTTGTCCGGCCGCATCGCGTCGCGGATTTCCCATTTCGCTCCGGTCCAACGGGCCGTATGCCAAATCCGCGGGTCGCCTTTCGGGCCCGAGGCGTGGTGGCCGCTGGTGAGATACAGAATCACCGGGTTGCCCGCGGCGTCGAAGTTGAGGTCCTTCAGATAGACCAGCCGCTTTTCGGACTCATAGTCGCGCACGATCGCGGGGTTGCGGATCTCGGTGAGCGGCAGTGCCAGCGGCCGGCCGTCGGCCGTGGTCCACGTCCGGCCGACGTCTCGCGTTTCGAGGTAGTAGAGATTCGTGCGGGCGTTCACCCCTTTGCCGAGCGGGTGGTAATTCAGGACCGTGCCGATCCGCGTGCGTTCGCGCCAACTGATCTGATAATGCCCCTGGGCGACCCGGGCCAGCGGCTGCGGCTCTTCCCACGTTACGCCATCGCGGCTCCGCCAGACGAACAAGAACCGCCGCCCGCCGGTGTATCGCGTGTGCAAGAAGCAAAACCCCTCTCCCGGCAGGAACCAAGGCTGGGAATACGAGAAGTTCGTCGTGGCGACCCGCTCGAAGGCGTCAATGGAATACGGCTCTCGGCTGCGATGAATGTACGCGGGCCGGCCCGTGCCGTGGGCATTGGAGAAGACCCAGAGGTGGCCGCGGTCGTCGAGCATCAGCGTGGGGTTGTCGTGGGCGTCGTCGGTCTTCTTGTCCAGCAGGACTCTCGGGCGCGGCACGGTGCCCGCGGCATGGTCGTAGTAGGAGACCATGTGCAAGAGGCGGTTCGCGTCGGGCGGCGTGCCGCCGTAGACGAAGAAGGTCTTGTTGGCCTCCGGCGAGTAGCAGGCGATGGGGATGTGCTGCTGCGGATAGGTGGCCATGCCGCCGCTGTACTTGAACTTGTACTCGTCTTTGGAGGGCTCGTTGGCGTACCAGATCCCGCGGTAGCCGTCGGCCTCGGGAAGCGAGTCGGCCGCATCGGCGGTGGATGAGAGAAGCAGCACAACTGCAACGGTCCGTCGAAAGTCAATCATGTTTCGTGCTTTCGTGATTTCGTGATCCTCTCATCATCTCTGCACGTCGCAGCCGGGCAGGGCCGCTTTGAGTCTCTTCAATGCGTCCTCGGTCGTGCCGGTTTGGGCGACGTTAAGGACCTTGAGGGCCTTCAGTTGCGTCAAAGGCTCCACCGCGGCGTCGGTGATCCGCGTCTGCCGCAGCTCCAGTCGGACTAGGTTTTTCAGCCCGGCGAGGTGCTTTAGGGCGGCGTCGTTCACGCCGGTCTCGTTCAGGCGCAGGACGGCGAGCTTCTGTTTGTCGCCGAGGTGGACCAGCCCGGCGCCGGTGATCGGCATGTCGCGCAAGGAGAGCTGCCGCAGGTTGGCCATGCCCTTGAGATGCTCCAGTCCCTCGTCGCCCACGCTGTAGCAGCGGAAGAGGCCGATGTCCTCCAGCGGAAGCCTGCTCAGGTGCGCCAGGCCCGCGTTGGTGATCGAGGATTCCTCGATCATCAGGCCGACGAGCCCGGGGAAGTCCTTCAGGATCGCCAGCGTGTCGTCGCCGATGGAATAGCCGCGGAGCCGGAGGACCTTGAGGTTCTTGAGCGTCCGGAGCTGCCGGAGGCCGGCATTCGTGAGCTGCACGCAGCCGCGGAGATCCAGCAGCCTGAGCCGGGAAAGGCCGGTCAGGCGCGCGATCCCCTTGTCGGTGACGTTCAGGTCCAACAGTCCCAGACTTGCCAGTTTCGGGAGGCGTTTGAGTTGCTCCAGGCCCTCGTCGGTGATCCGCGGGCTGCGCTGAATGCTGAGCGAGGCGAGGTTCGGAAGCGCGGCGAGCCGGCCGAGATCGTCGTTGTCGATCTGGGCGTCCAGCAGGCTTAGCTCCGCAAGGCCGTGGATGCTGTTAATCTGCCTGACTCCGGCACTCGTGATCCCGCTCCCGGAGAGGCGCAGCCGTCTGAGGTTGGGCAGGGCCAAGAGGAGCGGCACCTCGGCGTCGCCGATCGAGACCCGGTCGCCGGCCAGGTCCACGCCGACCAGTCGTCCCACAGCGTCGAATTCGAGTTGCCCGCGCAGCTCGTCGATCTTGCGGATCGCAGCGACGAACTTCAGGTCGGCGCCGGCAATCGTCTTGCCTGCACGGATCGCTTCGACAACAGCCTTCTCGAAACCAAGGATGGCTGGAGCGACGCACAGTGAGAGGGTGAGGAAACGGCAGCAGATCATGCTCAGCTCAAACAGAAACTGAACCACAACGACACAAAGGCACGAAGACGCGAGGCAAGAAGATGGAAGTCAGGAGACAGAAATCAGAAGATGAGCGACGCACCCCCCTTCCTGTTCGACCGGCTGTCCCTTCTCCTATCTTCTGTCTTCCTCCTTCGTGTCTTTGTGCCTTTGTGGTTGAAAACCCCGCCCCTCTTTCACAGTCCCCACGGGGCCCGATACTCGCGGCGCATCAGCTTGGCTGCCTCGTCGTCGCCGACGATCGTTTCCTTCTTCGGGTCCCAGGTGACCTTGCGCTTCAGCCGCACGGCGATGTTCGACAGGTGGCTGATGATGTCGCTCCGCACGGCGTCGGCCATGTTGCTGACCGGCGTCGCGCGGTTCTTCACCGCATCGACGAAGTTCTGGTAGTGGTTTTTGCTGTCGATGAGTTTCATCTCATTGAGCGAGATTCTGGTCTTCAGCAGCGACTTGGGCTCGGCGTCGATCCCGCCCCGCCAGATCCGCACCCAGCCGTCGGTGCCGATGAACTTGGTCGAGTCGCCGCCGGGCAGAAAGGTCATCTTCACTCCATCGGCCATCTGGAACTTCATGTCCCAGTTGTAGACCGTGTCGTAAAGCCCGTCGGCGGGAATCACGCCCGTGCCCTCGACGGCGACTGGCCCGACCATGTCCGCGTCGCTCCCCCAGACCATGATGTCCAGCGGGTGGGCCCCCCAGCCGCCGAGATAACCGATCGAGTAGTCGTAGATCCAGTAGGTTCCGACCGGTCGGGGGCGGTCGGCCGTGAACGGCCTGACCGGCGCCGGGCCGGTCCACATCTCGAAGTCCAGGTTGGCCGGCACCGGGACCGTCTGGGTCGAGCCGCCAGCCCCGCCGTTGGGCGCAATCACCTCCATCGTGTGGACCTTGCCGATCTTCCAGTTGCGCACCAGCTCGCAGCCGAAGTGGCAATGGGCGGAGCTCCGCTGCATCGTGCCGTACTGGAAGATGCGGTCGTTGTCACGAAACGCCTTCAGCCCGGCCAGGCACTCCTCGATGGTCACGCCCAGCGGCTTCTCCACGTAGGCGTCCTTCCCGGCCCGGGCCGCGGCGATGGCCATGGGCACGTGCCAGTGGTCGGGCGTGGCGATGATCACGGCGTCGACGTCCTTGCGGGCCAGAAGCTCGCGGAAGTCGGCGTAAGCGGTGCCCTTGCACATCTTGGCGACGGCCTCGCGGCGGTCCTTGTAGGCGTCCGAGACGGCGACGCTCTGGGCGCCCTTGCAGCCCTGAAACGCGCGGAACAGCCCGCCGCCTTGGTTGCCCACGCCGATGTGGCCCAAGCCGACGCGCTCGCTGGCCGGGGGCGTGTCGGCACTGCCCAAGGCGGTGGACGTAATCGCGTAAGGAGCGGCAACTGCGGCTGCCGCCGTCTGGAACAGATGACGCCTGCTCAAGAGGTTCTTGCTCATGGATTTCTCCTCGTGCGGTTGGTGCGAGAGTCGGGCGGGCCTGCCGCTCCCAGTCTTGCCACCAGAATAGCCCAAGCCCCCGGGCAGTGCAACGCGCCGCGGCCGCTGGTCCCTTTTTCTCTCGTTTCACGCCTTTGCGCCCCGGCGTGAAACCTCGCCGGGGCTTTCCGCGGCGGGCGATTCGGGTTAGGATCGAGGGCATGGAGCCCATCGACCCGTACTTCTTGCAGCGATTCGCCGGGCTGGACCCCAAGGACCCGCAGTACGCCGTGGAGGTCGTGGACCGCCTCTTGGCGGCGGGTCGCGAGTTGGGGGCCAGCGACCTGCACTTGCTGCCGTCGCCCGACGGGCTGGAGGTGCGGCTGCGCGTCGACGGCGTGTTGCAGCCCGGTCCGCGGTTCCCTGCCGCCCTGAGTCCCAACATCATTGCTCGGCTGAAGGTCCGCGCCGAGCTGCTCACCTACCGCAACGACGTGCCCCAGGAAGGCCGCATCCGCACGCCGCAAAACGACGTGGAGATGCGGGTCAGCACCTTTCCCACCCTTTACGGCGAAAAGGCGGTGGTGCGGTTGTTTGCCGGGCCGCAGAGGTATCAGCGGCTGGACGACCTGGGATTCCCGGAAGACGTGTTGGTGCCCCTGCGGCGGCTCTTGCAGGAGACCTCGGGGGCGATCCTGGCCACGGGCCCGGCGGGCTGCGGCAAGACGACCACCATCTATGCCTGCATGAGGGAAATCGCCGCGTGCTCCGGCACGCAACGGAGCCTGGTCTCGCTGGAAGACCCCATTGAAGTGGCCGTCCCCGGCGTGGCCCAGTCGCAGGTCAACCCGGCGGTCCAGTTCGACCTGGCCACGGGCCTGCGGTTTCTCATGCGTCAGGACCCGGAGGTCATCATGGTGGGCGAGATCCGGGACCGGGCGACGGCCGAGGCGGCGCTCCAGGCGTCCCTGACCGGGCACCTCCTGCTGAGCACGTTTCATGCCGGAAGCGCTGCGGAAACGGTCGGCCGGCTGTTGGATATGGGCATCGAGCCTTATGTATTGCGCAGCGGGCTTTTGGCCATCCTCAACCAGCGGCTGCTGCGCCGACTCTGCTCGTGCGCGGAGCCGATCGACGATCCCGACGCCCGGCTGGGCCTGGCCGTAGAGCGGGTCATGGCCCCGCGGGGGTGCAACCTGTGCGGCGGAACCGGCTATCGAGGGCGTCTGGTTCTGGCAGAAACGCTTGCGCTGTCGCGCAGCGAGCTGGCTCGCGCAATCCTCGCCCGCTCGGAGACGGCCGTCATCGAGCGGTTGGCTGCCGAGGCGGGGACGGTAAGCCGCTGGCAGCGTGCGTGCCGTATGGTCGAGGAGGGTCTGACGAGCCCCGCGGAGGTACGGCGGATACTGGGGTTTTCGGGAGGTGCAGGCGAACGACCATCCCCGTCTGCGTAGGGGAGATGACGTGGGCGTGGGCGTGAATGTCCGGAAAACCGATGGATTTGTAAGTAAAACGTCGGGCAACTCGGCTCTTATCCTCTAGGAGCAATGAGTGAATGGCCCCGGCACCGACCCGCTGCTGCTTGGCCTTGCCGCCGGCGACGAGCACGCATTCGCGGCTCTGTACGACCGCTTTGCCGCTCGGATGTATCGGGCGGCATTGCGGATGCTGAGCCGTCGGGAAGATGCGGAGGACGCGGTGCAGGACGTGTTCCTGGCCGCGGTCCGTTCGCGCGATAGGCTCGGCGACCTGCGTGACCTGACGGCGTACTTGTTTACGGCGTTGCACCGGGCGGCGGGGCGGTGCGCCGCTCGACGAGCGCGAGCCCTTCACGTATCGCCCGCGGCAGCGGACGAAGCGATCGCTCCGGTTGAGCAGGTCGCGTCGGATAACCCGGTTTGGCACCGGCTGCAACAGGCGATTCGCTCACTCCCCGACGAGCAGCGTGAGGTCATGAGCCTGAGAATTGACGGCGAATTGACGTTTGCCCAGATTGCCCAGGTCATGGGAGGGAGTGTCAGCACGGCGGCCAGCCGCTACCATTACGCCCTGAAGAAGTTGAAGACTTCTCTGGCCGGTGCGAGGACTTCGCTAAGAGGGGGACGGTAGTGGAGAACTCCCAGTTGCCCCCCGAATGCGAAGAAGTGGAACGCTTGCTGGCGTGCGGCCCGCGGCCTGAGCCTTCAGCGGCACTGCGGCGGCGTGTGCTCGGCAGCGTGCAGTCCGAGCTGCGTAGGGAGCGCATTTCGGCCAAGTGGCGGTCGGCCTCGGCGTTTGCGGCAGCCCTTTTGGTGGCCCTAGGCCTTTCGCTGGGTGTTTTGCAGGCAACCAGCTTTGCCCTGCAACAACGCGAGTCACCCCCTTCGGTGTTCGAGGTTGCCAGGCGACTTCAGCTCCTTTCACCAGGTCTCTCCCGAGAGGATTCGTTGCGTCAGGCGACGCTGCGACATATCGGTGCCGAAGCGAGTGGTGGGACGCCCCTGGGGGATGTGCCCTCTGAACGTGACTCTCTATGACCTTTGACGACTTGATCGCTCTGAACGACGAGATTGCCGCCCTGGTGCGGCTCGGGGTGCCGCTGGATCTCGGGCTTGCGCAACTGGCCAAAGACATGCCCGGCCGCTCCGGCAAACTGGCGGCCATGCTCGCCCAGCGCATGGAGCGCGGGGAGACGCTGGCCGAGGTCTTTGCCGACGAGTCTGCCGGTTTCCCGCCGGTGTATCGGGCGGTGGTGCAGGCGGGGTGGCGGTCGGGCCGCTTGCCCCTCGCGTTGGAATCGCTGGCAGGCTCTGCCCGGCGACTGGCCGAAGCCCGGCGCATGGTCGCAGCCAGCATTATCTATCCTCTCATCGTCTTCTTGGTCGCCTGGGGGGCGTTTGTGCTCTTCACCGTGAAGATGGCGGGCTCGATCCTGGCGATGTTCGAGGATTTCCATGTCCCCGGCCAAACGCTCATGGCAACGCTCGTGCGATGGGGCGAGTCGGCGGCCTACTGGGGCCCGGCAGTTCCATTGGTGGTCGTGGTGTTGGTTGGGGCGTGGTGGCATTGTTCGGCCCGTGCGGCGTTGGTCGAGCCCCGTGCGGCGGGTTGGTTTCTCGGGTGGCTCCCTTGGACCGGCCGGATGCTGCGCCAGTCCCGGGTGGCTTCGTTTGCCGACGTGCTGGCCTTGCTGGTCGAAAGCCGCGTTCCGCTCCCGGAGGGCATTGTCCTGGCGGCCGAGACCGTCGGCGGCGCCCGGCTGGTGGCCTCGGCACGCCAGATTGCCGAAGCGCTAAAGCGCGGTGAGCCCCTCGCGAGCACTCAACTGAAGGACACCGGACTCCCGCCGCTGGCCGCTTGGCTCTTGGTCGCCGGGGAAAGGCGTGGGGCCCTGTTGCCGGCCTTGCGCCATACTGCCGAGACCTATCGCCAGCGGGCCAGGTATCTGGCGGAGAAGGCCCGGGTGTTTGTCCCCATCGTGCTAACGCTTGTGATTGGAGGCGGGGCTGTCGCGGTGTACGCCGCCCTGGTGTTCGGCTCGTGGTTCAACATTCTCAACACGCTGGCGAGATTCTAGAAGAAGGGGCTAGGGGTCAGGGGCTGGG
>CAYGZA010000209.1:0-12207 GCA_964354135.1 uncultured Planctomycetaceae bacterium
GTCGTTGCCGGGTCAGCACTTCACGGCGGTTTCCCGGGAGATCGTTGACCATGCCGCCAGGGGCTGGTGCGCCACGCCCCATAAGATACCCACTTAAGTCCTTATCCGGCAAAGGATTACGGTTCGGCCGTCTCTGGCCCAAAACGTGCCAAACGCCTCATGTTGTCCACAATGCGATTTTGGCCACTTCAGAGGAGGCCGCGGTCCCGAGGGTGGTCAACAAGGGCAGAGGGAAGCAGGCAGAGGGAAGCAGGCAAAGGGCCACGTTGTGCGACCGGCCCGGCAACGGCGACGTCTTCACGGCGTCGCGGACCGAAGAGACTCACACCCGGCGCGTGGCCGAGGTCTCTTGCACCGCGTGACGGGAGTCGTCGCCGGAGTGCCGCAGCGATGCGAAGTGCTCCACCCGGGCGATCCCGGCCGCGCCGATCAGCCCGGCGTCGCCGCCCAGCGTGGCGAAGTCGAGGATCGTCCGCTCCGCAAGGATCGGGAACGCCCTGCGGCGGACCTCCTCCTGCACCCGGGCCAGAAAGCGCCGCCCCAATTCCCGCTGGCTTCCCCCGAAGGTCATGGCCCCGCCGATGAGCACACCGCTCGGATCGATGGTGTGGAGCAGGGTGACGATGCCCATGCCCAGATAGCGGGCCGTTTCCAGGACGATTTCCAGGGCCAGGTCGTCCCCCGCCTCGGCCTCTTCGGCCACCAGAAGCGGCGTCAGCTCCGCCCCCGCGGCCAGCCGCCCGGCAATCGAGCTGGACCGGCCCGCGGCAATGGCGTCCCGCGTGCGGCCGATCACGCCGTTGGCGCTGGCGTAGGACTCCAAGTGACCCCGCTGCCCGCAGGAGCAGATCCGGGCGTCGTCCGCCGGATCGATGAGGATGTGGCCGCACTCGGTGCCGTGGCCGTTTTCGCCCTCGATGATCAAGTCGCCGATGATGATCCCGCAGCCGACGCCGGTGCCCAGCGTCAGTAGGATCAGGCTGCGGAAGGAGCGGCCGGAGCCGACCCAGAACTCGCCGTAGGCCGCGGCCGAGGCGTCGTTGGCCAGCGCGACCGGCAGCCCGCAGTGATGGCTCACGCGGTCGCGGATCGGGAACCCGCCCCAACCCTTGAAGTTCGTGGGGTTGACCATCACGCCGGCGCGGAAGTCGAGGATCCCGGGCGAGCCGAGCCCGACCGCGGCGACCGCCGAAGGCTCCAGCCCGCAATCGGCGATTCCCTTGCGGACGGCTTGGCCCATGCGGCAGGCGGCATCTTCGGGGCCGCGCTGGACCTCGGTGGGGATGCTGTGCCAGCAGAGCGGCCGGCCCAGGTCGTCGACCAAGCCGAGCTTGACCGTGGTGCCGCCGAGGTCGATCCCGACGAAAAACGGCGCCTTGGCTTCCCGAACGGAGACAATCTGCCGAGTCTCGGCCATGGCCAATCGTCCTGCCGCAGGTTTCGCGCCTTCCCGGGATCGTGCAACAACTCCTAGTATAGGCAGCGGCGGGCTGGACTGGCGAGCCGGCCGAGGAGCTTGCTTGACGAACCGGCGGGCAGGGACGGCCACCAGATCGGGGTACGCGGTTTTTGACCCACAGAGGGGCATCACCCTTCCGGGCGGTCGTTGCCGCGGCTGATGTCTCTCCAAGTCCGCACTAGCGTTGACTTTGCTTGCAAATGGCCTAGCGCGGGATTAGGATTTACAGGAACGCCGGCCCGCCTTGCACTTACCGTTTTTCGCCGCTAGGAGTCCGTTATGTCGAGGAGATTCGCTGTGTTGGTCGGAGGACTGCTCCTCCTTGGCACCACGTCGGTGCGAGCCCAGGATGCCATCTCGGGCCAGACCTATGGGGCCGGCGTCCACGCCTATTTCACGGGCGATTATCGCCGCGCCCACGACCTCTTGACTTCGGCCATTGCCACGGCGGCCAGCGACCCTCGGTTCTATTACTTCCGCGGGCTGTGCTATTTGAAGCTCGGCCGGGAAGACGAGGCGAAGCAGGACTTCCAGAAGGGGGCCAAGCTGGAAACGACCGATCCGGACAAGGTCTACAACGTCAGCAAGGCGCTGGAGCGCGTGCAGGGCGGCGGCCGGTCTGTGCTGGAGCAGTATCGGGCGGAGGCCCGCCTCCTGGCGTTCAAGCGTTCGGAGGAGCTGCGAAAGGCCCGCTACGAGCAACTCCGCCGCGAGGAGACCCGCGTATTACAGCAACAGGCGACCGGGGCCCCCGGCGCCGCCGGACAGCCCGCGCCGACCCCGCCCGACGTGACCTTCGGCGAGCAGGGAGTGCCGAAGCCCGTGCCGGCCAGGCCCGCGGTGCCGGGGCCGGAGAAAGCGCCCGGTGTGGCCGCGCCCGCGGTCCCGGCGCCTCCTCCCGAAGACCCGTTCGCGACGGAGCCGGCCAAGGCGCCGGCCGCTCCGACGGCGCCCGCTGGGGTGAAGACACCTGCTCCCGCTCACGGCCACGCTCTGGAGAAGAAGCCGTTGATGGAGCCGAAGATCCCGGCCAAAGAGGTTCCGCCGCCCGAGGGCGTTGAGGCGGATCCGTTCGCCATGCCGTTCGCTCCCGGCCCTGCCCCCGCGGCTGCAAAGCCACCCGCGGCCGCGAAGGAACCCGCCGCGGAAGCCGATCCGTTCGCTCCCGCGCCCATTGACGAGAAGACGGCGGCCAAGAAAGCGCTCGACAAGAAGGCGGCGGAGGATGCCGTCGTGGGAAGGCCCGAAGCGGCCGGCACGGCCTCGAAGACGAAGAAGCCGGCGGCTGCCAAGGAGCCGGCGGAAGAGGGCGACCTCTTCGCCCCGAGCGGCGCCGCAACGAAGAAGTCGACGCCCAAGAAGGGCCCCTCATCCTCGAAGAAGGCACCGGCGGCCACAGAGCCCGCCGCCGATGAGGCCGACCCGTTCGCAACCGATGCCCCGCCGGCCGCAGGAAAATCCTCGACCAAGAAGGCTACCTCGACGAAGCGAGGAACCCCTAAGAAGGCGGCGGGCCCTGCGGCCCAGGACGCCGAGGACCCGTTCGCCGCCGATCCGGCTGCCGACGAGGCCCCCGCCGCCGGAAAGAACCGGCCGAACAAGAAGTAGGCCCGCGCGGCTCTGCCGCAACGACTGCCCGCGCCCCAGTGTCTCCGCCGTCACGCCGCGCTGGGGCCGCGATTCCGGGACCCTTCCAGGTTGCCCTCGCGGAACGCCGCGGCCATCGCCAGGGGAACTTCGGCCTCGGCCAGGAGCACCCCGGCGCGATTGCGGGCCACCTCGGCCTTCATCTCTTGCTCGCGGGCCATGGCCAACGCGCGGCGTTCCTCGGCCTTGGCCTTAGCGACGCGGGTATCCGCCTCCGCTTGATCGGCCTGGAGCCGGGCGCCGATGTTCTCCCCCACGTCGATGTCGGCGATGTCGATGGAGACGATCTCGAAGGCCGTCTGCGCGTCCAGCCCGCGCTCCAGCACCGCCTTGGAGATTTTGTCCGGGTTTTCCATCACCAGCAGGTGCGTCTCCGAGGAGCCGATCGCGGTGATGATCCCCTCGCCGACCCGGGCGATGATCGTCTCTTCAGTGGCTCCGCCGATGAGCCGTTTCAGGTTGGTCCGCACCGTGACCCGGGCCCGGACCCGCAGCTCCACGCCGTTCTTGGCGATCGCGCCGAGGGTCGACTTGTGGCTTTTCACCGGGTCGGGGCAGTCGATCACCTTGGGGTAGACGCTCGTTTGCACGGCCTCCAGCACGTCTCGCCCGGCCAGGTCGATGGCGGCGCCGCGGTCGAAGTTCAAATCGAGGTCGGCCCGATGGGCGGCGATCAGCGCCCGGATCACCTTGGGCACGTTGCCCCCGGCCAGGTAATGGGCCTCGAGACGGCGGGTGCTGATCCCGATCTCTTGTTCATCCCCGATGCCGGCTTGCAGGGCCATGATCTTCGCCTGCACGATCATCCGCGAGGGGACCTGCCGAAAGCTCATCCCGATCAGCTCGAGGAACGAGACGCGGGCATTGGACATGTAGGCCTGGAACCACAGGTTCCCGTAGAGCAGCACGATGATCGCCAATACCCCGAAGAAGAGAACGGCGACGGCCGCTCCGGCAATGATCCAAGGGGTCCACTGTAACGCCAGCAAGATGGGCATCGCGTATCGCATGACATCCTCCTGTCTCGCAACGCCGGGCGAGGGAATTCGCCCAGGTGGGGCCCGTGCCCTCGCCGTAAGCATACCGGAAGGCACCCCCGGCGAACAGTTCCCCCAAGCGGTGGATTTCTGCTATGTTTGTGGTATGAAACGCCCCGAATTGGCCCACCTGGAAGTGCTGGCCGAGATGGACTCCCTCGCGGAGGCCCTGAAACGATGGGGCGAGGGTGCGCCGGCCTGGCAGCCCGCCCGGACGTGCGCCGCCCTGGTCCACCGCCTCCTCGAGCGGCTCGATTTGATGCGGATTCGCATGGAAGCACCGCTGGTGGTAGCTACTCTGGGTGGAACGGGTGTCGGGAAGAGCGCCCTGGTAAACGCCCTGGTGGGGGACGATGTAGCTAAAACGGGCAGATCACGCCCCACCACGCGGTTGCCGACACTTATCTGCCGGCCCGACCTGACCCCCATGATGTTGGGCATCCCGCCGGAGGGCGTCGCCGTGGTCCAGCGGGACCTCCCGGCACTGGCCAATCTGGTCCTGATCGACTGCCCCGACCCCGACACGGCCGAGTCGGCCGACTCCCCCGGGAGCAACCTCGCCCGGCTGCGTCGCATCTTGCCACACTGCGACGTGCTCCTGGTGCCCACCACGCAGCAGAAGTACCGCAGCGCCCGCGTCGCCGAGGAGCTGGCGCAAGCGGCTTCCGGGGCCCGGCTGGTCTTCGTCCAGACGCACGCCGACGCGGACGAGGACATCCGCGACGACTGGCGGCGGGTGATCGAGCCGCAATACGCCCCCGGGCACATCTTCCTTGTCGACTGCCCGGCCGCGCTGGCCGACGCCCGCAGCGGCCTGGAGCCGCGGGGGGAATTCGCCGGGCTGATGGACTTGCTCACCCGGCAGTTGGCCGGCACGGCGGCCGCCAGGATTCGCCGGGCGAATCTCCTCGATCTGACAGAGGAAACACTCCAGTTGTGCCGCGAGCGGCTCGACGAGTTGAAGCCGGCCCTGGCGGCGCTTGAAGAGGCAATCCGGACACAACGGACCCGGTTGGCCGCCCGGCTTGCCGGGCCGATGCGGAGCGAGCTGCTGGCCAGCCGGCGGCAGTGGGAAAACCGGCTCTTGGGCCAGATCATCTCCCGCTGGGGGTTCAGCCCGTTTGCTTTCGTGCTTCGCGTCTATCAGGGGCTGGGCGGGCTGCTCATGGGGAGTCTGCTCTTCCGGGCGCGGACGCCGACCCAGATGGCCTTGTGGGGCGCGGTCGAGGGCGTGCGGACGTGGCGAAAGCGCCGCCGAGAGGGCCAAACCCAGGCCCGCGCCGCCCGGGCAGTCACCGGCTGCTGGGACGAGGCGGAGCTGCGGGCCGCCGCTCTGGTGATCGACGGCCACGCGGCGGAGGCGGGACTAGCGCGCGAGGCCGCGGGCTACGAGACGGTGACCGCGGAAGCGGACGAGACCGTCCAGGCGTTTGTGGCCGGGGTGGCGGGAGAGTTGGAGTCGCTGCTGGGGCGGGTGGCCAATCGGCACGCCGGCTGGTTTACCCGCTGGCGATACGAGTTCATGCTCTTGGCCATGCTGGGAGTGATCTTGTACCGCCCGGCCAGGAATTTCTTCTACGACTCGTGGTTTGCTTCCCCCTCGGTGCAACTCTACGGACTGGATTTCTACCTCTTGTCGCTCTTCTGGTTCCTGGCCTGGTGCGTGCTCTTGCTGTGGGGGTTCAACAGCCGGTTGCGGGGCGGCCTGCGCCGGGAGATCGAACAGTTGGCCGAAGGGTGGACTGGCCAGCGCCCTGCCGCGGGAGTCTTTGCCCGGTTGGAGGGGGAGTGCCTCCGCGCCGGGCGCTTTCGTGGGGAGCTGGATCGCCTCCGGGAGCAGGTGGCCGGGCTGAAGGACCGGATCGCGGCGGCCGGAGAGCCACTGGGGCATAAACGCTAAGTGATGACGACTCGCGCCCGTTTAGGGGCCGACCGCACGTCGGCCCGTTCGCAGCCGTGTACGACCGCTACATGAAACTCGCATTGGACGAGGCCCGCGCGGCCTTGGACGAGAACGAGGTGCCGATCGGCGCCGTGATCGTGCGCGAAGACCGCGTCATCGCCCGGGCGCACAACCAGCGGGAGCAGCTCCGCGACCCCACCGCCCACGCCGAGATGATCGCCATCACCCAGGCCGCCGCGGCACTCGGCTCGTGGCGGCTGGACGGGTGTACGCTCTACGTGACGCTGGAGCCCTGCCCGATGTGCGCCGGGGCCATCCTCCAGGCCCGCATTCCCACCGTCGTCTACGGGGCGGCCGATCCCAAGGCCGGGGCCGTACACACGCTCTTTCGCTTGCTGGACGACCCGCGGCTCAATCACCGCTCGCTGGTCGTCTCGAACGTGTTGGCCGAGCCGTGCGGGCAGATCCTCTCCGAGTTCTTCCGAAAGCAGCGGCAGTTGGGGAAAAAGTAGCCGGCGCCGGCCCGTCGGCGTCTTCGGCGGAAACTTGACAGCACCGCCGGGCCCGTCGATAATCGCGCCGGTGAGTGATCCTGGGCATCCCCGTCGCACGCCCCCTCACGAGTTCATCCCTCTTTGCCAGGAGAATCGAACACCATGAGCACTCTCAGTCGCCGCGAGTTTCTCGATCGGTCGAAGAAGGCCGGGCTGGGTCTGGCCGCGGGAATCACGATCCTGAAGAGTCCGCACTCCGTCTCGGCCGCTTGGGCCAACGAGAAGATCGTCCTGGCCGCGGTCGGCGCGGGCGGCCGCGCGACCGCGCTGGCGGGGGGATTCGTGGAACGGGGCGATTGCCGGTATGCCTACGTCTGCGACCCGGACATCAACCGCGCCGAGGCCCTGGCCAAGAGCGTTGCCGGGAAGGAAAAGGCGCCCAAGGCCCTCCAGGATTTCCGCAAGATGCTGGACGACAAGTCGGTGGACGCGGTGGTCGTCGCCACGCCCGACCACTGGCACGCCCCGGCCGCGGTCTTTGCCTGTCAGGCGGAGAAGGACGTCTACGTGGAGAAGCCGCTCACCCATAGTTGCTGGGAGGGCCGCAAGCTGGTCGAGGCCGCGCGGCGGTACAAGCGGATCGTCCAGGTCGGCACGCAGAACCGAAGCGCCCCGTACAACATGGAGGCCAAGAAGTACCTCGAATCCGGCAAGCTCGGCAAGATCCACTTCTGCCGCATCTACAACCAGAAAGAGTGGGGCAATTTCCCGCAACAGCCGGACCGCGACCCGCCGAAGGGGCTTGACTGGGACCTTTGGAACGGGCCGGCGCCCGAGGCCCATTACAACCCGACGCTGCACACCGGCTGGCACCACCTGTGGCGCTACTCGGGCGGCGACATCGCCAACGACGCCAGCCACCAGATCGACCTGGCCCGGTGGCTCTTGGGGGTGGATTACCCCAAGTCGGTCTACAGCAGCGGGGGCCGCTTCAATTCGACCGGCGCCGCCGAGACCCCAGATACGCAGGTCGCGCTCTACGACTTCGACGGCCTCCTGGTGAGCTTCGAGTTGACGCTCTACACGCCGTACATGCTCAAGATCTCCCCGTACATCCGCGAGTCGCTCACGGAGTATCCTTATTGGCCGCAGTGCGCTACGCGGATCGAGATCTACGGGAGCGAGGGGCTGATGATCGTCGGCCGGCACGGCGGCGGCTGGCAGGTCTTCGGGCGGCCCGAGCGGGAGAGGCCCAAGATCATCGCCCAGGGGAACGGCAAGTTCCCCGACCCGGAGCACAAGGAGAACTTCGTCCGGTGCGTCCGCTCGCGGGAGCTGCCCAACGCCGACGTGGAAGAGGGCCACCGCAGCGCCCTGTGGACCCACTACGCCAACATCAGCTACCGCCTCGGCGGCCGGAAGGTCCGGATCGACCCGAAGACCGAGCAGATCGTCGGCGACCCCGAGGCAATGAAGCTCTTCAAGCGGGAGTACCGCAAGCCGTACGCGATTCCGGACGTGGTGTAGACGAGATCTGCCAGCGTGGGTTCCACCACAAAGGCACGAAGACACAAAGGGGAATCGCGCTGCGTTCAGTCACGGCGAACCGCGCAGACTTCCAAAGGCTCGCAAACATCGGAACTCGATTCGGTGTTCGTGTCTTTGTGCCTGCGTGGTAAGGGATCCCGGCAATGCGCTCACGCCGGAGCGCTACGCGAAGGGCAGGCGGGGTTTCCCAGGGCGGCTCTTGCCTCGGCGGCGATGTTCTCCGGCGTCATGCCGAAGTGCTTCAAGAGCACGCCCGCCGGGGCCGAGGCCCCGAAGCCGTTCATGCCCACGAATCGACCGCGCGGGCCCAGATACTTCCGCCAGCCGAACTCGACCCCCAGCTCCACGCCGACGCGGGCGTCTGCTTCCGGCGGCAGCACTTCGTTGCGGTAGGCCTCGGGCTGGGCGTCGAAGAGTTCCCAGCAGGGCATGCTCACCACGCGGGCCTGGATTCCCTCGGCCGCCAACCGCTCGCGGGCCTCGAGGCACGGGGCCACCTCGCTCCCGCTGGCGATCAGGATCACCTGCGGTTTCCCGTCGGGCGCATCGGCCAGGATGTAGCCGCCTCGCGCCAGTCCAGCCGCGGGGGCGTATTTCGTGCGGTCCAGCGTGGGCAGGTTCTGCCGCGTGAGCACAAGCGCGGTCGGGTGCTTCGTCGAGGCCAAGACAACCCGGTAAGCCTCGGCCACCTCGTTGGCATCCGCCGGACGGATCACATACAGGCCGGGGATGGCCCGCAGGGCGGCCAGGTGCTCGATCGGCTGGTGCGTCGGCCCGTCCTCGCCGACGCCGATCGAGTCGTGCGTGAAGATATACAACACCGGCAATCCCATGAGCGCCGCCAGGCGGACCGAGGGGCGCATGTAGTCGCTGAAGACGAAGAACGTGGCCGCGTAGGGTCGCAGGCCGCAGAGGGCCATGCCGTTGGCGATCGCGGCCATCGCGTGCTCGCGGACGCCGAAGTGCAGGTTGCGGCCCGCCGGGTGCTCCGCGCTGAAATCGCCGACGTCCGCGAACGTCAGCACGGAATTGTTCGAGGGCGCCAGGTCGGCGGAGCCGCCCAAGAGCCATGGGAGATTCTTGGCCACCTGGTTGAGGACCTTGCCCGAGGAGACCCGGGTGGCGAGCCCCTTGGCGTCGGCCGGGAACGAGCCGATCTCGGCGTCCCAGCCGTCGGGAAGCTCCCGGCGCGCCATCCGCTCGATCTGGCCGGCCGGCTCCTGGTGCTGTTTCTTGTATTGGGCGAACTTCCTGTCCCATGCCCGGCGCAGCTTTCGTCCCCGCACGCCGATGCCCGCGGCAAAATGGGCCCGAACCTCCTCCGGGACGAGGAAGGGCTGCTCCTGCGGCCAGCCATAGGCCGCCTTCGCCAGCCGCACCTCGTCCTCGCCCAACGGGGCGCCGTGCGCCCCGTGCGTGTTCTGCTTGTTGGGGGCCCCGAAGCCGATGATCGAGCGGACGATGATGAGCGTCGGCCGGTCTTTCGTCCTCTGGAAGACCTTGAGGGCCCGGCGGAGGGCGTCCAACCGGTTGACGTCGTCCACCTCGACCACCTTCCAGCCGTAACCGCGAAACCGCACGGCCACGTTCTCGCTGTACGCCAGCGAGGTCCGACCCTCGATGGTGATCTTGTTGTCGTCGTAGATCCAGCAGAGGTTCGCCAGCTTCAAGTGCCCGGCCAGCGAAGCCGCCTCGCTGCCGACCCCTTCCATCAGGTCGCCGTCGCTGCACAGGGCATACACACGGAAACCGAAGAGGTCAAAGCCCGGCCGGTCATAGGTGGCCGCCAGCCAACGGGCGGCAATCGCCATGCCCACGCTGTTGGCAACTCCCTGGCCCAGCGGCCCGGTCGTCGTCTCCACGCCGGTCGTGTGCCCGTGCTCGGGGTGTCCCGGGCAGCGGCTGTCCAACTGCCGGAACCGGCGGATATCGTCCAGCGGCACGGCCGGCTCGTCCACGGGCCGGCAATTATCGCCGAGGCGCTGCACCCCCGTCAGGTGGAGCACGGAGTACAAGAGCATCGAGGCGTGGCCGCAAGAGAGGACGAAGCGGTCCCTCGCCGGCCAGCCGGGAGACGCCGGGTCGAAGCGGAGGAAATCGTTGTAAAGCACGTAGGCGACCGGGGCCAGGGCCATGGGCGTGCCGGGGTGGCCGCTCTTGGCCGCTTCGACGGCGTCCATCGAGAGGGTGCGGATCGTGTTGATGGCCAGTTGTTCGATGGCTTCGTTCGCCACGGCGATTGCTTCCTCGTAGTGCAAATCTCGTAGTACAAGTATCGAATGCCCAGACCCCACCGAAAGTCGGCGGAATGCCCGTTCGAGCCCCCAGTGTAGCGCGACCCTAGAAGAGCGTCAACGCACCGGGCCGCCGTGTTGCGGCACGCCCCGTTGTGGGAGGGCGAGGCTCCTGCCGAGCCGGGCAGAACACGCCCGTTTGGCGGCCAGAAGCGTGGCTCGGCAGGAGCCTCGCCCTCCCGGAATCACGCAACGTCATTTAGTCTGGGCGACCAAGGCTACCAGCACGATCGCCGCGGTCTCGACCCGCAAGATGCGAGGTCCCAGGTCGACCGGCCGCCATCCCACGGCGAGGGCGAGAGCGACCTCCTCTGAGACAAACCCTCCTTCGGGACCGACGGCCAGATGGACCGCCCCTTCCGCGGGTCCGCTCCACGGCTTGTCCGGCGTATGCGGAGCGGGTCTGGAGTGCCCCTCGGGATGGGCCAGCAGACGGTGGGGCACGTTCGGGGCTCCCACGGCAAAGTCGGTCCAGGGCTGCGGCTCCAAGATCTCCAGGAGCCGGTTGCGGCCACACTGCTTGGAAGCCTCAACGACCGTTCGCCGGAGTCGCGCGAGTGCCTGATGGACCGGTTGGGCGACCGACCGCGACGCTTTCAGCGGGACGATCCTGGCCACTCCAAGCTCTACAGCCTTCTCAACGAGCCACCGTTGGCGGTCTCCTTTGGGCAGAGACACGCCGAGGGTGACTTCGACCGGCAGTTCCCGGTCCACGTTTTGCCGGCTGAGGACCAGCAACTCCACCTCGGCTCGGCCGATTCGCTCCACCTCGGCCGCGTACTGCCAGCCGGTGCCGTCGAAGAGGATCACGTGGGTTCCCGGCTTCGCTCGCATCACATGGACGAGATGGTGGGCCTCAGGGCCGGAGAGTACGGCCCGATCGCCACTTATGGGGGCTTCCGAATAGTACCGATCCATCGGCGGCGTGACAAGCTGCGGCGGTCGAAGGCAGTCAAGGTACGTTGCGGATTGTACCGAAGAAGCTAGATGTGCGAAACCGCGGACCAGAGTCCCGTTTCGGGGGGATCCTGGATCCCTGGCAGACCAGGATCCGCAAGTCTAAGACACTCGGCCTTGGCCGACACTTCATTCCGGAACCACTTCGCCATGAAGCACTTCCACCGGAGCCCGATCCATGAGGAGGCCCTGGCAAGACTCCATTTCCTGGTGGAGGAGCGGCACCGACTCGGCCTTCTCTTGGGGGAGGGTGGAACCGGCAAGACGACCCTCTTGCGGGTCTTTGCTGACGAATTGAGGCGTTCCGGGCGGCCGGTAGCCACCGTGAGCCTCCTCGGCGCCAAGCCGGCGGAGTTCTTGTGGGCGGTAGCGACGGGCTGGGGAGCGAATCCGGTTGCCGGGCTGGGGACGCCCTCGTTGTGGCGGATCGTGACCGACCGCATGGCTGAATACCGCTACCAACAGCTTGACGCGGTGCTGCTGGTGGACGATGCGGACCAGGCGACGGCGGAGGTTCTCACCCAGGTCACTCGGCTGGCGAAGCACGACCCGTCGCCGGAGTCGCGGCTGACGATGGTCTTGGCGGGCCGGGAGCGGCGGATGGCCCGGCTGGGACCGAGTCTGGTGGACTTGGCCGAGCTGCGAATCGACCTGGACGGCTGGGAGCAGTCCGACACCGAGACCTACGTGCAGGCGATGCTTGCCCAAACGGGGCGAAGCCCCCCGGCTTTCGGCGAATCGGCGGTGGTCCGGCTGCACGAGTTGGCCCAGGGGGTACCGCGCCGCGTGGCCCAGTTGGCCGACCTCGCTCTGGTAGCCGGGGCCGGCCGCAATCTGGACCAGATCGACGCCGAGACGGTCGAGTCAG
>CAYGZA010000210.1:0-12180 GCA_964354135.1 uncultured Planctomycetaceae bacterium
TAACGGCCACTTTTTCCAAAACGCGAAACTCTTGAACTGAAAGCGGCACTAGAGCAAAGTCCGGCTTTGAGAGACTGCTCTCCTACGGAACCGATTCTGTTGGCCGTGACACCCTGCGCAGACAGATCTATGATTGCGCCATCAGTCGGATGAAGTCGAAGGCGAACAAGGAAGAGACCAAGGAATTGGTTAAAGGGTTCATGCTGCAACATATCCTGGTTGACGTTCCCCGCTCCCCAACGGTCGAGGAGACGGAGGCCGTGATGGTTCCCACTTCTTCGCGGAGCCACGGACACGACCCAACGTATGTGCCTCTGAGTGACATATTTCCGATCGAGAAGTGGGTCGATGCTTACAACGCAATCAAATGGAGGGGCCATGTTTTTGCGATCGAGGAAGCCGTGCCGTTCGTGAACGAAGGTACCCTCGAGATCCTGGCTGAGCCTCCCTATAACCTCACATTCTCAGGGCAGGCAACCGAACTCTGCAAGATCGGACGTCCCACCCTTTCAGCCTCTCGCCTTTTCCACAGTTGACTCAGTCGAGTAGGTTATGCTTCAGCATAACACCCCGCAAACTCGCATGGCGTGAGGAGCGGCATGAAGCGTTATGCTGAAGCATAACCTACCTTCCTGCAAACCGAGGGCCGCTTGCCGGGCCGGCGGGCCTATGCGGCAAAATCCTCCGGCGCAAGGACGAGCGTCTTCTTGGCCTCGACGGCCTCGTTGATCTTATGTACTACCACTTCGCTGCGGAAGGCCACGTCGGCGGGGCAGTTGAGCTTTGCCTGGCCGCGGGCGGCGTCGAAGAAGTTCTCCAGGTGCGGCTGGTAGGCCGGCTTGTCCAAGACGACCGGGATGTCGTAGGCCACCACTTCGCGTCGGCCACCTTGTCGGTGCTCACCCGGGAAGTAAGTTCAACCACCTCGTAGGTGATCTTGCGATTGGCGAACAGGCCGTCAGTCTCGCCCACCCGCTTGCGGCTGGAGTAGCCGGCAACCCGGTTGCCAACTTCGTCTTCGATGATCCGCCGGGCGCCGCCCAACTCGCGCAGGCTGTTGAAGTAGCCCAGCAGCGTCATGTACGGGTCGGCCGGGTGGACTCTGGATACCTGCCCGGAACCTACAAGACGCCGGGGGCCATGTCTTGCTCAAAAAGGGGGGCGAACGGCCTCAGGGCATAAATCGGCTCTTCTGTACCGTCCCTGTCGAAGTAGACCCTGTGCCAGTCGGGCGGATTGATGTCGTTGCGGAACACGTGGTTCCACCCGATGGGAGTCCCGATGTCCTTCCCTTCGCTCGATGTCTGCACCCAGCGCTGGACGAACTTGTACGAGATGGTCCAAATCTGGTTGTAGGCCGCGCCGGCGACGTAACTCCTCTTGACCTCGGCCCCGATGAAAAGCAGCGTCTCCTGCGGGGCGTCAAACAGCTTCACCCTGTCCAGCAAGACATCCTGCCGGTTGACGCAGCCGAGCGTCTTGGCGATCGTCTTGAACGGCGAACGCGGGACGTAGCGCCAGACCACGCTGTACTCCGTCTGCGGAACAAGCTTGCCGATCGACTGGTCCTCGCTCTTGACGGTGGATTTGTCGTTTTTCCATTTCCAGCCGGCGATGCCCAGCTTCAGCATTTCCGCGGAGTAAACCCGGGCCTCCTCGCACAGGATCGTCGAGCCGTCGCTTGTCCAGTCCGTCACGGTGTCGTAGGGCGGCACGCCGTAGTACACGGTGACGATCCACCCAACGGCGTCGGGGTAGACCCGCAGCTCGTTGCAGTTGGACGTCGCATGGAGCGGGGTTGGCCTCCAGGTTCCGGAGGTCTTGTCCGGGTCGAACGGCTTGACGCCGTAGCCCACCGCCACGAGCCACCGCTTGCCGGGAAAACTGGCTGGCTCCTCCCAGTGCCATCCCCTGCCAACCTCCGTCGGTATCGGACCTATCTCCAAAATGAAATTGGTGACGTCCTTGCTGGCGACCTTGAACTCCCGCTGGCCGGTCGGCGCGTCCCAGGGGTTAGCTCCCCAGGTGGGCGAGCCGGGCATCTCCTCGTACTCAATTCCGCCTTTGGTCGTAGGCACTGGTCGCCTCCGTGTTTTTCAAGAATCAACTCGGTGGCCGTTTCCGTTGGCGATACGGTCGAACTGCCACGTATGAATCAAGTCCGGCTCCCGGGTGCCCACGTCGCCCGGGGCGGGCTTGGCGACGGAGTTGCGGACAAGCTGCCCGAGAAGATCCGCCGGGCCCGAGAACTCCGCGGACTCTGCCAGGTTCAAGACGCGAACCCGGAACTCGTTGCGGTCCACCGCCCCGAACCGCAGTCCCACCTCCCACTGCCGCAACGACAACTCATCATCGTGGGGGACAACCGGGTCGATCCAAACGGCAAGCTTCTCCTTGCCGCGGGCGAACCGCGGGCCCACCCATTGGGTCATAACCTGCGACATCAGTTCCGCCAAGGGATTGCAGACGTTCTTGGCGAACCCCTCTTCAGCCACGTAGGCTTGCGCGCGGTTCGCCCCTTGGATCTCGCCAAGGATTAGGGGATTCACTCCAAACGCCTGGAGGATCCGGCTCTTCACCGCCATGCCCGAATCTAGCCAGTCCATTTCTCTTGGCGTGTTGCTGAGCCTGTCCACGCCCTCGATCAAGGCGTCGAGGATCAAGGGTTCGCCGTAGTTGACGGCGCCCTGGCACGCCTTCTTGATGGCCGCGGCAAGCTCGCGGCGTTGCGACTCGCTCAGCGTCGGCAGGCTGCCGGGCGTGCCGGGCAACAGACCGGGCAATCTTCCGGCCCGCACCAGCAAGTCGGGGAAGAGTCCGTTCTTGAACCCCCGATACTGCGACGTTTGCAGGGCCTCGTCCGTCGCCACCGCGGGGGCCTGCGACTGCAAGGGCGACGTTGCCCCGAACGGATCGGACGGGTCGGGCAGGTAGAAGTAGGCCATCTCCTCGGACGGCACCTCGAACCCCTCCGGCGCGGCCTTGGGCCGAACAAGCCAAGAGCCGCGCATCGGATCGACGGGCGTGACCCAGTTGGCCGGAAGGGGCCATATCTCGACCCGGCCATCCTCCTCGGGCAGCCACCAGAATGACCGGCCGCAAAGCTCCAGGCTGGCGACGGTGGAAACCATGAGGCTCCACCTGACCATCAAGGGGTTGGGATCGTCGATGGCGTCCAACAGCGGGTGCGAGTCCAGGGGCTCCAACTCATCCCCCATCGCCTTCTTGCCGGACGGCCTGCGGTTCAGGTTGGCGACGAAGATGTCTTGGGCCGCGAGCCGCTGGGCGACGGCGCGGATGGCGCAAAAAGCCCAGCCGTTGTAATGGCGGTACTGCTCCTGCGCTTTGGTGAGGGAGTTGGCCGTGTTCCATATCCCCGACGGGCTCGCCACCAGCGCGCCCGTGCCGCGGCTCGCCACGGTCTTGACCGCAGCGTGGTAGCTGGACTCGGCTGCGCTAAACGCGGCTTGGAGTGTGTCCATCTTCCGCCTCTGCTTTCTTGCGAGCGTACTCCGCGGTTTCGCTCTGGACGCGCAAGCGGTCCCGCGCGACCACCGCGGACAGAGAATCAATCTCCGCCTGCAAGACGGCAATGCGCCGGTCGCGCTTGGCGACTTCCGCCTCCAGGTCGAGAATCTTCTTCCGCGCCTTCCCGCCGCGGCGCCTCAGGGGAATGAGGAACGTCCACACGCTAGGCACCCCGCTCTTGCAAGACTTTCGCCAAAAGCGCCGTCTGCCGCTCCAAGGCCGCCGCCAGCCGGTCCATCGGACTGGGCGGGGGCGTGGTTATGAAAGTCTGCTTGACCTTCGCCGTGTCGATCGGAGGGAACTGCCCTTCGACCACCACGGCCAGCCCGGCCTCCACCTGCGCCTTAATGTAGTGCGCCCAGTCGTCCACGTTCACGGCCGCGAACTCCTCGCGGGCGGGCGGGAGCGTTCCGGCCTTCTTGACCTCATCCGCCACCGCCTTGAACTCGGGCAGGTGCAGGGGCTCGACGATGGCCCCCGTGCAGGCCGCCGCGTCGAGCTCGATTCGCTGCCCGGGAATCGCCTGCGGGAACTTTCTGAGGAGCGCCCCCGGCTCCGCGAGCCGTCGGCAGTCGAACCGCCCGCGCAACCGACGCGAAAGCGGACGGAAGAAGAAACCCTCATTTAGCGGGCCGTCGATTTCCACAACGATCCGCCCGTTTTGTCTCACCACAAGTCACCTCCTTAGGCTTGATATTGCGTGCCTTTCACGAAAGCCGACGTGTCCACAACCTTGCCGCCGAACCGCGCCCGGACCGTCAACAGGGCCTCGTTGGCAAGCCGAAGGGTCCGGCCTTCCGTGGACCACTCGACCTGCTCGCCAAGCCTGCGGTACATGCGGTACTTCTTCAGGCCGCCGAACGCGCACCGGGCGTTGGTGATGTCGTTTTGGATCCGGACGCTATACTCCAACGCCCTGTAGCTCTGCTCGTCGAACCCCAGCGCGCGCGAGTTGAAAACCCAGCCCGCCGACGTGGCGGTCGCCATCCCGCGGATCCGGCTGTAGGTCGTATCGTTTGCGATGAAACACGGGCCGAACGCCGCGTTGCGGTACTGTTTTCCCGTGGCGAAGATCAGCTCCTCGACGTCGGCCGTCGCCCACGCCCCGCCCGCGCCCGCCACCGGTGCTCCCACGTCGGTGATTCCCGCCGCCGTGAAAATCCCTTCCGGCTGCGTCGTTCCGTTGCCGTTGGCGACCACGTAATCGAGTTGCTGCATGAGGCGCTGGCCGATGAGTTCGACAAGGATACGCCCCACGTCCACCGCGGCGTCGCTGAGCCAGTCGCGGCCCGCCGTCAGGGCCACTGTGACCGGAAAAATCGAGGTGTCGATCGCCGCGATGAGGTTGTCTGTGGTGAACTCCGTCAGCGCCGTTCCTTCGTTGACGCCCCACGTGACAGTCGGGTTGCCGATCGACCCGCCCTCGATCCTTCTGCCGCGCGGCACGTCCTTCACGTCGATGAACGGGAACAGCTCGCCGTTCAGCAAGGGGAACGTGACGATGTCGCGGTCGAACTCGATAGGGGCGACCTCCAGGCCGCCGCTGGTAGTGTCGTCGAGGATCGTCTTGGTCACGGTCCCCGGCACCTCATCGAACCAGTTTCCGTTGACCTGCCCGGCCCAAACGCCCTTCTCCAACATCTCTTCCCAGAGATTTTGCTCGTGCTCTTCGATGGCGAGCTGGATGCCCGCGCGCTGGGCCATCTTCTTCAGAAACACGCCCGACTTGGCGAGCGAAAGCTCGCTCGGGAGACTCACCTCTTGCCCGTGCTGGTCGAACACCGGCCGCCCGGTCTTCGCGTGCTTCGCCGGGTAGCGATGGTCGCTGAATTTCTCCGACGTGTCCTTGATACGGACGCTTCCGCCGCCCAGGACTTCGCTGCGGCTCGGGCCCGCCTTCGTCGTTTGGTTTTCAACACCGTTCATCTTGTTTACCTCTTCGATGGTAAGGGTTCCGGCGAGGATTGCGTTGCGCACTGCGTAGGCCGCGGTCTCGTCGGAAACATCCGGGCTCGCCATTCTGTGCGCCACAAGGTAGGATCTGAGAGTCGGGCTGAGCGCCGACGGCATCGCCGCGGCAAACCGCTCGCTCCACGTCATTTCGTCAAATGTCTTGGTCGTTTTCATGTTCGCCTTTCGTCGCCCTTGGTTACGCCGATAAAACGAGCCGTCGGTCCTGCGTCGCGTAGGCCGGGCCCGCCCGCCGCGCCGCCCACACGGCCAGGGCGAACGCGCTCGCCGCGTCGCCGTGCCGCGTGCCCCCGCCTTCGTCGCTGGACTTCTTGGGACTCTCCAGCCTAAACGCGCGCCCGTTGGAGTATTCCCGGACGCGCAGCGCCTTCAAGTCGGCAAGCAAATCGCGGTAGTTGTACAACTCAACTTCCGACTCGCGGAACCCGTCGGGCACCGCCGACGCCTGCTCCTGCAAGACGGTTGGGGTGGAGTAAACGCCTTCGCTCGGCACGCCGGCCTTTCTCGTTTGTTCTATCAAGAGTTGTGCCTGGTACACGTCCGCCGCCAAGAGCGCCAGCCCGAAAGTGCGGTGCGCGTCCACCACCGCCTCCTTGATCGCGTCGATGGATATCCGCCCGCCCCGCGGGCCGCCCCGCGGGCGCCACACAACGCAACGGGCCAGCCGCAACCGGCCGTCGCCGGGGTGATACTCTGACTCGCTTTCGTCTTCCGGCTGGTCCAGGTAGCCGAGATCCTCCAAGATCCCGACGTGCCGCGCCACCCGCCGCTCCGTCCATCCCACCGACTTGCCGAGAATCACCAGCGCGCTCGCGTCGCGCGAAACGGACAGATCCAGCCCGCCGAGATACACCATGCCAGGCTCGGGCCCAGTCGCCGGCCCGGGCAACCGCACGGCGCGGTCGATGTCCCCCGCCTCCAAGGCGTCGCCCTCGCCGTCTGTCCACCGATTCCGCCACGCGCGCAGGAAAACCAACGGCGGCAGGATTCGCTCTTGCTCCGCCAGCCGCCCGGCGTCGATCCAAGACGCGACGCAATCAGGCAGGGCCGAAAAGTACCACGCCGCGTCCTTCGCAATCCGCTGCCTCAATTCCCATGTCCAACTCGTTTTCCAGCCGGCGTTGGTCCCGACCAGGAAAACACAGTCGCGCCGCTTGCCCGCCGATGAAAACAAGGAATCAAACAGGTCGCGTTTTCTCCAGTACACCAATTCGTCCGCAACAACAACGTCCGGAGTCTCACCCCACGATGTCGCCGCGTCCGAGGTAATGAAGTCGATCGTCGTCCCGGTGTGACGGTTCAGGATCGAGTCCGTTCGGATGTCAAGCAGCTCTTCTATCCACGGGTTGTGCTGCGCCAGCAGCTTGACCGCCTGCAATCCCAACAGCCCCTGGTCCTGGTCCGCCGCCGCCCACACCCCGCGACGCCGGCGCCGCGAGAACATGGCGACCCACAGCAACAACAAGGCGAAGTCGCTCGTCTTCGCGTGGCCCCGCCCCCGCTCCCACCACGCCCGCCGCAAAACGCCCTCGCCCGCAGCATCGTCGCTCACCAGCCGACGCAGTGCCGGCAAGATCGCCTCCACGTCGGCGACCTGCCAGCCGTCCGCCACCGCCGCCCAGGGCCGCGGGCCGGCGTCCGTCTCGATCAATACCGCGCGCAGGTACGCCCCGGGGTCAGCTTGCATCGTCCGTAGGTCAGCCGCGTTGATCACGCAACAACTCGCTTCAGTCTGATAGTCCGCTTGCCCTTCGCAAGGACGCTGTACACCGGGGCCGTCCAGCCCGGCTCCTCACCGAACTCCCCCAGCCGCCTCTGCCGCTCCGTCCGCTCGTCCCACCCGCGCCTTATCCGGGAGCACGCCGCCAAAATGTCGATGGCGTCCGGCTCCCCCCGCTGCTTCTCCGAACACGGGATGGAGCAAAACCGCGTCTGACCTCTCAGCAACTCCACGCCGCACGTCTGACACGTCGCCACGGCGAACTCCTCTCAACGCCCTACGCCGCTCCTTGTATCTCACGTATCTCGCGTGATTCTGGCACCGCCGCGTACAGTACTTCACCCCCCCGTGCCCGCCGCCCGGCAACGGGTGCCCGCAGCCGCGGCACCGCTTGCCAGCCCGCAGCTCGGCAGCCGTCGCAGGCAATGTCCATATCCTCTTGTGCCCCACCTCGACCAACTCCAGCCCGTGGTAGAGCAGGCGAACCCAATCCAAGGACCAGACAGCCGGCCCGAACAATTGCCGAAGGAAGGCGTCCGCAAGCGCCCGGCCCTTGGCACGCAACAAGAGACTCGACCGCTTGCCCCTGGCGGACTCCCGGATGCCAAGCACAAGGTCCAACCCCTCCATTCGCAGTATGCGGTTGGCGCTGGTTTGCGCCGCTTGCCGGCCGCTCTTGCCAAGAGTCCAGTCGGCCGGGCTGTAGGGCAGGCCCAACAGCAACACGCTGGCGTCGCCCGCTACTCGGGCGGCGTGCTCTGCCAACCGCAACCGGCCCAGCACAAGGGCCATTTCGCAACTCAGCCATCGCACGTCCGCCTCATTCCCCGGTCCCGTTGCCCTGCCCGTCGCCCTCGCCGTTGCCGTTCGCCCGCCCGTTGCCCTGGATGTCCAGGTCGCCAACCACCACGGCCGGACTGTAGAGCGCGTTGAGGATCGTCTGCTCCTTCGCGCCTAACCAAGACGCAGCAATGCTTTGTCCCTACCCTCCGATGCCTTGGAGATAGCCAAGAGCCACTGGAGTTTCTGCGTATCGTCGAACTCCTCCCACCGCATCCGCAGCCACCTCTGGCACAACAGGGCCGTCCCCTCGTATCGGCAGGCCGTTTGGACAAAGGATGCGTCGATCACGTCCACCCGCTCCTTGCGTGTCAATATCTCTGCCTCGACCGCCCGCCTGTACCTGGCGACCGTCGCCTTGACCCAGCCACACGCCTTGGGGTAGCGGCCCTGGACAAGGCTGATAAGGCCGTTTGTGGGTGGCCTACCTCGTTGTGGCTTGACCTCTGTTTCCATATCCCTACCGCCTTGCCACCCGCCATACCCCTGCCTTGCCTCTAGCGCTATAACCCCTTACGCCTTAACGATTTGCGATGTTGCGTGGACTACACGCTCTATCGTGGAACCCAAGTTAAGTACCCCCCAGAATGACGGGGAAATGGGGTTTCCCTTGGCTTGCCCATTCCCCCCATGCTCCCTTGTCTTCCGTCTCCTTGGCGGGCAAACGGTTATCATCTGCGTCCTTTTGCCGTGTTGATTCTTGATCTACTCGGGTGCCCAAACGGTCCATATAGATTCGGCGGATCTGCTATGGACCGTTTGCGGCTTGTCTCCCTTTCGGCGTCAGCTCGACGTGGGTTGCCCGCCGTCCGCCTGTCCTTTGGTTGTGCCTCTGGACAAGACGGCGATTTTCCAGTCTGCGGATGGCTCGGCAGCGGATGGACGCCCAGTAACTCGACGGGGAGATGATCGGCAAGGTGTCCAGTCTGCTCCCCCATCCGTCTTCCGCGAGCCCTTCTTTCTCGAAGGCCGCGAGCATGGCCAGTAGTCCTTTCTCCTGTTTCGATAGCTTGGCGGTCCCGGGCGCCGCGGCGGGGAGGACTCCAGCCGCGGGCCCGTTTCCGCTCGCTGCGGGCAACGTCGAGAGAGCCGTTGTGCCGCAACCACCTTTCAAGAGTGCGGTTGTCATTCCAGGCTCGAATTGGTGCTGATGCTGGAACTGGACGACCACGATACGGCCGCCGTCGAGCTGCTGCTTGTCGAGCTTGACGACACCGACTTGCTCGACGAACTTGACGTGGTGCTCGACGAAACCGACTTGGTTGAACTCGAAGACGTGCTCGCCGAGCTCCCGGAAGTGAACGACGAGATCGACGAGGCCGATGTCTCCGACGCGGAGCTCGCCGTGCTCGATTTCGAGGTTGTGCTTAGCGACGCCTGCGTCGAGCTGGACGTGGAGCTTGTGGACGATGAACTCGTCGAGCTCGTCGAGTACGTCTCGGTTTGGGTCGAACTCGACGTGGACGATCCGCTCGACGCCGAAGAAATCGACTTGCTGGACGTGCTTGTCGAACTCGACGAAGACCGGCTCGCCGCTTCCGTCGAGCTGGAACTGTAGCTCGAACTGCTTTCGTCAAGCTCGCGGACTTCCCAGATTTGCAAGCCCTGCATTGCGACCGGGCTCGGCCGCCGCGGGCCCCAGATCTCACTGGTGAACGTCAGAATCGACGCCTGCGAAATCGACCCGCTCGTTGAGATGTCCCGCAATTCCGCGCGCCACGTCTCGGCTTTCGGCAGCGTCAATTCAACTCTGACGTCCGCAGCCAAGAGGGACTGAATGGAGTACGCGGCCGCCGTGCCCGTGCCCGCCAGGTCCAGATCGGACTGACGGTAGAGCTTGAGTTGCCTGGACGAACACCTCGTGGCGTCCGCGGGCGAAATCGCTAGAACCGCTATGACTTCGTCGAGATCTGCCATCGTCGCACCCTTCGCTTTTCGCTGTAAAGGTTGCGGTCAGGCAGCCGTCTAACTAAACCGTGCCCTCGACTCCTAACGTTTCAAATCCGCCCGCAACTCACGTCCACGCAGGTACTCCGCGACACCCGCCGCCACCTCCCGGCCCGTCGCGTCAGTCGGGTATTCCAGCACCAGCGTCTCCGTCGGCTTGCCCCGCACCGCGATCTTTACGATGCTCCGCTTGCACCCCGGATCCGGCCGCGCCGGGATGGCCCGGCCAGTCATCTCCAAGATAGGCAACTCGCGTCGCCGCTTCCGCTCACGTCGCAATTGACTCATATCACAACCCCCTTGAACTGCTCGCGGAACTTGTCCCTCCAAGCCGCCGCGTCGTCTTGGTAGACCGCCTGCGGACCGCGCAACATCCGATCCAAGAACTCCCGTGACGTGGTGCCGGGCGGCAAGTCGAACTCGACGCCCCGCCCCCAGCCGCAACGGATCTCACGCCAGCTAACCCCGCTCACCTCCAGGGATGCCCGCAAGTCGTCCAAATTGACCTCGCCCGCTCCCCACGTCCCGACCTTTCTCCAGTCCCCACCCTCTGGCGTCCCCTTTCCCTTCTTCCGGCTCCTGCGCATGCTGGCCGGCAGCTTCCAACCCGGGGACAAAAGGATCGGCTTCACCACGTGCCGGGCGTTCTCTATCGCCGCAAGTGCGTACTCCACAGCCGTTTCGCGCGTTATCTCCGTCGGGACAGCCCGCCCGGTTGGCGACGTGGCAATAACGTCCAAGACGCCCGGATCCACTTCGGCCGCAAAGTACTGCGCGCCGCCACGCCGGAACCCGACGGACGCCGTTCTCCACCCGGACCGCGGAACCCGAAACCAGTAGAACGGCCCCGGGTGGCGCTCGATCATCCACCGCACCAATATCTGGTACCGCCGCGTCCACACCGGGCCGCATACGGGGCACTTCCTCCCACGGCACGGAACCCGGACGAACTTCCCTTTGGCCGCCTTCTCATTCTCTAGGAGCATGTTCTTTCCCCGCGGGCACTGGTAGGCGTCGAAGTCCGGTAACTTGGGCAAGCTGTCGCAAAGCTCCCTAACACCGGAACTCCTTTTAGGGAAACGGATACAAACGGGTTGCATCTCAACAGCTTTCGTCATAAAATGACCCTGTGCATTGGATTTTGCCCGTGGCGGGTTTGACCCCTCGCCGCGGGCATTTTTCATTGCCACCCACGCCAAAACGAAAAGGCCCGGAGGGCAGTCACCGCGCGCCAAGCGTATGCGACTGCTCACCGGGCCCTTGCCCGAACCCGGCCCGTCTCGACCGGGAGTTACGATTCAATTGTCAACCCGTCCAAGAGCGGCGGAAACGGCCCGAGGGCCGCGATGTCACGCCGGTACCTCTCGGACTGCCTCTGCCTCTTCCGCTTCGGCCGCCGCCGCGGTCAAGGCCCGATAGACGCGCCGCAAGACCGCAAGGGGCTGCGCCTGCCGGTACATTGCCCCGCAGACGCCGGCCGCAAACGCCTCACTATAGCTGAAGCGAATCTTGATCCCGCCCCTCCGCTGACAGCCAGCCGGAACCAACACGCCGCGCGCGATCCACGATTGGACGGCCCGCAGACTGACCCCGCAGATCAAGGCCATCTTGCTCAGCCTGAACCCCTCCCCCGTGTCCGACACTGCCGCCCGGAAGTTCTCGCTCGCGCGCCGCAGGTCCATAATCGTCGCACCGGCCGCCAGGCGGTCCAGTCCGAGAAGATCGGTCAACCACACCCGTCCGCGGCCGTCGATCGCCAGGTAATTCTTCATGTTGGTCACACCTTACCCGTAATTTTCACCATTGGTGCAAGAATGTCAATACCAGATTCCAAACCCGCTTGGGGTTTTCGCCCCCGTGTTGATTTAGAATTAACACGGCGGGCCCCTTACGCCACGGCTGCGGCCCGCACGTCCGCCCCGGTGAACTCGACGCACCTGTTTGTCCTTTTCGGGGTCCACGCTTGGTCGTGATCGGACGTTGTGACTTCTTGGGCCATTTTGTCTGGCGAATCGGTTTTCTCGCCCCGCGGCGCGCTTGCTGCTGGTCAACGGGCGAAGGGCGACGGGCGAAGCGCGACGGGCGAGAGGCGAAAAGCTGAAAGCCCCCTTCTCCCCACTGCCTACTGCCCAATGGCACTAAGTTTTGTACGTAACCGTTTTAGCGGCTTTGCG
>CAYGZA010000211.1:0-12151 GCA_964354135.1 uncultured Planctomycetaceae bacterium
CTTGATTTTCAACGGCAAGATGGGTAAGCAGCCCTTCCAAGTGTCGAAGATGGGTGAGAAGACGTGCGGACAATGCCGGCAGTATCGCCCAAGATGGGATTCACACCGTGGAGGGGTACGTCATCAGCCACGGGGTGATCGAGGAGCACCCCCGATCGGCGGGCGGGCTTGCGAAGAGCAGCGATGGCAGGACACCAACCTACGGCTGAATCGGCCAGCCCAGAGCCCGATGGAGCCGGAATTGGGCCTCGTTGTAGTCGGCCACCGCCCGCAGGTACTCTCGGCGGCTCTGGTCGAGCGCTTGAACCGCCCTGACGCAGAGCAACGCGATCAGCCCGTCGGGCAACATCGCCGTGGGCGACAAGTACCCGATCGTGCCCATCAATACCGTGGTTCGCGACGTTCGCGACCTGGAGAGCGTCCCGATTCGAAACGTGCCGGGTTCCCCGGTGTACGTTCGCGACGTGGGGCGCGTGCAAGACACCATGGATGCCCCGACGGGTTACGCGCTGGTCAACGGGCGACGGTCGGTCTACATCCTGGTGACGAAGCGGGCCGACGCATCGACGCTAAGTGTGGTGAGCGCAGTCAAGGCCGCCCTGCCCGACATGCAGGCCGTCCTGCCGCCGGACATTCGCGTCAGCTACGAGTTCGACCAGTCGCCGTACGTGACCCGGGCAATCTGGGGAGTTGTCCTCGAAGGGGCCTTGGGGGCGGTGCTGGTCGGCCTGATGATCCTCCTGTTCTTGCGAGACTGGCGGAGCGCACTGATCGTTCTCTTGAACATTCCGCTGGCGCTGATGACGGCCGTGGTGGCGCTGTGGCTTAGCGGGCAAACGATCAACGTGATGACGCTGGGCGGACTGGCGCTGGCGATCGGCATTCTCGTGGATGAAGCGACGGTGGCCATCGAGAACATCCACACGCACCTCCAACGGGGCGAGCCTCCGGCCTGCGCGGTTCGCGACGGCTCCTCCGAGACGGCCATCCCGCGGCTGCTGGCGATGGTCTGCATCCTGGCGGTCTTCATCTCGTCGTTTTTCATGCAGGGGGCCCCGCGGGCGATGTTCGTGCCATTGTCGCTGGCAGTCGGGTTCTCCATGGCGGCCTCGTACGTTCTGTCGAGCACATTCGTTCCCGTGCTCTCGGTTTGGATCCTTCGCCACGGTTCTGCCGCGAGCTCCGACGCGGCGGCCGGACAAACTGCCTCGCCTCAGTCCAGGCGTTGGCGCGTCTTGTCGCTCGGATGGATGCGCGGCGTGTCGCTGCAACGATGGCGGCGCGCTTACGAGGGATTGCTGAAGAAGATTCTCCGCTTTCGCTTGGCCCTGGCTGCGGCGTACCTCGTGGGGGCGGTCGCAATGATCGGCGGGATCGTACCCCGCCTGGGCACGGAGATCTTCCCTATTGCGGAGACAGGCCAGTTTCGACTGCGGCTGAGGGCGCCCGACGGAACTCACATCGGCCGCACCGAGCAAACCACCCTGAGGGTGCTGGAGATCATCAAGGAGTCGGTCGGGCCGGAAGACGTTGCGATGACCCTTGGCTACGTGGGGACCATCCCCTCCACTTATCCGATCAACGCCGTATTCCAGTGGACCCGCGGCCCGGAGGAGGCGATTCTCTGGGTGGCGTTGAAGAAGGGGAGCCGCATCGGCGTGGAAGGACTCAAAGAGGATCTGCGCCAGAAGCTGGCCCGCGACCTTCCGGAAGTGCGATGCTCCTTCGAGCCGGCGGATATCGTCAGCGAGGTGATGAGCTTTGGCTCGCCGACCCCGGTGGAGGTGGCCGTGAGCGGACCGGATTTTTCAGAAAGCCGGGCCTACGCCGTCAAGCTCCGCGACGAGCTGGCCAAGACTCCGTCGCTGCGGGATCTCCAGTTCGCCCAGTCGCTCGACTATCCAACCATCAGGGTGGACGTGGATCGCCAGAAGGCCGGTCTGGCGGGCGTCTCTCCCGTGGACGTCTCCCGGTCGCTGGTGCCGGCCACTTCGTCCAGTCGCTTCGTGACCCCCAACTTCTGGAGCGATCCGAAAACCGGCATCGGGTACCAGGTGCAGGTGGAAATCCCGCGCGCCGTCCTCCGCTCGCCGCGCGGGATGGAGACCGTGCGATCGATCGCGGATCTCCGGATGGTGCCGGTCAAGCGCAACAGCTCCGGCCAAGTCCTCGTTCGCGACGTGGCTACGGTCTCGTCCGGGTCGATGCCCGGCGAACTCGACCGATATAACATGCGCCGCCAGGTCAGCCTGACGGCCAACATCGTCGGCGAGGATCTGGGGACTGTGTCGCGGGAGGTCTCCCGGGCAATCGAGCAAGCGGGCGAACTTCCCCGCGGCGCCAAAGTCGAGGTCCGGGGGCAGATCCCGCCGATGCGCGAGATGCTGACCGGGCTGGGAATCGGCCTCGGGTTGGCAGTGGTCGTCATCTTCCTGCTCTTGGCGGCCAATTTCCAGTCGCTGCGCCTCGCGTTGGTCACGATGTCCACGGCTCCCGCCGTGATCGCCGGGGTGGTGCTGACGTTGTTCCTGACGCGGACAACGCTGAACATCCAATCGCTCATCGGCGCGATCATGGCCGTCGGCGTGGCCATGGCCAACGCCATCCTCCTGGTCACCTTCGCCGAGAACCATCGGCGTCAAGGCGAGCCGGCCGGGGCCGCCGCCGTGGCCGGCGCGGGCAGCCGCCTCCGCGCCATCCTTATGACCAGTTGCGCCATGATCGCCGGAATGCTTCCCATGGCCCTTGCCCTCGGGGAGTCGGGCCAGCAGAATGCGCCCTTGGGTCGCGCGGTCATCGGCGGACTGGCTGCCGCCACCCTGGCCACCCTGTTTGTCCTCCCCTCGGTGTTTGCGCTGATCCAGGGCCGGGCAACTACCCGATCGGCATCGCTTGATCCCGGCGATCCCCAGAGCGCCTACTTCGCGACGGGGCCCCGCAAGACCGCTTCCTCCGCTTCCGGAGACTCCCGATGAACCGGATGATTCTCGACGCGCGACTTCTTTTGCTCGCCGTAATGCTCAGTGCAAGTCTCGGCTGTCATTCCTCGTCGAGGGCGGAACCCGAAAGCGCCGGTTCTCCCGGCGCAGTCGATCCGGCAGCCGATGCGCCCGTCATCCGTGTGACTGCCGCGAAGCCGGCGAGGAAAACGCTTCGCCTGGTGACCGTGCAGCCCGGTCAGATTCAGGCCTTTGAGCAGACCCCGCTTCACGCCAAGCTCGCCGGCTACGTGCGGAAGGTCAACGTGGACATCGGCGACCGCGTCGAGGCGAACCAGCCCCTTGCTGAATTGTGGATTCCGGAGCTCGAGGACGAGGTGCGGCAGAAGGAGGCCCTCGTCGCTCAAGCCCAGGCCGAGATCAACCAGGCCGCGGCCGCCGTGCACGTCGCCGAGGCCACCGTGGTCACGGCGCAGGCACGCATCCGCGAGACCCAGGCGGGAACCGTCCGGGCCGAAGGAACGTACCAGCGGTGGAAGGCGGAGCACGGCCGGATCGCGGAACTCGCCGCTGGCGGGGCCGTGAACCGCAAGCTCGTGGACGAGACCCTCGACCAGCTCCGCGCGGCCGAGGCGACACGCGCCGAAGCCGGCGCCAAGGTGGAATCGTCTCAGGCGATCCTTGCGGAAAGCAAGGCCGGCATCGAGAAGGCCAAGGCCGATCAGGCCGTCGCGCGCGCCCGCTTGCAGAGCGCCCAGGCGGACCTCGCACGCGCGAGAACCCTCCGGCAATAGGTACAAATCCCCACGCCGTTCGCGGGAGTCGTGACCGAGCGGAACGTGGATCGCGGACATTTCGTTCAGCCGGCCGGCAGCGCCAACGCCAAGCCGCTTTTCATCGTCGCCCGCACCGACGTTGTCCGGGTCTTCGTGGACGTCCCGGAGATGGAAGCCCCGCTGGTGGAGCGAGGCATTCAAGGACACATCCTGGTCCAGGCCCTTCCGGGCCAAAAGACCGAGGGCACGGTAGCCCGTACGAGCTGGGCCCTGTCCGGCAATCGAACGCTGCGCACGGAGCTTGATCTCCCCAACCCCAAAGGGTTGTTCCGGCCCGGCATGTACGCCACCGCCGAGATCGTTCTGAAGGAGCGCCCCAACGCGATCTCCCTTCCAATCTCTGCCGTCGTCAGGGAGGGCCGGCAAACCGTTTGCTGCGCGGTTGAGAACGGCAGGATAGTCAGGAAGCCGATCATCCTTGGGCTGCAGACCGCCGAGGAAGCAGAAGCCCTCTCGGGCCTCAGCGGCGAGGAAGTAATCGTCCAAACCGGGGCGGACGCCCTTCGCGAGGGCCAACCGGTCGAGGTGAGGCGACCTGAAGGGCGTTGACCCGGACTGTTCATGTCACTCCTTGGTTTCCGGGACCGCCTCCTTCTTCACGGCGCGCGTGCCACTACTTCGCGGGAAGCAGTGCCACGGCTACGCTGCTTGCCTGTCGGCAACGAGTGGTGCACGGGCGTGGCGACGCAAGCGACGCCATGTCACCGGTCGCTACTCTGCCCAGTTGGTGATGTCGTCGTCGGTGCCGCTTTCGCCGTCGGGCCCCAAGGACCAGATGTCGGGCCTCTCAAGGCCGTGCTTGCTGGGGTACTCGTACTGGTAGGCCCTTCCCCAAGGGTCCAGCGGGACCGCCTGCTTCAAGTAAGGTCCGGACCAACCGGCCTGGTTGGCAAGGTCCTTGGGAGCGTTTACGAGGGCCTGCAACCCCTGTTTCGTGGACGGGTAGTCGCGAAGGTCCATGCTGTACATGTCGAGTGGGCCCTGGAGCGCCGAGATCTGCGCCCTGGCCGCGGCGACTTGGGCTCGCCGCTGCGCCGCGGAATAGGAGCCCAGCAGCCCGCCCGGGCCACCCGCGGGCCCTGCCGCGGTCTTCTTCGGCGCAGGCCGCACCGGCAGGGGCGTCTTGCGTTTCACCTCCGGTCCGAAGAACGAAGGAACCGCAGACCCCACGGGCGGGATTGTGAGCTGCTCGATCGAGATCGGCTTCCCGTCCGCCCGGTCGAACGCCAAGAGCAGCGTCTGCGGGTCCGCTTTGGCGCTTAGGAACAGGACGCTCGCGTCGGCCAGTCCAGCCAGGAAGCCGTCGGGGTAGAGCCCGACAAGCCCTTTGAGCGGGTCCTTGGGGTCGTACTCGAAGTCATCCGGCTTCGTCCAAATCACGGCCCGCTGGTCGCTCGCCTCGACGGTCATGATCGTGTTGGACGTCCCGTCCGTGATCTGGGCAAAGCCGACGTTCTTACCGGGGCCGGGAAAGACCGTTCGTTCCCCGCGGACGGTCAGGTAGTTCGTCTTGCCCGGGCCCGCCTTGCTCGCAGGCGAGCGGTAGACCTGCGGAATCCGCTCGATGAGCTTCTTGTTGTGCTCGCTGTCCCAGGGCTCGTTGAAGTTGAACTCCTTGTAGAGCTGCGACTCCTCGACGTACGGCAGGATGGCCACGCGCCAGCTCAGCCGCGGCTTGCCCGTCTTGTCGGGATACGAAGCGGCAGGAAAGACCTTGTACACGTCGTGGTAGTTGTGCAGGGCGATGGCGATCTGCTTCAGGTTGTTGGTGGACTGCGCGCGGCGTGCCGCCATCCGGGCCCGCTCGATGGGCGAGATGGGCATTCCCACTCCGGGCGGCAGGGCCGGCGGCGCAATCGCGCCGGGCGGCAACGGCTGCGGCATGTATTCCGGGTCGCTGCGGAAATCGAGAACTTTTGGCACGGGGACCGCCGGACGCCGGTAACTCGACGGCGGGCCGTACGTTTGGTCGATGGTGACCACCTCTCCGCCGGCGCGGGTGAAAAGCGCCCACAGAGTCTTGGGATCGATCCTCTGCGAGATGAACCGAACGCTGCCGTCGGCCATGGCGACGTTGAATCCGCCGGGGTGATACCCGCCAAGTCCCCGCGTGGGGAAGTTCGGATCGGGAACGAAATCGTCCGGCTTGGTCCAAGGGACCGCCGCCTGAAAACCTGCCTCCACCACGAGGATCGTGTTCGAGCTGCCGTCCCTAATCCCTGCGAAACCGATGGCCTCGTCGCCGGCGAAGATCGCGTCCTTATGGCGGACCGTCAAGTAGGTGGTCTTGCCCGGAACGAGGGGAGTGCTGGGGCAATGATACGTCGGGACCATGACCTGTGCCAGCTTCTTATTGTGCTCACTGTCCCAGGGCTCATCGAGATGGAACTGCTGGTAGAGCGCCTGCTGCTCCATGTATGGCAGAATGAGCACCCGCCAGCTCAAGAGCGGCTTGCCGTTCTTATCGACGGTGTAGGCCGGCGGGAAGGTCTTGTTCACGTCGTGGTAGTTGTGCATTGCCAGGGCGATCTGTTTCAGGTTGTTGGCGCACTGCGAGCGGCGGCGGGCTTCGCGCGAACCCTGCACCGCGGGCAGCAAGAGCGCCACCGCGACCGGCCCCGTCGTGCCGATGCTCGCACTGGGCAAGGTCTGCCGCGTCGTGGTCTCAATCCCCTCCTTGGTCCTCCGCACCACGCTGACGCCGGGCCGCAGGTGCTTCCCGATCGACGACGCGGCCGGCAAGACCGAGATGTCCACGTCGATTCCCTCCCGCTGGAGTTCCCGCAGCGCGTACTTCGCGGCAATCTGCAGCACCGGGTAGAGCAGCCGGAACAGCTCCGGAGCGTTCTGGTAGCTCAGCATGATCGGCCCGCTCTCCGCCTTCAGCACCTCCGCCACTTCCGGTGCGGCGGCCAGCGACTGGAAGTCCGCACCCCGCGCGAGATAGGCCTTCACGTTCTGCGGGAACAGGGCGACGATCAGCTCCTTGTCGGTCAGGCACCAGGAGGGGGCGACCGGGAATTCGGCGTCCGGCACGTTGAGCGAGTAGACCTGCCGGCCGGCAAACTGGAACTCCTCGATGCGCGGAACAAGATCGGGCGGCGCACCATAAACGGCCGCCTTGACCAGGGCGATCAGTTTCTCGTGGGTAGCGGCGGCCCGCTTGGCGTCCTTCAGCGACACCACGGCCGTCAGGCCGGTCACGACCAGCCCGCCCTCGCCCGGCGAATTGTACAGGCACCAGACGTCGCCCAGCGGCGCCAAGAGGTCGTCGCGGATCTTGAATCCCAGTCTCTCCTCGACCATGCCGAGTTCTTCGGCGAACCGCTCCCCGCCGCGGGGGTCGATCTTGCCGATCATGGCGACGATCGTCTGCCATACCTGGCTCACGTCGATCCGTGCCGCGACGGCGAACGTCGCGTCCTGCGGGATTGGCGCCAGGTCCTTGGCCTCCAGCGGCTTGTTGGAAACGGCGGCCAGAAGCCCTTCGGACTCCCCCTCGATGCGCACCAGGGACTTGCTCACGAAGCCGGTCTCGTCGAGCCCCGTCACCGAGGCCAGGGAAGTGATACTGTCCAGCCCCAACGCCTTGATCACCGTCGCGGCTTGGGGGCCGGCAGTCGCCTGCACCATAGCGATCACTCCCTTGAGGTTCGTGTAGGCGAGGGTAGCCCGGCGCGGGACGGGAAGCTGCTGGCGGATGCTGGTCAGCCACTCGGGCGGGTTGCCGCGTCCCCGCTTGAGGACGTCGTCCGCCTCGCCGTCGCCCAAGACCGCGATGAGGTACTTGCCCCGCACGCCCCAGGTGATCGCCGGACCGCGCGGGCCGGGCTGGATCAGATGCCAGCCTTCTGCGCCGGGCTCGGCCGCTTTGGCCTCGGGAAGGCTGCCGAGGAATCGCTGCTGGTACTTCTCCAGCGTCGAGCGCACCTTGGCCGCGTCGGCCCCAAGGTTGATTACGACGCCGGCGCGGACGTCCGGTCCTGCCGGACCCATCCCTACCTTGGCCAGATAGATCGCCGCCGGGCTGGTGAGTGCCGTCTTGACCAGGTCGATCACCTCGTCGATCATTGCGACCGCTTCGGGGCCTTCCCGCTGTGCTGCCGCCTTCAGGCTGCCGCGGATGCGGCGCTCGACTTCGCCGGCGAAGTTCTGAACGTCCGGCTCGGCGAAGAGCTGCTCCAACTGGTTCTTGCTGTTGGGGTCCGGCTTGGCCATGCCCGCCCAGCTCATGTAGAAGAGGCACTCCTGCGGCGCGATGTTGGCCATCACCGGGTCTTCCGGCCCGGGCGGAAGCCCCAAGGGGAGCCCGATGCCGCCGAAACCCCAAAGGAAGAACATCTGCCAGAACCCCATGAAAGACATCATACTCACGGCCATTCTCCTTTCCTGCTCAGAACACAGGACCCCGGTGACGAGACCTTGACCCCCGCGTGTGGAGGAGTCCACAGCGGTTAGGATAGCCGCCAGAGGGGCGGGATGCAAGTAGGCGGCGGGCAATCGGCAGTCAGCCCCCGGCAATTGCACCGGGGGCAGCCGAAAAGTGAAAAGTGAGAAGTGCAGATTGGGGTGAACAGTTTGCACTTCTAACTACTCGGTTTTGGCTCATCCGGCGAGAGCGCGCGCGGCACAGCAGATCGGGCGCTTTGCGGCACAGCAGCCCTCGAGTGTACTGTGGCGTAGCTAACGGCGGGCAACCGCCTCGATGACCCGTAGCGCGGCGTCCACGTCGGAGGCATTTACATCCAGGTGCGTCACCGCCCGGATCTTCGTCCGGCCTTCGGCGAGCATCAAGACGCCGCGGCTCTTGAGTTCCGCCGAGAACTCCGACGGAGCCCCCCAGGCCGGATCGACGTGGAAGAAGACGATATTCGTGTCCACGGTCTCCGGGTCCAGGCGAAGCTCGCCGATGCGGCGGATCCCCTCGGCCAGACGCTGGGCGTTGGCGTGGTCTTCGGCTAGGCGTTCGACGTGGTGCTCGACGGCGTAAAGGGCCGCTGCCGCCAGGACCCCGGCCTGCCGCATCCCGCCGCCGAGCACTTTGCGGTGCCGCAGCCCCTCGGCGATCAGGTCCCGCGGCCCGCAGATCGCCGAGCCGACCGGCGCCCCCAGCCCCTTGCTGAAACAGACGCTCACGGTCTCGAAGTGCTGCGTCCAGCGGGTGAACTCGATTCCGGTGGCTACGACCGCGTTCCAAAGCCGCGCGCCGTCCAGGTGGGTCCGCAGGCCGCGCTGGTGGGCCCAGCGGCAAACGGCTTCCACCACGGGGTAAGGTTGAATGTGCCCGCCGCCGCGGTTGTGGGTGTTTTCGATGCACACCAGCCGCGTGCGGACGAAGTGCGCATTGTCGGGCCGGATCAGGTTCTCCAGTTGCTCGACGGTCATCACTCCGAGGACGCCTTCAACCGTCCGGGCCGCCACGCCGCTCAGTTGTGCGTAGCCGGCCTGCTCGTGGTTGTAGACGTGGCAGCCGGCCTCGCAGACCATCTCGTCCCCCGGCTTGCAGTGCAGGCGGACGCCGATGAGGTTTGACATCGTGCCCGAAGGCACAAACAGCGCGGCCTCCTTGCCGAGGAGTTCGGCCACGCGCTGCTGGAGCCGATGGACCGTCGGGTCGTCGCCGAAGACGTCGTCTCCGACCTCGGCGGCAGCCATGGCCGCCCGCATCCCGGGTGTCGGCCGCGTCACCGTGTCGCTGCGGAAATCGAGAACTCTGTCGGGCATGCTACTCCCCTCAACTCGCCAGGGTCCCCTAGAGCACCCTGTCGGGCAAGTCGCCGTCGGCCTCCCATTTTTCCTCGCTCCAATCGTCGGCCGAAAGACGTTCTCGCCGAAGGATCGTCGATTCGGGAGACCCGAGTGCCGAATGACTGAGCAGCATTCTAACCGGGACGGAGCCCGCCAAGTCAAGAACCACCCCGCGGCAACGGCGATTACCGGCAATCTACCCGCACGTCATGGAGGAGGCGACGACGGCTCCAAGAATTCGGCACAAAAAACCCGGCGAACGTGTTGACACGACGGGGGGAGATAACTCCAATAAAGTGTGAGGGCAATCGCTTACGAGAAGTTCCCCATCTCGGGGACGTGGCGCGGCGTCCAGGCAGGGAGAGGGCGCCGACACGGACCGGGCGGGCCAGCAAATGTCGGTACCTCCCTAGGAATTGGGGGGGCCGAACGGTTGGTCTACCCGAATCGCGCTGTACACCGTGCAGGAGACGATGGTGATGATCCGCGCCGGCCGCCGAAGCTGGAACGTAGACGGGCCCCAACGGACCGGAATCGGGGCGCGCACCATTACCCCGTCAAGAGGGCACAGGCAATCCCCTCTGTCGAGGGTCTTGAGGTTTGAGCCCCTCGAGCCCCGCACACTCCTCACCTGGCCGGTCGCTGGCGACGACTTCTACTGGACGCCGGCCAGCACGCCGCTGCACGTGCGGGCCCCCGGCCTGCTGGCCAACGACTACGATCCCAGCGGCCACCGGATCGAGGCGTTGAATATCTATGGGACTATGGCGTTGGCGCACGGCATCCTGGACATGGATGCGTGGAGAAACGACGGTTCGTTCGACTACTACCCCGAATCCGGCTACAACGGGCCGGAGACGTTCCAGTACTATTGCATCGACCCGGACGGCTATATGGTCGAGGCCACAGCGACGATTGAAGTGGGCATCTTCAACCATGCCCCGCACGTGGACGCCCCGATCGCCGACGTCGCCGTCGACCAGGGTGCCCCGGACGTGGTGATCGACCTGGCCCCCGTCTTCGACGACGTCGACATCCCCCGCGGCGACCTCCTGACCTACAGCGTCACCATTTCCCCCCCGATCCATCCGATCGTCGACCAGGTGAGCCAGTCAAGCTACGAGGACATCCACGGCAATATGCTGTACACGCACCTGGGCGACGATCGGGGCTACGAAAGCGTGCAGCACGATCTGGCCCGCGACAACATCTACAACTACTTCCAGGACCTGGGACTGATCACGACCCTTGATACCATTTGGGACGTTGAGGACGTCGTCGGGAACGTCTACCATTTCGATCCGCCGCTGGTGAATGTCGTCGGCGTGAAGCCCGGCATAACCTATCCGGAAAGGGCCTATCTGGTCGGGGCACACTACGATTCGGTTTATAACCCCGGCGCCGACGACAACGCCAGCGGCGTGGCCGCGGTGATGGAGATCGCCCGCGTCCTGTCGGCTCACTCCTTCGACAGCACCCTTGTGTTTGTGGCCTTCGACGGCGAGGAGGACGGGCTGTTTGGGTCGATGCACTACGCGGAAATCCACTCCAGCGATCACAACATCCCGGGCTTCACCTCGCAGCTCCTCGGCATGATCTCCCTCGACATGATCGCCTACAACCAGCCCGAGATCGACCACGACGTCGTGAGCATCTTCGACGTTGACGAAGCAGGGAGGATCAAATCCGATCTGGTCAGTGCGTTTGCCGAATACGGGGGGGCGCTGACGGGCAGGGACGACGGCACCACGGACCTGAGCGATCACGCCTACTTCGACATCTACGGCTTCGACGCAGCCTTGGTGATTGAGAGCGCGTTGGACAGCAACCCCCATTACCATCAGCCGACCGACGCGGTTGAGACCCCCGACTACATCGACTACGCTTTCGCAACGAAGGTCACCCGCGCGGTCGCCGGATACCTCGCCCAGGCCGCCTGGCCCGTCGGCACAGTCGACGTCCTGACCGCGAGCGTCACGGGCAATCAGCTCACCCTCGACTACGACCCGGCCAAGTCCGGCGCCGCGGTGGTCACCGTTCGCGCCACGGATTCGGAAGGATTGTTCGTCGACGATTTCTTCGTGGTTACGGTCAATCCTGGCAACGCGCCGGCGGTGACGGCCGATGTCGTGGACGTAAGCCCCGATCCTCGGATTACGCCGGTCAACGAGATCGAGATCGACTTTAGCGCGGCGGTGAGTGGTTTCGACCTAGCGGACCTCACGCTCTCGCGCGACGGCGGGGCCAACCTGCTCACCGCAGGCCAAACCCTTTCCAGCACGGACAACGTCCACTGGGCCCTGGGAAACCTGAGCGGCTTGACCGCAAGCGCGGGGCACTACGCGTTGACGCTGACAGCGACAGGGTCGGGAGTCCAGGACGCGGCGGGCAATCTCCTCGCGGCCGATGCCAGCGACTCTTGGATGGTCGACACGACGCCCCCCACGGCGGACATCGTCGACGTGACGCCCGATCCACGGACCACCTCGGTCAGCACCATCGCAATCGTCTTTCCGGAGGCGGTCTACGGATTCGACCGCGCCGATCTGAGGCTTACCCGCAACGCGGGCGCCAACCTGCTCACCGCCAGCCAGACGCTCACGACCGCGGACAACATCACCTGGACGT
>CAYGZA010000212.1:0-12108 GCA_964354135.1 uncultured Planctomycetaceae bacterium
AATCATCGGCGGCCCCACAGTGCGTTGGGGTACCAGACCCCGGCGGAGTTTGCCGTCGGCTGTGCGGCTTCGGGCTTCGCTACGCTCAGAGTTTGTGAAAAAATCGACGGAGCCGTGCCGCACATACAAGATGTTGTGGTGAATACATCTCCGCCACCACAACCTATTGTGGTCAATCCAAGCTGAGGTCGATTTTTTCACAAACGCTCAGCCCTCAGCCGCACAGCCGAACCCCTGGATTCAACCCTTTACCTGTTCCCCAAACCGTACTCTCATAACACCTGGTACAAGAAACGGGGGCGGCCCAGCTTGACGAGCTTCGGGAGAGCGCGATCGGCGCCAAAGTGAATACTTAGAGTCTGACCCCAATAGCACAATAGCACCCCAATAGCGTCAATAGCAATAGGGTAGGGCCAATAGGGCCGCAACTGGAGAATTCCATGGCTAGGAACCCGAAAGACATTTGTCCAGTTAAGTGTCGTAGTAAGGCTTGTGGGAAGTCCATTCAGTCCGATCCGTCACACTTCGATGGCGTACCGGCAAGCCCAGAGACGATGCTGCGCTGCGTACTGTACGAGATGTTCGTGTTAGCATCTTCGGCGCAAGCGATGCAGACCAAATGGCCCGACGACCTGACGTTCGACCATCCAAAACTGGGGCCGTTCACGCCATCCGAGTCGCTCAAAATCGCTGCCTTGATTAGCTTTCGGATCCTCTACGATTTTCTCTACAACGTGAAGTCAGATGACGATTTCACGGCCGACGACTTTAAGCGGCATGGCGGGAATCGTCCGAAAGAGCCGACGTTCGCGGGCTTTGAGCCGGGCAAGATGTTCACAAAAGAATCCATCAACAAGTACATCGCCCACCTTACGTGGGCGAGGATCAACAAGCCGAAGTGTGTTCCGCAGCCGAAGTTCAAGGAGGGTGACGAGGACACGATTTCGAACGCCAAGATTCTGCTCAAGGATGCCCGAGCGTTCGTAAGTGCGCTGATTGACACATCCAATCCAAAACGCGTTATCCTCGACAAAGATGGTCAAGGCTATCAAGCGATGTTTGACCACGCCTACGCACAGTTGCTTGCACCGAAGCGCCCAGACGGCTCGTAAGCGAGAGGAAGACGCGGCGAGGGTCAACGGGCGCGCGCCAAAGCCTCAATACGGAACGGGCATTCCTGTTGTCGGTCCCCCGCTCGGGACGTCCTTCTCAGAACCCCCGCTTCGCGTCGCAATCCGTCGCGTGAGCAGGACACACTTGCCCAACGAGGCGCGGCGGAGCTTCGCCACAATGCGTTCCGAGACGCAAACGCCGAACCAGACGCACGGTGATACGCGTCACTCGTCGTCGGCGCGGGGTTGCGGCTGCGGCTCGGTCCCCAACGCTTGCCCGCCCGAGAAGTACCCCGTTGGCTCTCCCCTTCCGATAGCCTCACGGATGCGTTGAAGGGACTCGGTAAGAATGCTGCTCGCCCTATCAGCATCGGCATCCGACTTGACCGTGAACTTCGACCAGCGGGGCGAGAATCGCGCGTTGGACACCGTGGTTCCATCTAATGGTGCATTGCCTGAGAAGCACTCCACGCGAATCGACTTCTTCCTGAGTATCATCGACACGAAGGATTTCTCAGGGCAGTACCAACTGGCGTACTTGTCCCCCGCTTTGGCCCACACCTGCGGGGCCGATCGGCGAATTCCCTCAAACAGCGAATCGTACCATCGCTTGATTTCAGGCCCCGCCTGGACGCGGGAGAGAATCGCAACAATCCGGGCGTCCACGTCCTCTGGAGTCGGGCCCAACGCACCTGGACGCTCGATCGGGGGATGCTTCAGTTCGCGGATCTCCGAACTCAACTCAATCACCTCAATTGGGCAGTCTTGCCAGTCGTGCTCCCAACATACGATGATGTCGCAGCCGCCTGCGTCGTGGCCATGAGCGCGAAAGTTCGAACTCATGAACTCGAACTCGATCCGCACGCGCTCCCACCCCTTACCGACGAAACGCCGGGCGATGCAGTCCGGGAACCCAGGCTTGATTTCCTCAACGTACATGTTCAGGTCGTGCGCGACCTTCCCGAATAGGAAGACGACTCCCTGCTCGTTCAGGGGCGCGTATACGAGCCCCCGAAAGTTGATCAGGTCACCCACGATCGACCGCTCGGCCATCTCCGGATCGGCTTTCGCCGCCATGTCATTCCCCCGAGCTCTCGCACAGCCTGACTTGCACTGCAACGCGTTTTGCACGTAGATAGTGTGGCGAGCCTGGGGTCGGATGTCAAGGTCGGGGCTGAGCAGTATTTATCAGCCCCCGCTTGCTCGGGACCGTCCCCTTCCACCGAACTGAACACCCCTCGACAGGGCTCCCGATTCTCCCCGGGCCGCGCACCTGGGCGCGGAGAATCCTGCTATAATTGGTGGAAGAGGGATGTTGCTCTAAGGCCGTCCCTGCAAGGGATACCCGAGGCCCGGCCGGACTGGAGAACCAATGGCTGCAATCACCATCGAATTGCCGGATACAATCGTCAAGGACCTCGGCGACAGTCCCGGCGAGATCACGCGCCGCGTTCTTGAGGCGGTGGTCCTGGAGGGCTACCGGTGCGAGAGGCTCTCCCGCGGCGAAGTGCGGCGACTCCTCGGGCTGAGCTGGCAGGGGACCGAGGATTTCCTGGCCAGGCATGGGCTGCCCTATCAGTACACGGCCGATGACCTGAACGAGGATCGGCAAAACCTCGACCGAGTGCTGGGGCCCCAGTGACCGTCGTCGTCTCTGATACCAGTCCGTTGAACTACCTGGTTCTCTGCCGCGCGATCGAGATCCTGCCTCGGCTGTTTCAAAGGGTCGTTGTCCCGCCTGCGGTGTTGACGGAACTGTGCAGCGAGGACGCACCGGCGGCGGTTCGCGCTTGGGCCGATGCCCTGCCTTCGTGGGCCGAGGTTCAGAAGCCCACGCATGACGATCCTTCCCTGACCCTCCATCCCGGCGAACGCGAGGTAATCTGTCTGGGGATTCAAATCCACGCCGACTTCGTGCTGTTGGATGATCGCCCTGCGCGGAGGGCGGCGAAGCAGCGCGGATTGACCGTGATCGGAACATTGGGCGTGCTGGACAAAGCGGCGGCAAGGAGCCTGCTGGACCTGCCGGCAATCATCGACGCGCTTGGGCGAACGACGTTCAAGATCGCTCCTTCGCTGATGGCGGCCGTATTGGAGCGAGACGCCCAGAGACGGCGGACACAAACGCCGGGCGACGAGTCGGGGAGAGACTAGCCGAACCCGCGCGACAGCGCCTCCTCGTCGCGAAGCGGAGCTTCGGAACGAGAGGTCGAGGCGCACGGCCCTGGACACGAGGCGCCCTCCCGATTATATTGAACTCAATTTGTCTCTGTTCTCGTGGACCTTCAGCATGGCGTCGGCGATGTCGTCCATGTCCTTCTTAGTCGTAGGCTGGGTCAAGCCCGAAGGGCGACGACCCAGCTTCGGAGTCCCGTCCACGGCTCCTTCAAGCTGGGTCTTCGTGCTGCGCACTCGACCCAGCCTACGACTTCCCGCTTCGCTCTGCCTACTGTGCGGCCGTCCCGCCGAGCCTCCCCGCCGCCGTGTGGTGCCCAGCCGAATCGAACCGACCGCGTGCAGCCCCGCGCCCGAGAATGCGGTCCGTTTCTGGGAGGGGTCTGAAAGCGTGATCCGTTGGCACCCAGGCTCGTCGCTGCACTCTTTGCAGCAACTGGGTTTACCGCGACGGCGCGGGATGCGGCGCTCGATCTTGACGACGCAGCTCGCCCACAATGGTGGTGACGCTGCCCGGCACAAGGGTCATTCGGAGCGCATTCGGCTCGCCAAGCTCCACTGACGCCGGAGAGAGATTGGAGTCGGGCGAAGTGATATGGGCTTTGACCGATGACAAGCTCCGATCGCCAAAGTGGTACGTCGCAGGACGCGCATTGCCGCCGGCGTTCAGCGCCACGATCGCAAAGCGATCTCCCTCGGGACTGATGAAAGCGCTGTTGGCAAACCCGAGACCGTCGACGCGGATGCGTTTCCAGCCGGGCCGGACGAAACGACTGTAGTTGGCCATCGCCCAGAACCGCTTGGGAACTACAAGTCCGCCGGTCGCAGTGGCAGGTGATAGGACACCCATGCTGCCAGGGAAATCCGGGGAGAAGATCACGAAGCAATAGATCCAGGCAGCGGCGCCACCGTGGACGATGTCGCGGTACATCAGGTGCGCGATTCTGATAGCGGTGCTTATGCCCGGATCGTCCGGCGGGCCGATGATCGACATTTCGCTCATCCATACCGGGATCTTGTGCTGCGTGGAAGCAGCCCGAAACAAACCGCGGCCCTCGTCCACCAGATCGTCGCCGCGGTAGGAATGGCTCGCCAGGATCCCGATGAGACGCCGCGACTGGAGATCGTCGAGGGCCGGTGCGATGCGGATCCACGCCTGGTCCCAGCTCGAGCCCTCGGAGAGCATGAACTTCGTGGGCAGGTCTCGCTGCTGGAACACGGGCGCAACCACCTGAAGAAAATCGTTGAGTTCCCTGCCCGTCCAGCGGCAGGACTCCCACCAGACCGAGACATCGGGCTCGTTCTGCAGGCTCAGGACGTCGATCGTCAGGCCGTGGACCTGCTTGTAGTAGTCCACGAAGTCGGCGAGGTACTCGGCGTACGCGCGGTAGTGCTCGCGCAGAACACTGCCTCCCCAGACGTACTGCTTGTTGGATTTCCATCGTGACGGCGGGGTAAAAGGAACGGCGTAAAGAATGACGCGACCTCGCTTGAGCGCCGGTGTGATTGCCCCGAGGACATTCTGAGTGTTGGCGTCGCGCTCCCAGTCGTAGCGAAGACCCCGCTCGCGCAAGGGCTCGCCGGCGGCGAGGGATTGTGCATTCGGGGAAACGTGGATGCGAATGATGTTCAGTCGCAAGCCATTCTCGCCGTAGACCAGATCGTAAAGGCGATCGCGGTCCTTCTGCACAAGTGCCTGCATGTCCTTGAGTGATGTCTCGCAAATGCCGGCGCCGAAGCCGGACATGGTCTGAAACGAGACATCGGGATGGATGCGGAAATCGGCGGGCGCCTCGGTCCCCTACTGAGACCAGGCAGGAACGCACAACACCAACGGAGCAACAATGCCCGCGAGGAGTTGCCCATGGAGCCGAACGGTCATTCTTGCCCTCCTGGATTGCGCTCTCTCCCCGCCCGGATACGCCCCGCGCGGCAGGCGCCCCCAGTCTCACCGGAAGCAACGCGAAAGTCAACATCACGGCGTCCTATGCCGTTTTGTTTCAACGGATTCGGCACAAGACCCCGGTCCGGGGGAATTCCGGCGACAGGATACACAACTATTGACCGCCTCGGCCGGGTTGGGTGGGTTCGGTGCGTGGCTCGATTGGCACGGATCGTTGTGAAAAGGGGATAAGTCCAATTTGCCGTAAACGGCGCGCATGGGGCTTCGCACAAATTGGACTTATCCCCTCTTCTCCCCCTGAGAAGAGAGAAGAGAGGAGACCCTTATGAATCGCTCTCTTGAATGGCTCGGCGGCACCGCCGGGGCGATGGCGTGGCTCTTGCTCGCGGCGCCGTCTGCGCCGGCCGATCCGCCGGACATGGCGGTTATCCGGCCCGACGTCGAGACCGGCTTCGCCAATGCCGGCTGGAAGTACGATCGCTATGAGGACCTTCCCTCGCTGGACGCCCGCAAGACGATGACGGTGGCCGAGCGGGCGAAGCTCATGCTCCGCTCCAGGCCCAAGCCCGGCGACCTGGAAAAGACGGGGCACGACTCTTCTTGCCCGCGTCCCACTGGAGTCCTGCCAGATTGTCCCCAACGAGTAGTTTTAACCCCTGTCCCCTTTTTCGACGAGTAGGCCGCGGATCGCCCGGGGGAATTCCCCTGAGAGCGTTCCGGGGACAGTATAGGGAATTCGGTCGGGTGCGGAATAGTTGTGTATCTGTCCCCGGAACTGGCCCCGGAACTAGCTCTCGAATAGCATAGCGTACGGGGGTCATACCGGACAAGACTGAATAGGACGCTAGTGCCATGCGAAGAACTGTTGGGTCTCCGACGTTCCCGCTCGTGTTGTTCGTCCTTACAGTGTTGATCTCAATCTGCCTGGCCTACTTGCTGCCGTGGCTAGCAGCTATTCTCAGGTAGCGATCCAGGATCCAGGGCGCAAAGAGGACAGGCGGCCGTTAAGACGACGCGGAGCGGAGCCGGGCAAGAAACGCGAGTCTGGCGGCCAGAAGTGCGGCTCGGCAGGAGCCTCGCCCTCCTGGAACCACGCAATGTCGTTTAGCCGAAATCGTAACGCACACTTGACGACCGCCGTATCGCCTGACATCCTGTGTCTTGTGCAGGCCACCTGCACGCGAACATCGTCCCATCCAACGTCTGCAACAGGAACTGCAGCCATTGAAAAGTCCTTCCCTCATGGAGCCAAGCCGATGAGCCACCCCGATAGCGTCTCCCGCAGGCAGTTTCTCCGCCGCACGGCGGCCCTGGCCGCAGCCGGCGTCGCCGTGCCCTATCTTGTTCCCTCCGGCGTGCTGGCCGCGCAGGGCAAGCCCGGGCCGAACGAGCGGATCGGCATCGGCGGGATCGGCGTGGGCCGGCAAGGGAGCGGCGTGGTCGCCGCGGCGGCCGCCTCGAAGCAGGTCCGCATGGTCGCCTTCGCCGACGTGAACCGCAAGACGGCCGAGACCATGTCGAAGCGCTTCAAGGCCGAGCCGTGCAAGGAGTACCGCAAGCTCTTGGAGCGCAAGGACATCGACGCGATCATCACCGCCACGCCCGACCACTGGCGGGCCTTGGTGTGCATCCACGCCGCCCAGGCCGAGAAGGACATCTACGCCGAAAAACCGATGAGCCTCACCATCCGCGAGGGCCGGCTCATGGTCGAGGCGGTCCGCAAGCACAAGCGGGTCTTCCAGACCGGCAGCCAGCAGCGGTCCGACGCCCGCAACCGTTTTGGGTGCGAGCTGGTCCGCAGCGGCCGGATCGGCAAGGTGCAGAAGGTTATTGCCCACAACTACCCGAGCCCTTGGGAATGCCGCCTGCCCGCCCAGCCGGTGCCCGAAGAGATCGACTGGGACTTATGGTGCGGGCCAACGGAGGTCGTGCCCTATCACATCGACCTCTGCACGCCGCGGGCCAGGCCGGGCTGGATCTCGTTCCGCCCGTATTCCGGCGGCGAGATGACCGGGTGGGGCGCCCACGGCCTGGACCAGGTCCAGTGGGCCCTGGGCATGGACGAGAGCGGTCCGGTGGAGCTTTGGACCGAGGGCGAGAAGTTCAACCCGCCGACGTACACCAAGCCCGACTCCCAGACCCGCGGCAACAAGATTTGCAGCAAGCCGAAGGTCTTTTTCCGCTACGCGGGCGACATCGTGATGGAGCTGGGCGACGGCCCTGCCGGCGGGGCGACCTTCATCGGCGAGAAAGGGAAGATCTCGATCGACCGCAGCAAGTGTACCTCCGATCCGCCCGAGATCGCCGAGGAGCCGATTCGCGCCAACGAGGTCCACCTCTACAAGAGTGACAACCACATGCAGAACTGGCTCGACTGCATCCGGTCGCGCGAGAGACCCGTTGCCGACGTGGAGATCGGCCACCGCTCGACCGCCGTTTGCCACCTGGGCAACATCGCCCGCTGGGCGAGGCGGAAGCTGAAGTGGGACCCGGTCAAGGAGCAGTTCGTGGGCGACGAAGAGGCCAATGCGTATTTGGATCGAAAACGTCGGAAGCCTTACGACCTGCCGGAGGCGGTGTAGGGAAGGACGAAGGAAGGACGAGGGATGGATGAGGGATGGATGAGGGATGAGGGCCGTAGGGTGCGTGCTCGCACGCACGCAGGGCCGTAGGGTGCGTGCTTGCACGCACGCGGCAAGTAGAAGCGGGGCATGGCATCCAACTGGCAACCAGACAGCGAGAGGATTGACCTATGACGAACAAGCCGACCGACCGAAGGGAATTCCTGCGCCGTAGCGCCGCGGCAGCCGCGGGTCTCACATCTTTCGCCGCGCCGTGGGTAAGCGGTGCTGCTCGCGTCCGCCAAGCCCGCGGAGAAGACCGGCCCGCCAAGAAAACCAAGATCGTGCTGATCGGCCACAAGCCGGATCACCCGCCGGGCACGCACCTCTACCTGCCGGATAGCCATCTGATGGCCAAGTGCCTGCGGCAGACGCCCGGCGTCGAGGCGATCGTGTCCGCCGGGTGGCCCAAGGACCCGGCGGTCCTGGAAGGCGTGAAGGCCATCGTGCTCTACACCAGCCCCGGGGCCGACATCCTCTTCAAGGGCCCGCACGCCGATCAGGCCGACAAGCTCTTCCAGCAGGGCGTGGGCCTGGTAGCGATCCATTGGGGGACCGGCATCCGCGACGCGAAGGACGAGAAACTGGCCGAGTGCTACCTGGCCCACCTTGGCGGGCTGTTCGGCGTTGCCGGATCGGGCATCGATTTCGGCGCCTCGAGGGTCCAAGTGCTCGATCCGAAGCATCCCGTCTTGCGCGGCTGCGGCGACTACGACCTCAAGGACGAATGGTACCTGAACCTCAAGTTCCTGCCCGCCGCCAAGCCGCTCTTGAAGGTCCGCGTGAAGGACAAGGACCAGGTGGTCGCGTGGGTCTACGAGCGACCGGACTCGAAAGCTGGGCGATCTTACGGAAACACGCTGTTCCATTTCCACGAGAACTTCGCCGTGGAGCCGTTCCGCCGCGCTTTGGTCAACGGCATCCTCTGGACCGCCCACTGCGAGATTCCCGAAGGCGGCGCCCCTTGTGCGGTCACCGCCGAGGACATGAAGCTGCCCAAACCGTAGGTCAGGCGCTGCCTGACACGGACTGGGAAAAGGGGTCAGAACTATTTGTGGTGGTAGATGCCGGCTTAGCCTCTCGCGGCAAAGCCGTCACTTCTGAGGCGGGAAAAGAGTTCTGACCCCTTTTCGCCACTCTTTCGGGGGTCCGCTGCATCTGTGCGGAACCCAATTTGCCCTCCCGGCGACTAATCTCCGCTCCGTGGCGCAAAATGATCCTATGGAAAGGCGGTTCCACCGCGGCGGAAACCAAGCCCAATGGACCAACAGCAAGAGCGGCAGCTCGCCGAGGGCTTACGCGAGGGCACGATCCACGCCTGGCACGCGCTGTACGACGCGTATGCCAAGCCGATCTGGCGGTACGTCGCGAGGCTGATGGGGGCGCCCAGCCCGGACGTGGCCGACGTGGTCCAAGAGACTTTCTTGGCCGCGGCCCGCTCGGCCCGCACCTACGACCCCGAGAGGGGCTCCCTTTGGTGGTGGGTCGTCGGGATCGCCAGGAAGCAGGTGGCCCTTTGTTACCGCAAGCGCCAACGGCAGGATCGAGTCAAAGCGGCAGGTGAGTGGCTGGCAACGAAAGGACGGGCAGTGATCCACTGGCTGGAACGCCGCCAAGAGACCCCGCCCGAGGCACTCGTCTCGGCGGAGTTGGCGACCTTGGTTCGGGGGGCGTTGAGCGAGCTTTCGGCCGACTACCAGGGCCTCTTGACGGCCCGATACCTGGACGGCGTGCCGGTCGAGGAGATTGCGGCGAGAGAGGACAGCAGCGTCACGGCGGTCCGGTCGAAGCTTGCCCGGGCCCGCCGGGCGTTTCGAGACACGTTTTCACGAGGCGTTTTCGTAGAACGGCCATGAACCCGAACGAGAACTGGGACGAAGAGCGACTGGCGGAACTGCTCGCCTTGGCCGGGAAGGACGCGGTCCCGCCCGACGAGGATTTCCTGCGCGCTCTGTGCGAGCGCTCGGCCGAGGTGTTTGCCGGACAGTCGTCCCCTGAGATCTCCCAAGCCGTAGGCTGGGGCACAGCCCCAGCTTTGCGGGCTGGGGCTGTGCCCCAGCCTACTCCTATGCCCGAGAGGAGGCGTCGTATGGTGGTCTTCATGATCCGCGGTTTGGCGGCGGCGTTGGCGGCGAGCGTGGTGGTCGTGGCCACGCTCTTCTTCGGTCCGTCCGGCGGCGACTCCGCCTTGGCCTTCGACCAGGTGCTCCAGAGGGTGGCTGCCGCCGAGTCGTTGCACATGAAGGTCACCCGCGAGGGCAAGACGAGCGACGTCTGGGTCCGCCGTCCGCAGCAGCTCCGCTGGAACGAGCCGGACGGGACCTACCGCGTGGCCCGCGAAGGCCGGGTGTGGTCGATCGACGAGAAGGCCAATCGGGCGACCTCGCAGCCGGCGGTCTTCTTCCGCGGTGCGCCGGCCGGGCTGGACGCACTGGCCCTCTTGGACCTCTCGCTGGAAAAGGAGAGCAGGCGGGCGATTTCGGGCCTGAAGCCTGCCGAGCGGCTCCAGCGCGACGGCCTGGACTGCCTCGTTTACCGCTTTCGAACTCCCTGGAAAGACACCCAAGTGGAGATCGAGGCCCTGGTCGATGCCGGCACCCAGTTTCTCCAATCGCTGGAGGCCAAGACCGATCGCGACGGCCGGCTCGAGCCGCTCAGCAAACTGACAATCGTTGGCCGCGGCGAGCCGGTCGCCGAAGAACTCTTCGTCGTCGGCCAGACGCTCACCGAGGACGGCCGCATCGGCAAGGTGATCGATGCCCAAGGGATCGTCTCTGTCAAGCCCGTGATGCGGGAGCGATGGACCCCGGTGGACGGCCGGATGCTGGTCAAGCCCGGCGATTGGCTCCGCACCGACCCGCGGGGCGCCAACGCGGTCACGGTTCGCCTAGTTCCCCAGACCGACGTAACGCTCGGCCCCGGCTCGCTGGTGGAAATGGCCACGCCGAAGCAGCTCCGCGTCGCCGCCGGCGAGCTGAAGATCGTCACCGCCCCCAAGGCCCCCGTCGAGCTGATCGGCCCGGGCCAGCAGAAGATCACCGTCGAAGGGACGGCGCTCTACCGCGTGCAAGACGAGAAGCTCGTGCGATTGGACCAAGAGCCGCTGTGGCTCCGCGGCTACGAGGGCCGGACGAGCAACGAGTCGATCGGTTCGCTGGTGGCCACGATCGACGGCCGCAACGTGCCGCTCACCGTCGGGTACCACAAGGTGACCGTGGACGTCCGCGACCAGATCGCCCGCACGGTGATCGAGGAGTCGTTCGTCAATCGTACCGGCGAAACGCTGGAGGGCGTTTTCCACTTCCCGCTCCCGCAGGACGCCTCGATCTCCGGCTTCGGCATGTGGATCGGCAACACGCTGGTCGAGGCCGACATCGTCGAGAAACAGCGGGCACGCGAGATCTACGAGGAAATCCTCCGCGAGAAGCGCGACCCGGGTCTCCTGGAGTGGACCGGCGGCAACATCTTCAAGGCGCGGGTCTATCCCATCCCCCGCCATTCGGAGAAGCGCATCAAGATCAGCTACACGCAAGTGCTGCCGATGAAGGGGAGCCGCTACCGGTACCAATACGCCCTGCAGAGCGAGCTCTTGAAGCAGCACCCGTTGCGCGAGCTGGCGATTGACGTAAGGATCAACTCCGCGGTGCCGCTCAAGACGGTCACTTGCCCCACGCACACGACCCGCAACGATCAGACGGCCCAGTCCGCCCACGTGGAATTCACCGCGCAGGAGTATACCCCCACGCGGGACTTCGAGGTCGTGGTCGAGGTGGACGGCCGCCAGGCCGACGTGGTGATGGTCCCGCACCGCCGCGGCGACGACGGGTACTTCATGGTCCAGCTCACCCCGCCGGCCACGAACGGCAACTGGGACCGGGAGCTGGTCTCCGACGGCGAGCCGCTGGAGCTGGTGATTCTGGCCGATACTTCGGCCTCGATGGACCGGGACTCGCGGGGCAAACAGGCGGAGCTGGTGGCCGCGATCCTCGCGTCACTCGGCCCGAGGGACCGGTTCAACCTGGCCGCTTGCGACGTGGATGCGCGCTGGGCCTTTGAGAAGGCCGTGCCGGCGCAGCAGAAGAACATCGCGGCCGCCCGGCAGCTCCTGGCCGATCGGGTTTCGCTCGGCTGGACCGACTTGGACAAGGCGTTCGCCTCGGTGCTGGGGCACTGCGGCCCGAAGACCCACGTGATCTACCTGGGCGACGGCATCGTCACCACCGGCGATCAAGACCCGGTGGCGTTCGCGAAGCGGCTGCGGCGGCTCTACGAGGAGCGGGTGGCGGGTGGCGGGTGG
>CAYGZA010000213.1:0-12000 GCA_964354135.1 uncultured Planctomycetaceae bacterium
CCGAGCAGGACAACGAGATCGGGCAGCACATCCGCCAGCGCGGCAACGAGTACGGAACCGTGACCCGCAGGCCCCGGCGCTGCGGCTGGTTCGACGCGGTGGCCGTGCGCTACACCGCGCGGCTCAGCGGGGTCGATGTGCTGGCGGTGATGCTCTTGGACGTGCTCGGCGAGCTTTCGGAGCTGAAGATCTGCGTGGCCTACGAGCTGGACGGCCGCCGGATCGGGCATTTTCCCAGCCACGTGGACGACTTGCGGCGGGTGGTCCCGGTCTACGAAACCCATCCCGGCTGGCAACAGGAGATCAGCCACGTCCGCCGGATGGAGGACTTGCCTCCCAAGGCGAAGTCCTATCTGGACCGCATTGGGGAGTTGATCAGCCGGCCCGTGGAAATCGCCTCCGTGGGGCCCGATCGCCGGCAAACGATCTTCGCGGGACCCCGGGTCTAGGATAGCCATGTCGGCATCGACGCAAACCACAACCGATGAGCTGCCGGGCGTGCCGAGGGAGCGTCTGCCGCGGCACATCGCCGCGATCATGGACGGGAACGGCCGCTGGGCCGAAAGGCACGGCCTGCCGCGGATCGAGGGGCATCGCCGCGGCGTGGCCAGCGTGCGCCGCATCACCCAGGAGTGCGCCCGGCTGGGGATCGACCAGCTTACCCTCTTCTGCCTCTCCAGCGAGAACTGGAAGCGCCCTCAACTGGAGCTGGAGTTCCTCATGCACCTGCTCCAGCAGTACATGATCGAGGAGCGATCCACGATCCAGGAGCAGAACATCCGGATGAGTGTGATCGGCCGCCGGGACGGCATTCCCGAAGACGTGCTGAGGGAAATGGACAAGACCTTGGCCCTGAGCCAGAGCAACACCGGCCTGCGGCTCTGTCTGGCGATCAACTACGGGGCCCGCGGGGAGCTGGTCGATGCGGTGCGGCGAATCGCCGAGGAAGTGGCGGCCGGGCGGCTCTCGCCCGAGCAAGTGACCGAGCGGACGTTGGCGTCCCATCTCTACACCGCCGAGATGGAAGACCCCGACCTGTTGATCCGCACCGCGGGCGAGATGCGCGTGAGCAACTTCCTGCTGTGGCAGATCAGTTACGCCGAGCTGTGGGTCACCGATCGCTGTTGGCCGGAATTCGACGAAGAGCAGCTCCACCTGGCGCTGCGGGATTTCGCCTCCCGAGACCGCCGTTTCGGCGGGTTGCGGATGCCCTAGCAGTTCAGTCATCCCTTTGGAACCATCCAACCGCACGATGCTCCGCTGGCGACTCTTGGTGGGATTCTTGCTTGCGGTGGCTCTAGTCGGCCTCTGCGTGCTGGACCATTTCGCCGAGGTTCGCGGGGCCGTTCCCGGACTGTGGCTCGCGCCCGTGCTGGTCTTTTTTGGCGGATTGGCCACGCGCGAGGTCCTCGACTTGACCGCCGCAGCGGGGATGCGGCCGCAGGCTTGGGTCGTGTACCTCGGGAACCTGGCAATCCTCGCCAGCCCTTGGGTTTCGGTTATTGTCTCCGCGGATGGCGGCGGCCGCACCGGGGATTGGCAAGACCGGGTCTTCCTGGCGGCGACGCTGTCGGGCGATTGGACCGTGCTTGCGCTGGCGACTGCCTTGATGCTGGTTTTCCTCGGGGAGATGAGCCGCTACGAGAAGCCGGGCGGCGTCACGGCGAACCTCGGGGGGGCGTTCTTTGCGTTCTTGTACGTGGGGCTCTTGCTGAACTTCGCCGTCCGTTTGCGGTTGATTTGGGGAGTGGGGGCCTTTGCGACGCTGGTGATCGTGGTCAAGGTTGGCGACACGGGGGCCTACGCGGTCGGCCGGCTCCTGGGGCGCCACAAGATGGCGCCAACGCTGAGCCCCAAGAAGACAGTCGAGGGGGCGCTTGGGGAATTGGCCTTCGCGCTGGCCGCTTCATGGGCGAGTTTCCACTGGCTGGTGCCTGCCCTCGCTCAGGGCGGCACAAAAGGGAGCATGGCGTCCTCCCCGTGGTGGGGATGGATCGCGTTCGGCTTTGTTCTTGGGCTTGGGGCCATCGTTGGTGACCTGGCAGAATCCCTTCTGAAGCGGGATGGCGGAAGGAAGGACTCCAGCAGTTGGCTCCCCGGTCTAGGGGGAATCTTGGACGTCCTCGATTCGGTGCTCTTGGGAGCCCCTTTGGCTTATGCGTGCTGGTCATCGGGGCTTGTGGGCCGTTAACCTCTCGGGGCGTCCCACCGACCTGCACGTAACGTTGCACGACTCCTGGCGGGGGGCAGGCGCCTGTCGAGTCGCCCAGGGGACCGCCAAACCCGGCGCCCTCGCTTGGCTCGGCCGGAGCTCGCCCTTCCGAATTGAGAAACCCCAAATAGGTGGTGGCCGTTCTGCGCGGAAATCCCTTGAGGGGAGCTATTCCTGGAATCGCGGGAACGCTATCATTAGAGTTACGAGAGTGCGCCCTGTCTAAGGAGGGCGGGTGGCTGGGCAAATATCAATGGGGAGGAGACGAAAGGTCCAGTAGGCTCATTGTTTCTCGAAGAGGCATCGGAACAGACGTCCTGGCCCTGCCGGCCAGTGGGAGGGACGTGCGATGTCGATTCAGGTCGTTTGCCCGAACGGGCATGCGCTGCGGGCGCAGCCCAGCCTGGCCGGCAAGCAGGGTCTCTGCCCGGTCTGCAAAGCGCCCATCAAGGTCCCCAAGATTGAGAAGGGCGAGGTCTCGGAGGACGCGATTCTGGACTTTCTCGGACCGCAGCAGGCACACCTGAGCCGGCCGGTTGCGGCAGGTCGAAGCGTGCCCGCCAGGGCCTTGGCGGAGGGGTCCACGCCTCCCAAGAAAAGCTGCGGTCGCTGCAACCGCGAGATTCCTGCCCAGACCCACGTCTGTCCTTACTGCCACAGCTACATTGCGGGGCTGTCGGACCTGTGAGGGCGCGTGCCGAGAAGGCGGCAAGCGGCTCTTCGCTTGCTTGAGGTGGCCATGCACGGGTCGTCTTGACGTGATCGACAAGTGCGCGCGAGTCGGTTTCCTTAACTCCTTTTGCAGAAATGGGTTACGGAAAACGGACTCCGATTGCTGGCGTATCGCACCGCCATTTCGCTATAGTAGATAGGGTCTGGTCCGCCTACCGTCGTTCTCGCCGGCTTAGGCACCGGCGCGAAGTTGAATGAAGGAAACCGTCATCTCTGAGGTCAGCTCCAAGACGCTCTTGGCGGTCTTCGGTGCGTGCGACCAGCACGTCCGCAGGATTCGCGAGGCGCTGGGCGTACGGATTTCCGCCCGCGACGGCCGGATCCACGTACAGGGCGAGGAAGACGCGGTGGTGCAAGCCACACAGATCCTCGAACAGCTCCAGTCCCAGGCACAGCGCCACGGCGATTTGATGCCCGAGGACGTCACGCGAATCCTGGCGGAAGGCCGCGACGGACAGGCCCCTTCGCCATCTGCACCGATCACGGTCTTCACCGGCCGCCAGGTGCGGGCGCGGACTCCGGGCCAGGCCAAGTACGTTGAGGCAATCCGCAACAACGACCTGGTCTTGTGCACCGGGCCGGCAGGCACCGGCAAGACGTATCTGGCGGTGGCGATGGCCGTCGCGGCCTTGAAAGAGGAGAAGATCCGCAAGATCGTCCTCGTTCGCCCGGCGGTCGAGGCGGGCGAGAGCCTCGGCTTCCTGCCCGGCGATCTCCAGGCGAAGATCAATCCGTACTTGCGGCCCCTGACCGATGCCCTGCGGGAGATGGTCGACCACGACGCCATCAAGCGGCTCACCGAGCAGGACGTCATCGAAGTCATCCCCCTGGCCTACATGCGGGGCCGGACGTTCAACGACGCCTTCATGATCCTCGACGAAGCACAGAACACCTCGGTCGCCCAGATGAAGATGTTCCTGACGCGGATGGGGAACGGCTCGAAGATCGTCGTCTCCGGAGACACGACGCAGGTGGACCTGCCGCCGCACACCCGCAGCGGCCTGATCGATGCCCTCGGGCGCCTGCGCGGCATCGCCGGTTTCGCCGCCGTGGAACTGACCGACGCCGACATCGTCCGGCACCCGCTGGTGCAGGCGATCGTCCGGGCCTACGAACAAAGGCCGGCAAGACGGCACTAACCCCACAGACTGCGCCATGGCGACGGGTGGTCAACGAAGGACACGGTCGGAGCGGGTGGCGGCACTGGAGCTGCCGCCCGGGGGATGGGAGCGTGCCTGGGCCAGCCTGCACCGCCGCGACGTGTTGTTGCGGATCGGCTTGTGCCTTGTGACGGCCGTGGTTCTCTGCTGCGCGATCCGGGGCTGGCAGCCGCCGTTCGCGTATCGGGCCGGCCAGGTCCTGTCGCACGACCTCGTGGCCCGAGTGCGGTTTGAAGCCCATCACGCGGCCAAGACGGAGGCCGCCCGGGAACAGGCCCGGCGGCAGGTCCGCTACGTTTACTCCCACGATCCGCGGCCGCTGGAGCGCCTGATCGGAGAAATGCAGGCGGCGGTGGGGGACGTTCTGGCGGCGGCGGACTGGGACGCCCCCGGCGCGCGGACCTGGGCGGAATTCGAGCCGCCGGCCGAACCGGAATCGGACAAGCCCGACTCGGGGGCCAAGGAGCGGTTTGAGAAGTTCCGCCGGGCCCTGGCCGGCGAGAAGGACCTGACCGCTTTCCGGCAAGGGTTGGACGCCGCACTCAAGCCGTTTCGCCAGCGCGGAATCCTGGGCAAGCCCGCGCTGAAGCCCTGGCAGGGAAGAAACGACGAGATTATCGTCTTTCCCCACGGCCGGCCCGAGGCGCAGGAAGCGGTCAAGATCAGCCAAGTGCTCGTCGGTCCCAAGGCGTTGGAGGCAAGCCTGCGGCGCGAACTCCGTTCTCCCGAGGTGTGCGGTCCGATCTTCGCTTGGCTCTCCCGCCGGATAACGCCTTCCTTCTCCACGTTGGCTTGGGACGAAAACGAGACTCGCGACGACCTTGAGGAGGCGGTCGCCGCCGTGGCGAACGTCGTGGAGAGTCACCACGCCGGCGACACGCTGGCCGAGGCTGGCCGCCCGCTGACCACCGACCAGGTCCGGCTGCTGCGCTGCGAGTACGAGGCGGTGATGGCCCGCCGTCCGCTGCCGCAGATGCTCGGCCGGGCACTGGCCGTGCTGGTCCTGATCGTCGCCTTGTTCTCGCTGTGCGCGGCCTACCTGCTGCACCGCGAGCCGCGGCTCTTGGTCAATCTGAGGCAACTGGCGCTGATCCTGGCCTTGACCGTGCTCACGGTGATCCTCTCGAAATGGGCCGCAGCCGACTTCTGGCGGGCGGAAATCGTCCCCTTCCTGTTGTTCGGGCAGACCGTCGCCATCGTCTACCGCCAGGAGATGGCGATGCTCTTGGCCGGCGTCGCCGCCCTGATTATCAGCCTCGCGATCGGCCACGGCCTGGCGACCCTCTTGCTCCTGCTGGGGATCGCGGTAACCACGATCCTCCAGTTGGGCCGCGTCCGCAGCCGGAGCAAGCTGGTTCACGTGAGTCTCTCGGCGGGCCTGGTCGCTTTCCTCCTTACCGTCGGCCTGGCCCTCTTGGAGAACCAGCCGTTGGGCCCGGCGCTCTGGATCGTGGCGGCCTGCAACGGCCTCTGGACGGTCGCCGCCGGATTCCTCATGACCGGCCTGCTCCCGTTCATCGAAAAGCTCTTCGGCGTGCTCACCGACATCAGCCTTCTGGAGCTGGGCGACGTCTCCCATCCGCTGCTCCAGCAATTGGTGCAGCGGGCCCCCAGCACGTACAACCATTCGATCACCGTCGGATCGATTGCCGAGGCCGCGGCCGAGGCCATCGCCGCCCGCGGGCTGTTGGTCCGCGTGGGCGCTTACTACCACGACATCGGCAAGATGCTCAACCCCGAGTATTTCATCGAGAACCAGCCGCCCGACGAAAACCGGCACGAGTCGCTGGTCCCCACGATGAGCTCGCTGGTGATCGTCGCGCACATCAAGGACGGGGTCGACCTGGCCCGGCAGCACGGGCTGCCCAACCCGATCATCGACCTCATCCACCAGCATCACGGCACCACGCTGGTCTCCTACTTCTACGACCTGGCCTACCAGCAGAGCCAACTGAACCCCAACGGCGGCGAAGTTGACGAAAGCCAGTACCGCTATCCCGGGCCGAGACCGCAGACCAAGGAAGCCGGCGTGCTGATGCTCGCCGATTCCGTGGAAAGCGCCAGCCGCACGCTGGTGGATCCCGCCCCGGCCCGGATCGAAAGCCTCGTCCGCGACGTCGCCGAAGACAAGCTCGACGGCGGCCAATTCGATGAAAGCGGACTCACGCTCCGCGAGCTTCGCACCATCGAGAACAGCATGATCAAGTCGCTGATCGCCATCTACCACGGCCGGGTGAAGTATCCCGAGCAGAAGACCGCATGATCCGCATCGAGATCGCCAATCGCCAGGCGGCCGTGGCCGTGGACCGACGGCAGTTGCGGCGCGCCGTGCGGATCGTGCTCGAAGAGGAGTCGATTTCCGAGGCCCGGGTCGGCATCGCCGTCGTCGACGATGCTGCGATCCGGGAACTCAACCGGCGGTACCTCGCTCACGATGAGGCCACCGACGTGCTCAGTTTCGTCCTGGAACGTTCCCGGCGGGGCGTGGAGGGGGAAATCGTCGTCAGCGGTCAGACGGCTTGCCGAGTGGCCCAAGAGTACCGCTGGACTGCAGCCCAGGAGTTGTTCCTCTACGTGATCCATGGCGCCCTGCACCTGGCCGGCTGGACCGACGAGACACCGGAGAAACGGTCGGCAATGGCCCGCCGCGAGCGGGCCTGCCTGGCCCATTTCGGACTCAAACCCCGATACCGAAAATCGGCCGCACCATGTCGACCGAAAAAGCGACTGCCATCGTCCTCAGGCTAGTGGAATTCTCCGAAAGCAGCCTGGTCACCACGCTCTTCACGCGGGAGTTCGGCAAGATACAGGGTCTGGCGAAGGGTGGTAAGCGGCTGAAGGGCCCCTTCGAGTCTGCTCTTGACCTGTTGGCCTTGTGTCGAATAGTCTTCCTCCGCAAATCGTCCGAGGCACTCGACCTGTTGACCGAAGCCAAGCTTCAGCGGCGGTTTCGCATTGCCGGACGGGACCTCCTCAGTTTGTACGCCGGCTTTTACGTGGCCGAGCTGCTGAACGAGTTGACCGACGAGTACGACCCTCATCCGGAGCTGTTCGACCTGGCCGACGAGACCCTCGCAGCCCTTTCCGCGGGAGAGTCGGTAGTGCGGCGAATCCTGCGGTTCGAGCTCGGCGGTCTGCGGATCCTGGGACATCTGCCGTCGCTGGAAACCTGCGTCGGATGTGGAAACCAGGTTCCCATCACCGGCCGCGTGGCGTTCGGACAACTGGATGGGGGGGTGCTGTGCGGCAAGTGCCGCGGCGGAAAGAGGCAAGTCGCTTCGGTCACGGCGGGCGTGCTTAGGATCATGAGCCAGATGGCGGACGCCAACGGCAGGCTATGGCGCCGCGTGGAGATCGATCCCCGCAGTTGCGGGGAGCTCCGCGGCGTGCTGAACCACTATCTCTACAACTTGTTGGGCCGGAAACCACGGTTGCACCAGTACCTGGCCGTGCTGGCCGGGTGACGTACTGACGACGCGGCCAGAGAGGACAGAGGACAAGGATGTCCCGCACCAGAGCGCATGGACTGCGAATCGCCGCGTGGGCGGCCTGCCTGGCTTGCCTGGGCGCCGGGTGCCGGAGCCTCTCGCCGCCGGCCAACTCTCCTCGGTCGCAGTTTTCGCGGGCGGCCGGCGACCCGAGCCGCGACGAGAACGAAGGGTGGCTGTTCCGCCGCTTGACCGGACAAGACAAACGGGACGGCGGGGGCCAGCGTGAGGGGGCGGCCGCCGCCCCGCAGTCCGACCCGGCCATCCAGCTCACTTCCGCCGTGGAGCCGGTCTCCTCGGGCCCGAGCCCCGAAGAGTCGATAGATGCCGCCCCCGGCAAGTCCACCCGGCTCAAGCGCCAAACCAAGCACCACGAGAGCGAAGACACCGGCTTCCTCAGCACGCTGGCCCCGTCGAACGTGTACAAGAGCGTCAAGGCATGGGCCGGCTACGGACCGAACGAGGAAGCGGCGCGGACGGCGTTTCAGGAAGGCAAAGACCTCTTCCGGCAGAAGCGCTACGACGAGGCGGCCAAGAAGTTCGCCGTCGCCGCCGACCGCTGGCCCGACAGCGCCCTGGAGGAAGACGCCCTCTTCCTGCTGGGGGAATGCTACTTCTTTACGGATCGCTACCCCAAAGCGCACGATACCTACGAGGCCCTGCTGAAAAAGTACGAGTTCTCTCGGCACTTGGACCGGGTTGCCGCCCGCGAGTTCTCCATCGGGCGCTATTGGGAGCAGGCGTACGCCCACAGCCCGGAGTGGGTGATCGCCCCGAACTTCACCGACAAGACGCGGCCGCTCTTCGATACCTGGGGAAACGCCCTGAAGGCCTACGAGCACGTGCGGATGAACGACCCCGGCGGACCGCTCGGCGACGACGCCGTCATGGCCGTCGCGAACGCCAACTTCATCTACCGCCGCTACGAAGAAGCCGCGCACCAGTACGATATCTTGCGCAAGGAATACCCCAAGAGCGAGCACCAGCTCAAGGCTCATCTGCTCGCCTTGGAGTCGAAGCGGCACGTCTACCAAGGCCCGCTCTACGACGGCGCCCCGTTGAAGGAGGCCGGCGAAATCGCCGACCAGGCCCTCGTGCGCTTCGGCCCCACCCTGGGACGCGAGCGGGACGGCGTGATCGATGCCAAAAACCGCATCGTCGAAGAGCGCGCGCTGCGGGACTGGTCCGTCGCCCAGTACTACGAGAAGAACCGCTACTACGGTTCCGCCCGCCTCTACTACCAGACCTTGATCGACGAGTATCCCCAGACCAGCGTGGCCGAGGCAGCCCGCGAGCGCCTGGAGGCGATCAAGGACCTGCCCGCCGAGCCGCCCAACCACTTCAAGTGGCTGACCAACCTGTTCGAATCGAAGAAGCGACGCCGATAGTCCCCGCGGCACCCGCCCATGAACGCCTCAGGTCTCCCGGTTCCGGACAGAATCCCCATCGGTGCGGCACCCCGCCCGGCTCGCTGGGGGACATTGCTCCTATCGGTCGTTTGGCTTGTCGGGTTGGGCGGATGCGCCGGCTATCAGGTCGGAAACGACTCGCTGTATCCCTCCCACATCCGCTCGGTCTACGTGCCGATCTTCGAGTCCAGCAGCTTCCGGCCGCACCTCGGGGAACGCCTGACGGAAGCAGTGATGAAGGAGATCCAGCTCAAGACCCCCTACAGGGTCGTCGGCGACGCCGTCGTCGCCGACAGCATCCTCTCCGGCCGGATCACGGGGGACACCAAGCGGGTGCTGATCGAGAACCGCTACGATGAGCCGCGCGAGGTGGAAGTGAGCCTCCAGGTCCAAGTCCAGTGGCTCGATCGCCAGGCGAACCTCATCCGCCAGAGCGGGCCGATTCCCGTCCCATCCGAAATCGTCACCGTCGGCGAGAGCGCCACCGCGGTACCCGAAGTGGGCCAGTCGATCGCCACCGCCCAGCAGCAGGCGATCCATCGGCTCGCCGAGCAGATCGTCGCCATGATGGAAATCCCGTGGTAGACTGGACCCTACGAACCGAGACCCTCAGGTTCGGCAGCCTGCCGCTCCTGATGGGCGTCGTCAACGTCACTCCGGACAGCTTCTCCGACGGCGGCCGATATCTGGACCCCGCCGCGGCCATTGCCCACGGGCTGCGTTTGGCGGCCGAGGGGGCCGATCTGCTCGACGTGGGCGGCGAGAGCACCCGGCCTGGCGCGGCACCCGTGGACGCCCAAGAGGAACTTCGCCGCGTGATCCCGGTGATTGCCGGCTTGTGCCGACGGGCCGCAATCTTAGTGTCGGTCGATACCTCCAAGGCCGTGGTCGCCCGGGAGGCGATTGCGGCCGGGGCCCAGGTCATCAACGACGTAACGGCACTCTGCGGCGATCCCGGGATGCTCGAAGTCGTGGTCCAGTCCGGGGCCGGCGTCTGCGTGATGCACATGCAGGGCACTCCGCGGACCATGCAGGCCAATCCGACCTATGGGAACGTAGTCCGCGAGGTCATCGCATTCCTCCGCGGCCGCCGCGATGCTCTGTTGTCCGCCGGCATCGCTCCAGACCGCATCGCACTGGACCCCGGGATCGGGTTCGGCAAGACGGTCGAGCACAATCTCGCCCTATTGAGCAACGCGTGGCAGCTCCACGAGCTGGGATGTCCGATCCTGGTCGGCCCGTCGCGCAAAAGCTTCATCGGTAAGGTCCTGCGCCTCGAACAAGCGGATCTCACCGCCGGCACGATCGGCGTCGCTTTGGCCCTCGCGCGACAGCGCGTCCACATCCTCCGCGTCCACGACGTGGCCCCCGTGCGCCAGGCACTGATCCTGTTTGAGGAGTCGGGCGGGCTGGAACGGAGGGGCGAGGGGTGACCGGGTGAAGGCGATTTAGCCGTCCCGCTTGCGCGGCGCGTTCATTAACTCGTAAGTCGCTCTCCAGAAACCCTTTACGTCTCCCATGCCACTATCCCCCGCTCCCCAATCGACATTGACTCTTGGGCCCGTCCAAGGGATACTTCTATGGCTCCTCAACGCCCCTCGGCATTGCAATGCGGCTCCGCTCGTCCCACAACACGTAACTGATTGACGTCAAACAGCTTCCGGCGATGGCATCCAACTCGATCGGCGATCTGCGCGAATACTGTCTGGACGTGGCTCGCCGGGCCAAGCAGGCAGCGGCGGAGATGGTGCAGGTTACCGGGGCCCAGAAGAACGGTTGGCTGCAGCGGAGTGCCCGGCTGCTGGTCGAGCGGTCGGTAGCCCTGGCCGATGCCAATCGGCGGGACTTGGCGGCTGCCCCGGGCTACGGGCTGACCGACGCCCAGGTGGATCGGCTCCGGCTCACTCCAGATCGCATCGAGTCGATCGCCAGGACGCTTGAGGAGGTCGCGGTGCTCCCGGATCCGGTGGGAGAGGTGATCTGGTCTTCCGTTCGGCCGAATGGGTTGCAGGTGCAGAAGGTGAGGGTCCCCTTGGGGGTGATCTTCTTCATTTACGAGTCCCGCCCTAATGTGACGGCCGACGCCGCGGCCCTATGCGTCAAGAGCGGCAATGCCGTGATTCTCCGCGGCGGGAAAGAGGCCGCTCATTCCAGCGCAGCGATTGTCGAAATCCTGGCCGAAGCGGCAGCCGACGCCGGCCTGCCGGGCGATGCGGTGCAACTGGTGGCCACGCCAGACCGGGAAGCCGTGGGGCATTTCCTGCGCCTGCCGGAGTACATCAGCGTTGCCATCCCCCGAGGCGGCGAAGGGCTTATCCGCCGCGTCGCCGAAGAGGCGCGGATGCCGGTCATCAAGCACTACGCCGGCAATTGCCACGTCTATCTGGACCGTTCCGCCGATCCCGAGATGGCGGAGCGGCTCGTGGTGAACGCCAAGTGCCAGCGGATGGGTGTCTGCAACGCCGCGGAATCGCTGCTGGTCCATGCTGCCGCAGCCGGGACTCTTCTCCCGAGGGTCGGCTCGGCCCTCACTGAGCGGGGTATCGAAATCCGCGGCGACGAGCGGACCCTGGCCCTGTTACCTCAGGCCGTCGCGGCAACCGAAGAAGATTACTACAAGGAATACCTTGGCCCGGTGATTTCCGTGAAGGTGGTCGATTCGTTGGAAGAAGCCATCGAGCACATCCGTCGCTACGGCTCCCAGCACACGGAGGCCATCGTGACCAACGACCTGGCGGCGGCCAGGGCGTTTACCGCCTGGGTCGACAGCTCCGCGGTGATGGTCAATGCCAGCACGCGATTCAACGACGGCGGGCAGTTCGGCCTCGGTGCGGAGATCGGAATCAGCACCGACAAGTTCCATGCCCGGGGGCCTTGCGGCATCAACGAGCTGACCAGCTACAAGTACGTGGTCTACGGGAGCGGCCAGGTGAGGGATTAGGGATTAGGGGCCAAGTGTCAGTAATACGAGGTCACCCCCGTTTGGTGTTTGAAGCCGT
>CAYGZA010000214.1:0-11954 GCA_964354135.1 uncultured Planctomycetaceae bacterium
TCTTGGTCCTGGCGTCGGTCACGTCGCCGATGTCCAGGTCGGTGCAGTCGGCGGTCATTCCCGCCCGCATCTCCGAGGCTACCCGGGGGGCCAGGTCCCGGCCCAGCGGAGTCGCCCCGTACATGACGATCTGCGGCCGGTGCTTCTCGATCAAGGCACACAGGATGTGGGCATAAGGCAAAGTCTGGTAGTGGCTCAGCCGCGGGTCATCGACCAGATAGACTCTGTCGGCCCCTTGGGCGACGAGGCGGCCGGCCAGCCCATCCACGCTGGCCCCCGGGAGCACGGCCCCCACTGCCACGCCCAGCTCGTCGGCCAACTGGCGGGCCTTGCCGCAAAGCTCCAACACGACGTCGTGCAGCGAGCCGTCTTCCTGCTCCGCGAATACCCAGACTTCGCCCCGGCGGTTTGGTTCGATCATAGCCGCTTAACCCAATGTCCGATCCACCACCAACTCGTGAATCAACTGCCAAGCGCCTTCCTCGGTCGGCGGAATGTCGGTATACCCCGATTTCGTGAGCACGATCGCCTGGACGCGAAAGACCTTCGTCGGCGATCCCGCCAGGCCGCAGCGGGAGAGATCCGCGTGGATGTCGTCCAGGTCCCACTGTTCCACGAGCAAACCGGCTTGCCTGAGGCCCTCGCCCCGGCGTGCGGCTTCCGCTGTCCGGTCTTCTTCCGTAGCTTCGGGCAGGTCGCGATGGACTTCGGCGGCGATCTCCGTCGGCACCCGGGCCCGCTTGAACCGCATCACGCGCTTGGCCGCGGGCGGACGCGGCTCGTTGGCCGTTTGCAGGACCGTGACCAGGACCGGGAGCGTTGTCTCCACGGTTTCCCAACCGTTTCCCACGTTCCGCCGGATCTGCACCACACGGTCGCAGAGGCTCACCAATTGTTCCAGATATGTGATCTGGCGAATCCCCAGTTTCTCGGCGCATTGGGGCCCCACCTGGGCGGTGTCGCCGTCGATGGCCTGCCGGCCGCAGAAGACGAAATCGTATCGGCCGATGGTCCGGATCGCTTGGGCAAGGATGTAGCTGGTGGCCAAGGTGTCGCTGGCAGCGGCCCGGCGGTCGGTAATCAAAATCCCCCGGTCGGCTCCCCGAAAGATGCAGTCGCGGAGCACGTCGGCCGCCTTCGGCGGGCCCATGCTGATGGCCGTTACCGTCCCACCATAGGTATCCTTGATCTGGAGGGCCACTTCCAGCGCGCGCAGGTCCTCGGGGTTGAAAATGGCCGGCAGCGCAGCCCGATTGACCGTGCCATCCTCCTTCATTGCCTCCGCCGTGACATTGGCAGTATCGGGCACCTGCTTGACGCAAACGATGCTGTCGTAAGGCACAGAAGAGGCTCCGAAAACGCCACGGGGCGAAACCGCGGAAGATAGCAGGCCGTGAAGGACTGGTCAACCCCCGTGGCCGTAAGAATGAGAAGTCTAGGAAGACCTGGAAGTCTCGGTCGAGGTTTTCGCGCGAAAGTGCCACTTCTTGTGAGGGGGGCGAGATTACAGGAGGCTGACCCGTCGGCCTTGCGGCAGATCGTTGCCGTCATTACGATGCCCCGAGTATGTTGTCAGAGCGATGTCAGTTGGCCACGGCGGCGTCGCGAGATCGCATGATAGCAGACCCCGCGTGATACACCATTCCGATGTATTGGCTTCCCCACGTCGGACGAAGCTTAGCCGGCATCGCAATGTTCGGCCTGGACGATCCACCTTTGGCTGTGTCGGGAGGATGATCACCGATGAGCGGTTCTGCCCTGGTAGGTTTACGGGAATTGACTGCGCTTCGGGATGCCCCTAGTTTGGCAGTCGTCGCCAGCGAGCTTCTGTGGCAGGCCAATCGTGCGCCCTCCGTTCCGGAGTACTTGGCCCGCGCGCTCCCTTCGATTTCCATGGCCGCCGGCGGTGCGTTCATTGCGGTGGCAAGCACCGCCGAAGGGAAATGGACCTGCCTGGCCGAGGTGGGCAGCCGGCAAGCACTGCCTGTCGACCTGCTGGCCGAAGCCCTCGATCGCGAGACCGCGGCATCCCAGGGAGACTGGGTGGCGGTGCCATTGGGGCCGCACGAGACCGCACGCGACGTTCTGCTGCTCCGCTGCAATCCCGGAAGCCCCACGGGCCACCCAACGGCCGTCGTCGAGGCCCTGGCACCCCTCCTCTACGAAGGGATGCGCGTGGCCGGCACCCGCTCCCAACAAGAGCGGCGCCTTCACCGGCTGGAAACCGTCCTGCAAATCGTCCAGCAGTGGAACCAAACGCGAGAGGTTGAGCCGCTCTTGGTCAAGATGGCGGAAGCGGCGACTCGCCTCTTGCGGGCGGACCGCGCCAGCATCTTTCTCTGGGACCGCCGCGGGCACGTCCTGGTGGGGCGGCCCGCTCTTGGGGTCGAGGGCGGCGAATTGCGAATCCCCGATGACCGGGGGATCGTCGGCCGCGTCGTACAGACAGGCAAGCCGTGGCGCGTCGACACCGCGATCGAGCCGGAGCTGGTGGACCGCCAAGTCGACAAGCAGCTCGGCTACCGGACGCGGACGCTCCTCTGTGTGCCGCTGCACGGGAAATCCGGCGAGTTGTTCGGCGCTTTTGAGGTCATCAACCGACAGTCGGGGGCATTCACGGTCGACGATGAAGAGGCCCTTGTCGAGCTGGCCGGGCACGCAGCCATCGCCCTGGAAAACGCCCAGGACCGGGAGCAATTGCTCTCCACGAGCCGGCAGATCACCGACCAGGCCGCCGAACAAGTGCGTCTGATCGGCCAGAGTCCTGCCATCGAGGCCCTCCGCTCCATCATTCGCCGCGTGGCGGAGACCGATCTTGCGGTGCTGATCCTCGGCGAAAACGGCACGGGAAAAGAGGTGGTCGCCCAGTCGATCCACTACCTGAGCCGCCGCCGCGACAAGCCGTTCATCGCCGTCAACTGCGCGGCCATCCCGGATACCCTGGCCGAGAGCGAGCTGTTCGGCCACGAGAAGGGGGCTTTCACCGACGCCCGCGATACCCGGCTGGGCAAGTTCGAGCTCGCGGCGGCCGGGACCTTGCTCCTGGACGAGATCGGCGATCTGAGCCTCAGCGGCCAGGCCAAGCTCCTCCGCGTGCTCGAGGAGAAGGTCCTGGTCCGCGTGGGCGGGTCCACCCCGATCCACACGGACGCCCGCGTCCTGGCCGCCACCAATCAGAGCCTGGCCGAGATGGTCCGGCAGAAACGCTTCCGGGAAGACCTTTACTTCCGGCTCAACGTGGTCACCCTGGAGATTCCGCCCATACGCGACCGGCGCGAGGACATCCTGCTCCTGGCGGAGCACTTCCTGCAGGATTTCTGCAGGAAGGCACGCCGGAAGGTGCCCGAGTTCTCGCCCGAGGCACGCCAGCGCCTCATGGGCCATCCCTGGCCGGGAAACGTCCGCGAGCTGCGGAACCTGATGGAGCGACTGGCGTACCTGTCGACGGAGGACCGAATCGGGGCCGAAGACTTGGCTTTCATCCTCTCGCCGCACGGGGCTGCGGCCGTCGTCACCTGGCTCGACCAAACCCTCGCCGGCGCGACAACCCAGTTCCAGGTCGACTACATCCACCGGGCCATCCAGCAGGCTGGAGGCAACATGAGCCAGGCCGCCTCCCAACTGGGCCTGCACCGCTCGAATCTGTACCGCAAGATGCGGCAGCTAAACATGACCGTCCCTGAGTAAGGGATGCCGCTACTTGTGGGGGATTGACAGCCCTCTGTAGCGCGGCTATTGCCCAGCGGGGGAACATTCCATCACCCGGCCTTGAGTCCCGGGTCGATTCCGGTATGATGAAACGTCCCGGTTCTGGCAGGAACGGGGTGTTGTGAGCTTATGAGCCTCCTTAGCTCAATTGGTCAGAGCATCTGACTCTTAATCAGAGGGTTGATGGTTCGAGTCCATCAGGGGGCACTCAGTAAAGCCTTGCGTGGCAACGAGTTACGCAAGGTTTTACTGTTGGCCTTGAAGTGGGGATGGGCCTCCATCATAGGCCCATCATAGGTCCGGACGGAAAACCGGCCCAAAAAGCCCCCTGTGCGGGGGATGGGACGATGGGGGAAAGGAGGGATGCTCTAGGACGGCCCCGGACCCCGAGGGATGGAATCCCGGCCCTGCCCCCGAAGGCCCCTGGAATTGAGCCCCGGAGGTCCAGGGAGGACCTCCGGGCCCTTGTCCCCTCGCCCTCGGATCGGGCTCGCCGGCCCCGCCGGGGCGAGGATACTGAAGACCCGACGGGGCGGCGAACCCGTCACGCGGGCTGCCGGGGAGTCAGTCCGACAATCCGCCACCACAACCAATTCAATCCGCTGCCGCGGCTCGACCGTCGAAAGGAAGACCGGCGAGGCAGCGGGCCGGCGCAACAAACACAATCAGCCCAGCTTCGCAACCCCCATAGTCACGCCTCCGGGGCCTTGCTGGGCGTACACGGGCTCGCCGTTCAAGACGCCAATTCGGATACGCCGCTCGGCCTCCCGATCATACCCTGACCGCTCGTCTGCCGAGGCGTCAGCGGGCGGGTTGACTATTGACCTCCGCTCGGCGTCGGGCAGTCCGTCGTCGAAACGAGCAGCGATAGAGGCATCCACGGCCCGCTGGGTTTGCTCCTCCGACATCCTCCGGCGGATCGCAAGCTGGCCAATGTGGTCAACGCAAGGGATACTGTGTGACTGGGCGGCAAGCGCCTGGACCTGCCTTTCGCGGGTCGCAATGCCCGTAAGGACCACCTGCCGCTCTTGCTGCCACGTCGCGATCAATTGCCGGGCCTTCTCGACCTTCGGCCGCCACTCGGCATCGACTTTCGGAAGCTCATCCGCCGCCGCCACGTTCGTGGCAGTGAGAGCGTCGATCTTGGATTGCAGCTCCGCCCGCTGCCGGGCTTGTTCAGCGCGGGCCTCGGCGGTGAGGCGAGCGGCTACCTGGTTCTCCACCTCGAGCAATAGCCGGCGGCGTGCTTCGTCGCTCAGGTCCGGGGGCGGTGACGATGTGAGGGCCAGTTGCTCTTGTGTAAGCTCAGCTCCCATACTGGCAAGCCGCAGGGCTTCGTCTCTGGCTTTGGCCCGGTCACGTAGCTTGCCCCATAGCTTCGACGCGACCGGCTGGGCTTCGGTCACAACGTCTTCGGCGTAGTCTGATATGGACACGATTCGTTTCTCCTCAGGTATGGTTGTGGTTGGTTCAGTCAGTCGGCAGCCCGCGGCCGCTGAGCAGCCGGGATACATCATCCTTGGCCACCCGAGGGGACAGCCCGCCGGGTGTCCCATGCTTGAAGAAGCTGGATTCCAGCACGTCGGCCTCACGGCGGTTGCCGCCGCGTTGGCGGCCGCTTCGGTGGCCCTGGAGACGATGGCTCTCCTCGACCAGCTCGTCCTGCTCGCCGTCGAATGAAGTGGGATCGTCAAGGAACTTGTCCACTAGCTGGTGGGCCTTGTTTCGCTTCAGGTCAGGCTGGAACGTCTCGTCCTCCAGGACCTGGAGAAGCTCCAGGGCGAAGCGGGTCGCGGCCGGCAGCGGCTCGCCGCTCTCATCGTGCAAGGGGATTTCGTCGAACGGCGTCGTCGTCGTCCCGGAACTGTGCGGTTCATTAGTCAACATGGTCATTCGTCCTTTCGATCAAGTAGGTGTCCTATCGCTCCGCCACCACTTCGGCGGATGCTATCGCGTAGGCCAATTTGTACTTCCGCTCCAAGTCGGCAGGCAGCACAAACAAGCCGTCTTCGTCGGGCTCGTCCCCGGAGGTCGCCTGCCGGATTTCCTCAACAAGGTCCGGCCGGTCCTCGATGAGACGCCGGATTGTTTTGACTTCAAGCCGCCTCTCGGCAAGCTCGTCGGTCGATCCGATTGCCTTCTCCAGCTTTGCCAAACGTGATTCAAGTCCTCCCATCGCTCAGTCCTCCTATCAGGTGACGCCGCTTCCGGCCGTTCGTTGTTATTGCCCTGTTCTGATTCTCTGGTTTCGGTGCCGGCGGTTCATCCTCGCCGTAGTGCGTCCATTTCCGCAGGTCCGGCAGCCGGCAAGGCCCCAAGCCGCAGGATCTCCGGGCTTCGTTCAACAGCGCGACCGCCCGTTTGTAGGCCGCGTGCTCCGCTTCGGTTCGCACGTGCATTCGCGGACCTCTCTACTATACGCGCAAGCCCGAATTTATCCGTCATCATCTTGCCCCCGAAACCTTGCCCTCCAACTCCTGCAACCGCAATTCCAGGTCCAAGTCACGCGGCGGGCCGCAGAGGTACTCAAGGAGCAGCTTCACTGCCCACGGCTTACCGTCCTTTGCCCGCTCCAGCAACACCCCGGCTACATCCCGGAAGTCACCCACGGTGACGGAGGAGAACAGCGCCGACCGGAACCTGGCCACCTTCCCGCCGAACGGGTTTCCCGTCGATATCCGATTTCCCGTGGTGAACTGGCCTCGCCGGTTCCGGCCGCCGGGTCCGTTTGTTGACGGGTCGCTGTCCAAGGTCCGCCGCTTCACTTCGGTTGCCTTTTCTTCTCGGCACGGGTCTGGAATAATGTCGGCTCATCGGGCGTCCGCATGGTGCCGCCGGCCGCTGCCTCGCGCAGCCGCTTGAAAGCCGCCCTCCGTCTGTCATACCACTGGTCCCACAACTTCCACAACGCAGCCGTCTCCGCGGACAGCGGTGGCCGGTACGGGCGCTTGCAGCCGGAATACCACAGCAAGAGAGCGGCAAGGGGATGTTGGACGAACTCGCGGTAGGTCGGGAAGTCGCCGAGCGGGTTCGCAGGGCAGCGGTCGCCCAGGGTGAAGTCGGGACGTGCCGGGGGCTCCTTGCCGTGCCGGATGATCGGGGTGACAAGGGTGCGTCGTTGGATAAGTCGTCTTCGTTTCATGCGCTCACCCCTCCCAGCAAAGCCCGCTGCCGCCTCGCGTACTCATAGGCGTGCTCAACCTTGTCCTGCTCGACCCGCTCCCGCCGCCGCGCCTCCAGCAAGCGGACTCTCTCCTGCACGTCGCTCTTCGGTGCCGCGGCCTGCTCGTCCTCATCCAGGTCTTCCTTGTAAAGGTACCGGCCGTTGCCGTCCACGTGCCCGTCGCAGTGTTCCGCCGGCAAGCGCCGCCGCTCCACCCCGCCGAACAACGTGCGCATGAATGGAAAGGCCGAACGCCACAGCTTCAGGTCCAGCAAGTCGCCAAGGGATGCCACGGACTGCTGTTCGGCCGCGTCACACAAACCATCGAAGGCGAACGCGAGGGCACTTTCGCGGTAAGGCGTGATGTCCCAGTCGTTGGCCTGCTCCGCCTCGAAGTCCGCCTGCACCTCGCCGACCTGAAAAAGGCGGGTGTCGATCTCGGCAAGGAGATGCCTGGTCCTGCCGCGTATCGAGCGTGGGATGTTGCAGTCCTCAAGTCGATCCCGCAGCATCCCGGAAAGCACCTGGGGACCAAATCCCTCCTGCCTCTCCTTACCGGAAGAAAAAGAGCGTTCGCGAACCGCAGGTTCGCTTTTTTCTTTCATCCTTGTTCTGCTGTTCCTGGTGTCTCCGTTCCTTGGATATACGTTAGGCTCGCATTTTGCGATGGGTCCCCTCGCATTTTGCGATGGGTCCCCTCGCATTTTGCGATGGGTGGCCCCTCGCATTTTGCGATGGGTGGCCCCTAGGATTTTCCGAGTGATTCCCGACCCTCGCCTGCGCTTGCGACGCAGCCGTGCCCGCGCTGCGGCACGTTCGGCGGACAGGTCCTTGAAGCCGGCCACCATCGGATCGTTGAGGATCGCTTGAGCCAACTCAAGGAATCTTCGGTATCGCCGGCAGCGCTCACCACGGCCGCCTTTCCGCCACTCGATACTGACGTAAGCCGTTTCCAGCATCGTGTAGGTGGGGCCGATTCGGTAGGTGTTCGGGCAGCCCTCGACTCGCTCCACCGTCAACAAGCCGACCGATTCAAGGCATTGCAGGCTCCGACTGACGGTGGCCCGATCGCAGCCGGTTTCAAGGGCCAACAAACCGATGCCGGGGAAACCGCTCTCGTTCTCGCCGATGTGGTCCTTGACGCGGGAGAAGACCTGCTTGGAGCTAGCGGGAATCTCAGGGAGGCAACTCACGCAGCCCGGGTCCCGGAAGTAGGGCCGCAGGTATTGGGCCTTGGCCCGCTTGGGCTTAGACGCCGACTGAGAGTCGCTGTCTTTCATCAGAAGAAGTCCCTTTGCAGCACGCGCCCCGCCCGAATCCCCGAGGCTGCAATCCCGGGGATTCAAGGCGGAGGGCAGTGGACCACGGCTGACGCCGTGAGGATGCTCCCCGGCCCGCACGGCCGTGCCGGAGGGGGAGCTTGAGAACGGAAACAGTGAATCGTTGCTTCGTCATGCTACTTGTCCAGACGCCTCCGGAGGCCCCGCGCCGGCCGGTCGCCGTTGGCTTGTGGATCGACGGTCCGCTCGTCTAGGAATGCCTCCAGGTCGGAAAGGCGGTAGCGGACCTTGCTGCCGACTTTGATAAATGGCAAGTGGTACCGCTGGGTCGTGACCCAGACGGCCAGGGTATTTGTCTTCACACCAAGGAAAGCCGCGGCCTGCTCGCGGGTCAGCAACTCGGACGGTCGGTCAACTACGGTAGCCATTGCACTTGCCTCTCTTCGCACGCGGGAATGGGGCGAATCAGCCCCTTTCCCTTCTATACGCACAAGGCCGGATTTACCGGCCGGATTTTTTCCTTTACCTTCCATACCTTCCATTTTATCCGAGGGTCCGGAAATCCCAAAACACAAGTTGCCCTTCCGGCGGACGGGGAATCGGCGCCGACAGCACCACGCGGTGAAAGAGAAGATAGAAGGGAAATCACTCGCCCAGGAGCTTGCGATCCGTGGCGAACATGGCGTCCGTGGCCTGTTCGATCGCCGCCCGGGCGGGATCGACCTGGAGACGAGCGTACACGGCGGTAGTGCTCGGCTGCGTGTGCCCGAGCACCTTCCCGATGATCGTCAAGCTGACGTTCTGCGCGGCCATCCAGGATCCAAGCGTGCGCCTCAAATCGTGGAGCCTCACGTCCGACAGGCCGGCCCGCTTGACGATCCTCTCCCACGCGGACTTAGGCGACGTGAGGTGCCCTTCTTTCGACCGCGCGGCGAACCGACTCGGGAAAACCCAGGGGCTCCCATTGCGCCTGCGCTGGAGTATCTCGACTGCCTGGGGCACCAGGGGGACCACGATCACCTCGCCGGCCTTGGCCGCCTCCGGGGGAATCCTCCACAGAGCGGATTCAAGATTGAGATCCTGCCACCGCATGGCCTGGAGGTTGCTCCGGCGGGCGCCGGTGAGAAGGCAGAGTGTGAAGAAGTCCCGGAAGTCCTCACCTTCCGCCTGGAGCGCCGACAGGAACCTCGCCAGCTCGTCGCCCGAAAGGAACCGGTCCCGCTTCTCCTCCCTGTACTTGCGGACGCCGCGGGCCGGGTTCTCCCCGCGGAAGCCGACATCGGCCGCCTTGTTGAAGACGGCCCTAACGAGGGCCAGCAAGCGGTTGGCCGCGTAGCGGCCGTGCTCCCGCCCGATCCTCACGTGGAGGGCCTGAACGTCGGCTCGCGTGATTGCCGACATCTTCCGGTTCGACCAGGAAGGCTTCAACATCCGGTCATACTGGCGCTGGTCCTCTTTCCAGGTCCGCTTGTGCTGCTTGGCGTGGTTCTCAATCCAGTAGGAAAAGAGGCCGCCAAACGTCTCCTCCTGCCGGACCTGACGCCGACGGGCCGCAACGTCGATGCCCTTGTCGAAGTCCGCCAGCATCGAGCGGGCGAGCGCCCGGGCACGCTCGACGGCCATTGCGGGGAAGTCGCCCAGCTTGAGCTGGACGGGCCGGCCGGAAGCCCACTTGTACAGATAGAAAGCCTTGGAGCCCGTCGGGCCGACGAAGAGGCACAGCCCGGGCTGCTTGGCGTCGTAGTACACGTCCCGCGAGCTTCCTCCCGTGGGCTCCACGGCCCCCAGCCTCGCCTTGGTGAAACCGAACCGCTTGTCTCTGGTCGCCATGCTGGTTGTCCTCCCGGAATCCCATCATAGGCCCATCATAGGCCCTGTGTGAAGGCCCGTATACCCTCGTATACACTCATCCTATGCCATTATCACGTATAGTACAAGGAAATGCAATGGGGTAGTCAGAGGGCTAAAGCCGTAAACCCCTATCCCCCGTAACTCTTAATCAGAGGGTTGATGGTTCGAGTCCATCAGGGGGCACTCAGTAAAGCCTTGCGTGGCAACGAGTTACGCAAGGCTCATCGTGAAGCTTCACCTAACCCGTCTGGGTGATCGCCTGGGGGTCGAACCGACGTAGCGGTAAGGAAGCGTTTTGGGTATAGCAAGGCACCATGAGTGCCGTGCTCGCCTTGCCGCCGGTCGGAACGCCTTACCGCTGCCGGGATCTGGCCGCGCGGGTCGATGCGTTGCAGGAAGAGGTCCGGCAGTTGCGTCGGGAGGTGGGCACGCTCCGCGCCGAGGCGGGCTATTTGGAAGAGTCGGCACGCCGACGGCATTCGGCGCGACTGGCCGAGGATACCGCTGCCGGACACCCGAAAGGCCCTGGAGAACTCGGCCGCTCTGAGGCGACAGCTTGCCTGCCCTCCTCCGGCACCGTCAACGGTCGTCGCTCGACTGCCGCACCTTCAGCGTCTGCGCGATCGAGCCGTCGGCACGATAGCGCTGGACCAGAAGCGTGCCCCGGGCGGAAAGGCCCTCGGCTGCCAGCGTGGCGGAGTCGTCGCTGGGCAAAACGGCCGCGACCCGGCCGTCCGCAATCGCGGCGGTCAGCACATAACCTCCCCTCAGCGGCCTTAGTTCCGCCTGCCGAGGAGCGCTCTGGCCCGCACGGTGCGGGCGATAGAGCGTCACGAACTCGACCGTCTTCGACTTGGAAGGCGTCGAGGCCGTCAGGTGCCACTCGCGGGTCGTGATTTGCGGCTCCGGATTGGGGTCGTATTGGTCGGTCTGCGCGAACTTCAGTCCCTGCGGCGCCAAGAAGTCGATCGAGCAGGCCACGTCTCCGGCGCGGGCCTCGATCTTGCGCTGGCCGTCCACGGTGAACTCATTGGCCGCGTGCAGCCAGTATTGGAAGGTCGCCGGGTCGCGCGCGGCCAGCCGGTCGTAGACGATGACCAGGTCGGGCTTCACCAGCAGGATCGTCCGGGTGTAGCGGTCCAGCAACTGGCGCCGCCGACCGCCCTTCTCGACTACGCGATACGCCTCGCCCGCCTCTCCCACCACGGCATCAATCGACGCCGTCGTTTGGAAGTCGATAATTCGCCCCTTGGCTTCCGCGGAGCGGGCCGGCGCCTGGTCGTGGCCGTCCACCGTGATGTTGTTCAGCGAGCGCGTGCTCCACACCCAGCCCCGGTGGTGCGGGTCGCCGTAGCTGTAGTAGTGGCCCGTGCGCAGGAGCAATTGCTCGCCGTAGGCCCAGAGCACGAAGGAGTTGTTGGCCTCGTTGCCGTGCGAGGTCGTGCCCATCGGGCTGGACTTAAAGATCACTTGCACGTCCTCGTCGGCCCGCAGGAGGGTCGTATTGAGTGCGGCCTGGCCGATGCCGCGGAAGAGGCGCGACGGGGGCAGGTCGTCAGGCGGCTTGGCCTCGACCTTGGGCAGCGTGCCGCGCACGAACCCGACGTATCCGCCCGTGGGTGTGGGCCCGCCCATCTGCTGGACGTACCACTGCCAATGGCCGTTGCCGCTCTGGGCGGCCAGCTCGCTCACGAGCGGCACCAAGCGCTGGGCCGCCATGCGGTTGGCCCCGTCGCCAAAACCGCCGCCTCGCTTCCCCGGCGGCATCAGGTACATCGGGTAGTAGCCCGCCCGGGAGAAATACGGCTTGTCGAAGGCGTCGACCCGCATCGACGAGCGCATGATGTCGGCCCACCAGGTGAAGCGGTCGATGTAGCTGGACCAGTAGCTGACGCCCTCGTGCCAGCCGCCGTCGTCGTCGCTCCAGACCGGGTAGACGTTGTAGAAGACGT
>CAYGZA010000215.1:0-11840 GCA_964354135.1 uncultured Planctomycetaceae bacterium
ACGCATACGCATTCTGGCAGTATAGGGCCGACCTCGAATTACTGACACTTGGCCTATCAGCCATGAACGCTGGCCGGCGATGTCTCATGGTGGATAGCCGGCCGCTGCGTTGGGGATCGCACGGACGAAGACGTCATGGCGGACAAGCACCACATCGGCGGGCGAGACCGGTATGCAAGTGTTCGGCCGGGAGGGACTGCGGAGCCTCGCCGTGGGGCCGGCCGCGGCGGCCGTGCCGCCCGATGGGTGCGCATTGCGATCCGCACCGGCATTGTCCTTGCGATTCTCGTTGCCGCCGCGGGGGTCGTGCTCTATCGGGCCGCCAAGCACGTGCCCGACTTCTATCGGCAGGCCCTCCAGGCCGATCCCGTCCTGCAGCAGATCGCCAGCGACAAGATGGTCCGCCAGGTGGCCGGCCTTGCCAGCGACGTGAACAAGAGCGGCCGCTGGCAGGCCATCTTCACCGAAGAGGAGATCAACGGCTGGCTGGCGGTGGATCTGGTCAAGAGCTACTCCGATCTCCTGCCCGGCGCGGTCAGCGACCCGCGCGTCTCGATCGAGCCCGATCGGGTGACGGCGGCCTGCCGCTATCGTAGCCCACCAACGCCGGTTCCCGAGACCGTCCTTTCGCTTGCGGTTGAGGTTTACCTGGCCGAGCCCAACGTCATTGCCCTCCGGGTGCGCAAGGTTCGGGCGGGGGCGGTGCCGCTGCCTTTGGGCAGCGTGCTGGACGAGATCGCCCAGGCCACCCGGCGACTCCAGTGGGAGGTCCGCTGGCGCCGGGCGGAAGGCGATCCCGTGGCCCTGATCACCATTCCCCCGCCGAAGGACAAGCGCGGCAGGGTGGTGCAGATCCAGAAGATCGAGTTGGCAAAAGGGGAAATCCGCGTCGCCGGCACCAGCCGCCGGCCGTAACCGGGACACGTAGCCCAGGCTTCCAGCCTGTGAACGCGGCCGGTGCAGCAGGAGCACTGTTGTCTGCCTTCTCCCGGCGATTTCCTGTTTTCGTTCTTTTGCGTCTTCGCGATCGCCCGACGAGGGTGCTACCGTCTCCACAAGAACGTCCATTTCTGTGGGTCGTCGGCCGTCCGCCGGAGTGTGACGCGGCCGGAGAGCCGCTCGCCGGACAAGACGACGGCGACTTCATTCTCGTCCTGACGCTCTACCTCGCAGGTTCCTGCGTCCCAACGCGTCACGGCGCCGCGGCCGCCGGAAACGGGTCCCTCATAGTCCAAATACGCCAAGCGATGATCTGGGAGGGACTCGGCAATGAAGTCCGCCGCCGGTCGAGGCGGCTCGGAAAGCGACCATGTCGCCAGGACCGGCCCGCTTTCCAGCATGAAGTCCCAGTGCAATCCGCGAGGGCTCTCGTGCTGGAGGACCACGAACCGAGGCACCCGCTAGCCTCCTTCGATCGTCGTCCGGACCTCGTCGACGACCGGCTCCCGCACGTCGAGACTGGTGACCCTGGCCTGCACGCGGACCTTGCCGGGCTTCCTGGCCTGGGCGCGGACCCGGTATTCGAGGGTCTCGCCCCGGGCGACCCGGGCCTTGGGGTCGAAAGTGACCGTCTGGCCCTTCACGCTGGGCTGCGTCGGGCCGGTCGTGACCAATCGGTTGAGGATCATCTCGGGGGGCAGTTCCACCGTCAACGCGACCTGGTTCTCGTCCCGCGGGCCCTCGTTGCCGACCTTGACGATGTAGGTCAACTCCCGGCCGACGGCCACCGGCTCGGACATGGTCCTGATGCTCACCGTGAGGCCCGTCGTGCCGGGGGCTGCCGGGCCCGGGGCTGCCGCACCCGCAGGCCGGATCGCCACGCTCAGGCTATCCTGGGCTTGGGCCCCTTGTTGGCTGGTCACTTGCACGCGGATCGCGGCATAAGCCGCCTCCTGCTGGCAGGTGCAGGAGATCTGAAACTGCCGCGGCTCGGCCGAAGTCAGGGTCGGCAGCGTCCAGGAGAGCCCCGTTGCCTCCTTTTGGAAGTTCTCCGTGGCCTCCGCCGGCTTCAAGGCGGGATCGAGGCTGGCCGTGACCTTCACGCTCGTGAGCGCCTGGAGCCTCTCGTTGCCCACGTCGATGGTGAAGAGGACTCGCTGACCGACCGTCGCCCACGTCCGGTCGGCGGAGAGCTTCAGGGAGATCTGGTCCCTGACGCCCGGAGGCGGCGTCGGACCCGGCGGGGTGGGACCGGGAGGTGTCGGGCCGAAGGGCGGGACCTGCCCCTCGACGGCGGTGAGGTATTTCTTCTGGCTGGCTCGCAGCCCGGCGGGACCGGTCACCTCGACGGTGTGCGAGAGGACTCCCGCCTTGGCCACCTGGAAGTCTACGTCGATCTGCACGGTGTCTCCCGGGGCAATGCCTCCGGGAAGCGGGCGGCGGATCTCGTTTTCGTACCTCGCCTTCTCGTGGACCAGGCCGGGGTCAAACACGTCGCTGATCGTCAGTCCGGTGAGGGTCGTCTGGCCGCGGTTGGTCAGGTAGATGCTGAACGTCACCTTGTCGCCCACGGTGGCCCGGTCCGGCCCGACGACCTTCACCTCCAGGCCCGGTGGCTGCCCCGGGAACCAAGGCCCGGTGGGAGGAGCCAGCGGACCGGGTGTAGAAGGCAGCCCCGGCGGGGTCGCGGGAAAGGACGGCAAAGTCCCAGGCGGCCCGACGGCCGCCGGCGGGGCCAGCGACACGGTCGTGCTCGCGCAATCCTTGGCCCGGAGCCCGCTGCTGGTCGTCGCCTCGGCACAAGGGGCGATCGTGCCGACCCGCTCGGCCCGCAAATTGACCTCAAAGACCCGGCGCTCGCCGGGTCCCAGCCGGCCGACTTGCCATTGCACGCGGCCGTCCACAAGCTGGCCTTGCGGGTTGCTGCTGGCGTAGCTTGTGCCCAAGGGAATCTCGTCCGCTACGACTACGCCCTCGGCGGGCAGATCGCCGGAGTTGGAGACCTCGATGCGGTAGGTGAGCGTGGCGTTCACGCTGCCGACGGCCGGGCCGCTCTTGCGGAGCGAGAGGCCCGGGGCAGACCAGGTGACCATTGCCGAGCCTGTCCCCAGGACGAAGCCGGTGCCCGGAGGCACCCCGATTTGCGGCGGCCGGATCACCTGGATGTCCACGCGGTTGGTGCCGGCGGTCGGCCGCGTCTGGAGGATCTCCGCGATGGCCTGTCCCGAGGCGTTGGTCTCGACTTCGACCGTCTGCGCGCCGCTCGGCGCGAAGCCGGCGGGAGGCCCGCCGGAAATCGTGTACTTGACCCGCCAACCGGTGCTCGGCGATTGGTCCGTCTGGCGCGTGACCGTCGTCGCCAGAACATGGCGTCCCCCGGCCGGGACGATCGCGGGGGGCGGAAACCGCCATTGGGCGTCCACCCAGTGGATGACCGCGGTCTGCTTGTGGCGGTCCCAGCCGTAGACTTCCCGGGAATAGGCCGTCACGTGGGTCGTTCCCTCGATCGGCGAAGTCACCGTGACCCACGTCTGGCCGCGGGCCACGTGTACGTCATCCGACGGAGTGGGCGTGCCCCGGGTCAGCCGCAGGTACCTCCGCGACGTGCTCCCAATCGCGTACGTGCTGCTGACCTTCTTGGGGAAAGTGAAATCGCCCACCAGGACGTCCCAGAACGTCCCCCGGTCCACGTCGACGAACTCGCCGACGCTCCCCGAGGCAATCAGCCATTCCACCCGCTCGTTGGTGCGGAGGTAGTTGTCGGAGCCTTGCACGCCGGCCAGCAGGACCACCTCGCTGCCGACCGGGGCGACGGTCGCCCGCGGGGTAAGGAGCAGATCCACCATGTCCCAGGGCAACTGTCCTGCGGGGGACTCGCGATAGCCTGGATTCTGCGGCTGGGGCGACGGGGCGAAGATCCGCTCCCCCGTGGGATCGATCCTCGGGCAACCCAACTCGGCGCAGCCGCCGGAGAGAATCGCGCAAGCCACAACCACCGCTTGAGTGATTCGCGTACGGTGGGCAAAAAAGACCTTCATGGCCATCCTCCGGCCGGGTGGGCGCAACAATTAGGTAGTCTGCGCAGCGCTCCACCATAGGAAACGTAGCACGCGATTTGGCAACATGGGGGCTTTTTTCCAACCCGCGCGTTGCCGAATCACATCACCGCGGCGCTCAGAATCGCTACGACCGCTACGCTCCGCACCGGGCGTTAGTTCCGGCCGAAGATGCCGGTGGCGTACCAGACGCCGTTGGCGCCCCGTTTCATGTCGTAGCCGTAAACCCGGTGTTCCGCCTGCACGGCGCTCCAATGACCGGAGGAAAGCCGCCAACAGCGCACGCACTCGACGGCCGCCTCGACGAGCCCCTGGCCGGGCCAGCTCTCGGCGCAGACTTCCGAGGCGGTCAACCCGTCGGGCAACTGGGCGTTGATCCGATGAAAACGGCTCTCCCACGCGTGATGGCCCTGGAGGCGGATCCGGGCCTGGTAATCGGAATGGCTTTCCGCTTCCCCGGCGAGCGTGGGATTGAGTTGCCCCCGGGTGCTCGCCGGCCGCTCGGGGTGCGTCCGGACCGCGTAGATCAACGTCCGCTGCGTGAGCGTGCCGGGCGGGAGGTTCAGGATTTCCCGCATCTCCTCGATCGTGTAGATGCGGTTACCCAGGAAGGGAAACTCGCTCACCACGTGCCCGTGCTGCTTGGGGTCCTTGTGGGCGTAGTCGATGATCGCCAGGCCGGGGAGCCCCACCATTTCCGCGAACGAGGGGTGCTTGATGACCTCGATTTCCTTCCCTTCGACAGTGATCTTGCCGTCCAGCGGCACCTTGACCTTCACCATGTCGGCCAGTTTGTCCCGGATGACCGGGTCGCTGAGCGTCTCGGCCTCGAACCGGTCGCGGAGCGTACACCGGCCGGGGGCACAGAAGAGCACCAACACCATGCGCCCCTCCCGGGAGGCCACGTCGATCGCCCGGTTGTAGTCGTCGTACCACACCAGGCTGTCCGGCTTTTGGGTTGTCGGGCTGCCTGGGGCGCCAGGGGAGCCGTCCAGCAGGGCGGCCACCTGCCGCGGCATGACGGGCCACCATTTCCTAAAATGGAGGGTCCTCGTCACCCGGCCGTACCGTTGCGGGTCGGTCGTGGCCAGGTCCACCACCGCCAAGCCCGGGCCGCCGCCGAGGCCGCTGAATGCGGCGTGTTTGAGCAGCTCGGCCTCGCTGCCGTCGACGACTGCCTTCGCATCCAGGGGAAGCCTCACCGCCACCGCGTTCCGAAGCTTTCCGGCCACTTCCGCCGTCCGGAGTGTGCGGGATTGGAGCCGCGTGTACAATGATTCCGGCCCGGGCGCCTGGAAATGAACGACCAAGAGCTTCCGCTCGCGTACGGCAATGTCCATCGCCTTCAGGTAATCGCTCTCCCAAGAGACCGTGCGAGGCACGGCGGAATCGGCCGGCGGGGTTCCGGATGTGACGGAAACGCCGGGCGTAGTGGCAGGCGGCCCGCCAAAAGCGGCAAAATGACCACAACAGGCCGATACGGCCACCACTCCGGAGACGAAGCACAAAAAGCGAACCATCCGCATCCTCCTCGCCAACGGTCTGTCCCATGTCCACGACGCACGTACCTTGCACATCGTGCGCCGAACGTCGCTGTGGGCCGCGGGCCAATGCGACAGGTGCGTGCGGCGTTCACTTCACAGGATGCACAGAATAAACGGTCTGGAATGTCTATGTGTAATTGCTAGGATGGTGAAAATCAAATGATTGCACTGATTTCCTTGAATATAGAAAAGAGGGGGTTTATGCGGCCCGTTCGGCTGGAATCGGACTCCCGAGGCGGGGCTCATCGGAATGAGCGAAGAGGCCGACCGGCCCGTCTATGGCCCATTGGAGGGGGCTGGCGGCCCGCGGGCCTGGCAATGGGGCTGCTTCTCGTAATTGCCTTCCTGGGTAGCACTTATGCTTGGTCGGAAGCGCCCCAAGATCGGGTCCGCTCGGCTGCCGACGCCCTCTACGCCTGGCTCGATGCGGGGGGCCAAGGGGCCCCGTGGCGAGAGTACCTCCGGCACAGTCAACTCGAGGCACAACTGGCCAAAGGCGAGACCGCCGACCCGAAAGCGGTTCTCGACGTTTTGAGCCGATTCGGCACGGGTGCGCCCGGTTTAGAGCAGGCCAGGTTTGTGGAAGTCCGCCAAGCCCTGGTTCAGTGGCTGACCGCGCTTCCCGGCCCCTCCGCCGACGAGCTTCCCGCCGCGGCCCGGGCGGCGAAGGCTGCTTTCCTGCCGCACACCCAGACCGATCTCGAAGTGGCGAAGGGGGACCTGCTTTCCGCCCTCGAGCGACTGGATGCCCGATTGAAGGCCGGGGGAGCACGAGGGGCCGACTGGCGTGCCTACCTGAAGCTCGAAACGGTCGAGCAGCAACTGGCCCGGCAGGACGCCCCGGACCTGGGCGTCCTGGACGCCGCCTATCTCCGGCTCGCCGCCGGGTACGAGGGCCTCGGCCTGGTCTGGTTTGCCGATCTGCGCCAAGCACTCAGGCAGTACCTCACCACCGCCCGGGCGATCGGCCAGACCAAGCTCCGCGGTCTGTACGAGGGCGTGCTGGAGAAGCTCGCCGGGCACTTGGAGGCATATCGGAAGACCCCGTCGGCCGAGGTGGCCCTGACGATCCATGCGGAGCTGGGATGGTTGGAGCAAGCCGGCCAGGCGCAATGGCTGGTCCGGGCAATCCGCCGGCGGCTGTCGCACCCGAATCTGTTCGCGGAGGTCTCCAGCGGCCTGGTGGCCTCGCAGTTGGCCGGCCCCGTGGACGATACCAGCCCGGTTCGCGACTGCATCCTCGGGACCGACATCCACGGCACGGGCCATACCACCGGGAAGCTCTCCGTGGAGCTGGTCCCGTCGGAGGAGGCTGCCCAATTGGATCTGGTCTTCCAGGGCCAGATTGCCACCGACACCATCGGCTACAACGGACCGGCGCAGATCTTCGCCACCGGGACCACGCAACTGGGCGCGCGGAAACGGCTCACGATCGACGCCGAGCGGGTCTCCGCCTCGCCGGCAGTGTCGCAAGCGGAAACGTCAACGACGATCAACGGAATTGCGGACGTCAAACAACGCGCGATCGTGGAACGGATTGCCTCGCGGCGGGTCGCCAAGCAGAAGGGCCAGGCGGAGTGCATTGCCGCCCGCCACGCCGAAGACCGCTTCAACGAGCGCATGGACCAACAAGCCGACGACCTGATTGCCCGGGAGAACCAGAGGCTGCGGGATAAGCTCCGCAGGCCGTTGGTCGAGCGGCGGCTGTTTCCCGAGGTGTTGCGCTTCCGCACGACGCGGGATTCCCTGCAGGTGCTGCTGCTCCAGGCGGCCGGCGGCGCCCTGGCTGCGCCGGCGGCGCCCCCCGAGGTTTCCGAAACCGCGGACGTGGCGGTGAGGCTGCACGAGTCGGCGGTCAACAATTTCACCACCGCCGCGCTGGGCGGGATGCTGCTGGAGGAGAAGCGGTTTCAGGAGCTCCTCACCGAGACCGTGGGACTGCCGCCGCCCAAAGGGACGCCCGAGGACAAGGAGGAGTGGTCGATCACGTTCGCCCCGCGGCAGCCGATCTGGGTGAAGTTCGGCGACGGGGGCTTCACCGTGACCGTCAGCGGCAGCCGGTACACGGCCGACGGCAAGCCGTACCCGGGCATGAACATTACCGCCGCCTACAAGATCGAGAAGACCGATCGCGGCCTGAAAGCGGTCCGCCAGGGGGATCTGGTCATCTTCCCGCCCGGGTTCTCTCCCGAGAGCGGCGGGCAGTTGTCGGCGCGAGAGCAGGTCCTTCGCACCATGTTGGACAAGCGCTTCGGCAAGTTCTTCGAGAAACAAATGACGCCGAAGAACGTCGTCGTGACCGCGGAAGGCCGCGAGCCGTTGGAGCTGAGCCTGACCCGTTGGGAAACGGCCCGCGGCTGGCTGGTCTTGGCCTGGAAAAAGGTCCCTCCGAGCAAGCCGGAAAAGACCCAGTGAACCCAAATCCTGCGATTTCCTTCGAGTGTCTGCCGCTTCGCTCGTTCGGGCGGCTGGACGTCCCCCTGGACGCTTCCGACGAATTCCGCGCCCGCTGCCACCGCCTCCGGCGGGCCACCGAGAAGCACGGCCTGCACAACAGCTACTACCTGGTCGATGGGAAGTACGCCCTCCACCTGACGAGCGATCCGGAGATCGGCATGCTGGAGTTCCGCTTCGAGGGGACGGTGCTGACCGACGGCGAAGACCGCAAGACGCTCCACGCGGACCTCGCGATCGAGCTCCGCGGGGAGACGTGCGACTGGCTAACCGAGCCGGCCGTGGCCTGGTTCCACGAGAGCGTGAGTCAGGCCGTTCGGGTGGAGTTCGACCGCTTCATCGCCGCCGGGGACTTGCAGCGGACGATCGAGCGGATCGCCCGGCTGCAATCGGAGAGCGATGCGGCACTCGGGTTCCTCGGAATGGGGCTCTAGGCTTCTATCGAGGCCTTCTCCAATCTAACCGCCCGTACTTCTAACGAGCGGGATATGCGTGCGCCGCGCAGACTTCCGAAGTCTCCCAGACTTCGGAAGTCTGGCCAGACACGCGCGAACATGCGCGATATGGAAAGACTAGACAAACTACTGCGTCATTTCCTGATTTTCCGGTTACGGTGATTTGCCAAAGTCTCCCGATTGGGCTGCCGATATCAGGTTTGCCGAATACTCCGACTTTTCCGCCTAACCGTGCGCTCTGTTCGCCGCGCATGGGGGGTCGGGTGCGGCCTGGGAACCCACTTGGATCCGCTGCGTCTGAGGGGTCGCCGAAGAACGGGCCTCACGGCCTCTCTTCGAGCCGACAGACGTAACCCTGAACAGGAATGCGAGTAGCAATGAGACGGCAGTTCTCCATTTTGGGAATCGTTTCGACCCTGGGATTGCTGGCCGCTAGCGGCTGTCGGCCCCAGCAGCCGTTCTATTTCCACGAGCGGGGTGACCTCGGACATTACGTGGGCATGGCCACGGACATCGAGTACCCGGACGTGGAAACCACCAGTCTGGACGAAGTGGAAAAGGCCAAACCGCCGCTGACCCTGGACAACCCGATGCCGGAGAGCACCTTCGAGTTGTCTTTGGAGGAGGCGGTCCGGTACGGTTTGGCCAACGGCACGGTGGTCCGGGCCTACCGTCCGACGGCGGGCGGAGCGGTGTCGGATCAGCTTCTCGCCAATCCGCAGGCGGCGGTGACCATCTTTAACCCTGCGCTGGTGGAAAGCGATGCGCGGCAGGGCGTAGAAGCGGCCCTGGCGGCGTTCGACGCCCAATTCGCCGCGAGCGTCTTCTGGGAAAAGAACGACACGCCGATGAACATCGACACCAGCGGCTTCAGGGGCATTTTCTTCCGCGACGTCACGCGGCAGGACCTGGCCACGTTCCAGACGCAGATCAGCAAATTCGCCGCAACGGGAGACCAGTTCACCATCCGCAACAACGTCCGCTACGACGCGAACAACAACCCCACGCGACGCTGGCGGAGCGATTACAACGTCAACGTCGAGGCCGAGTTCCGCCACCCGTTCATGCAAGGAGCGGGGGTCGGATTCAACCGCATAGCCGGCCCCGGAGGGGTCCCCGGCTTCAACAACGGCGTGCTGATCGCCCGGCTGCGGGTGGATCAAAGCCTGGCCAGTCTGGAAGCCAACGTGCGGAACCTCGTCAGCGACATGGAGCGGGCGTACTGGGAGCTCTATTACTCGTACCGCAGCCTGGAGACGGCCATCGCCGGCCGCGACTCCTCGCTGAAGACCTGGCGGATCGTCTGGGCCAAGTACCAGACGAGCGCCAAGGGCGGCGGCGCCCTGGACGAAGCCCAGGCCCGGCACCAGTACTACCTCTTTGCCGCCGCCGTGGAGCGGGCCCAGAGCACCCTCTATCAGAACGAGAACTCTCTCCGCTACATGATCGGATTGGCCGCCAGCGACGGCCGGCTGATTTATCCCACCACGGAGCCCACGACCGCGAAGGTCCAATTCGACTGGCACGATGCCCACGGCGAGGCCCTCGTCCGCAGCCCGGAACTCCGCGAGCAGAAGTGGGTGATCAAACAGCGCGAGGTGGATCTGATGGCCGCCAAGAACTGGCTCTTGCCCCGCCTGGACGCGGTGGGCCGGTACCGCTGGTTGGGGCTCGGGGACGACCTGATCGACCCGAGCCGCGCCGTGGACGCCGACGGCCGCGTGCTGGACGCATTCAGCTCGATGACCGGCGGCGATTTCCAGGAGTGGCACCTTGGGCTCGAGGCCCGGTTCCCCTTCGGCTTCCGCCGCGAGAAGGCGGGCGTCCGCAACGCCCAACTGGCGCTGACGCGGGATCGGAAAGTCTATCAGGAGCAGGAGCTGGAACTGTCGCACCTGCTGGATGCGGCCTTCCGCGACTTGTCGCGGCAGTACCATCTCAGCCAGACCAACTTCAACCGCTATGCGGCGTCCGTGACCGAAGTGAGAACGGCCCAGGCCGCCTGGGAAGCGGGGGCCGCCGAAGTCAGCGAAAGACGCTCGCTCGAAACCCTCCTGGACGCCCAGCGCCGCAAGGCCGAAGCCGAGGTCGAATACCACCGCGCCCTGGTCGACTACAACGTGGCGATCACCCAGATTCACTTCCGCAAGGGGTCGCTCCTGGAGTACAACGGGGTCTTTCTGGCCGAGGGGCCGTGGCCGGCGAAGGCCTATTTCGACGCCCGCCGCCGCGCCCGGGGCCGCGACGCCGCCAAGTACATCAACTACGGCTTCACCCAGCCCAAGGTGGTCAGCCGGGGACCGTATCAGCAGCAATTCGGCGACGAAGGCCCGGTGCTCGAAGGCAGCGAATTGCTGCCCGGGGAAGCGATGGAGCTGACCCCGACGCCCGCCCCCACGCCGCAAGAGGTAGATCGCCCGCGGCAGAAGGAAAGCCTTCCTTCGCCCAAGCCGCTCCCTGCCGATCAGCCTCCCAAGCCCAAGGAGGCGTCCGAGCCGACGGACCAGGGTTCGCCGCCTGCCGGGCAGTCGAAGGCCGCCGGGGCGTTGCGGATCCTTGTGCCGTCCGCAAAGGCCAATCACAATGAGGGATCGGACCGCAAGGTCTACGACCTCGGATCGATGAACCTGAGCGGACTGGCGGACCAGCCCGGCATCGCCCCCGGGGCTTCGGGGGGGGAACCTTCCGGGGTCCAGCCGGCGGGCTATTACGAGATCAGCGCGCCGGCCGGTTCCGAAAACCCTAGTGCCTCGTCCTCAGCGTGGACGTCGCCCGATCGCCCCAGCACCGGCCATGAACCTGTCGCGGATCCGCCGTCTCCTGCAACTGATCCATCTGCTCCAGGCTGGAAGGGAGTACCACACCGAGGCACTCGCCCAGGCCTGTGAGGTCAGCCGGCGGACCGTCTTCCGCGACCTCGACACCTTGCGGAGACTCGGGGTCCCGCTGATCTACGACGAAGCCCGCCAGCGATACCACATCCCCGGCACGTACTACCTGCCGCCGACGAACTTCACGCCGGAGGAAGCGATGGCCCTGGTGGTCATCTGCCACGACCTGGGGAGCCAACTGCCCGCACCCTTCTTCAAGCCGGCCCGCAGCGCGGCCCTGAAGCTGGAGAACAGCCTCCCGATACCGCTCCGCGAGCAGGTGCGGACCGCCGGCACGGCGGTGCAGATCCAGATGGTCCCGACCAATCGCCTGGCCGGCCAGGAGTCGGCCTACGAGACGGCGCTTCATGCGATTGCCGACCGGCGGAGCATCCGCATTCACTACCACAGCTTGGCCGAACAAAGGGACATTTGCACGCGGGTCCATCCCTACCGCCTGCTCTTCAGCCGGCGGAGCTGGTACGTCATCGGCCGGTCGTCGCTGCACCGCGGCACGCGGAC
>CAYGZA010000216.1:0-11799 GCA_964354135.1 uncultured Planctomycetaceae bacterium
GTGCATGTCGATCAGGCCCGGGGCGACGATCTTCCCGGTGGCGTCGAGGACGCGGTCCTGGCCGCCGGGTGGGACGCCATAGCCGGCGACACGGCCGTTTTCGACCAGCAGGTTCGTGACCCGATCCATCTGCTGGCTGGGATCGATCACGCGGCCGTTTTGGATGAGGAGGGTGGGCATGGGAGTGGTCGGGGCTCAGGGTTCGCGCTACAGAGCCGGGCCGTGTCGGCCCGGTGGGGGTTCACCGGCCAGGAAAAACTCAGAAGTCGGAAGTCGGAAGGGGGTATTCGGATTGTCGAATCTGTGCGGCGCGACCCGAACTCCCAACTTCCCACTTCGCACTTTCCAGTTCCGACTTCATCCTTGCTTCACCGTCGTCAAAAGCCACAGCACCGCCATGCGGACCGCCACGCCGTTGGTGACTTGCTCCAAAATGGCCGACTGGGGGCCGTCGGCCACGTCGGGCGTCACCTCCACCCCGCGGTTGATCGGGCCCGGGGCGAGGATCAGGATCTCCGGCTTGGTCCGGGCCAAGCGGCGGCTGTCCATGGCATAGAGCAAAGCATACTCGCGGACCGACGGGAAGGGCCGCGTAAACTGGCGCTCAAACTGGATGCGAAGCAGGTTCAATACGTCCACGCGGGGCAGGATCGCATCGAGGCTGTAGGAATACTCGACCCCAAGCTCCTGCCAGCGGGGGGAAACCAGCGTCGATGGCCCGCAGACGATCACGTGGGCCCCGAGCTTCTTGAGCCCCCAGATGTTGGACCGGGCCGTGCGGCTGTGGGCGATGTCGCCGACCATGGCCACGGTCAGGCCGGCGATCCGGCCGAGCCGCTGGCGGATGGTCATGATGTCCAATAACCCTTGGGTGGGGTGTTCGTGGGGGCCATCGCCGGCGTTGATCACCGAACAATGGAGATTCTGGGCCAGTAGGTGGGGCGTGCCCGGGGTGCGGTGGCGAATGACCATGACATCGACCTTCATGGCCTCGATGTTCCGGGCCGTGTCGATGACCGTCTCCCCTTTGGCAAGGCTGCTGGTGGCCGCGGAGAAGTCGATCATGTCGGCCCCGAGCCGCCGCGCGGCCAGGGTGAAGCTGTTGCGGGTCCGGGTGGAGTTCTCGAAGAACATGTTGCAGCAGGTGGTGCCACCAAGGAGGGGGAATCGCCTGTGGCCGGCGTCGAGGGCTTGGCGGAAAATCTCGGCCTTGTCGAGGATCCGCGTGATTTCCTCAGCCGAGAGGTCTTCCAGACCCAAGAGGTGCCGTTTCGTCCAGCCTTCGGCAGTACCCAGCGCCGCCAGTTCCGTGCTCATGGGGTACGCACCTTTGCTGCTTGGGAGCCACACGGGGGAGGCGCGGGGCGTCGGCTCCCCAGGGAATCAACGCCTCGCAGGGCACCCTGACCCGCTGGGGCTGATTCTAGCAAGCGGCGGCCGTGCCGCAAGCAGCGCCCCACGCAGCCGTCGCGAAGAGACTCCCCGAGTCCTCCTCGATGTCCAGAAAAGACCGTTCAGAGAAGCTCCCACAAATCTGCCCGGTTGCTTACCACACACAGTTGAACCTGATGAGTGTTCTTGAACGACCTTCGAACACGATCCAGGTCTCGTGGGACGGAACCTCGTTTGACGATGACTGCTTTGGCTGCGTATGGCGTCTCGCGGCCAACCTTGGAGGCAACCGCTTGAATGACGTTCCCAAGTTGCTCGATATCCCTCTTGAGGTTCGGCGATGCCTTCAGCTCGACGAAGAACAACGTGGGATCAGCACCGTCGCTCTTGTGAAAGAATAGGGCATCACAGGCCTTTTCGTCGGTTAGGTCGAAGTACTGTCGAAACCGATCGTTGTCCACGCCAAACGCGAGAACGCATTCGTCGTTTCTCGGTCTGAGAACGGCTGTGATCGCGTTCTCGTCCACGCTCGTTCGGCCGGGAAGGAGGCAGTTCCAGAGCAGGAAGTTGAACGGCATCTGGCTTACTCCCGCGCGCCGACCTCGAGGATTTCGGAGTAGACGTTGCCCATGTAATCGGAGGTATCGCCGAATGTGGCCCAGTTGATGAGACGCCGCTCCCGGTCCATCAAGTCGGTGACGCTGCCGTCCTCGGCAAACAAGTACGTGGCCACCTTCTCGGACGCGAGAAACGCCGCCTTGGTGCCAAGCTTAAAGCGCGTCGCGACCTCCTCCTGCTTTGCTTCAGGAAGGTCCGCGGCTTCGACAAGGTTGTTGATGTGATCGACAATGTACGGGCTGTGCGTCGTCACCACAACGTGGATGCCCTCGTTCACGAGTATGCCAAGGATTTCGGAAACCATAAGCTGTGCTTCGGGGTGCGCATTCATCTCCGGTTCGTCGATGATAATCACGTCGCCGGGCTGGGCCGCGTGCCTCAGGTATATGTCAAGACCGGCCAGCGACCGCATCAAAGAGGACGCGGCGTGGACAGGCAGACGCGGACCGCTTCGGGGTGCGTAGCAGAGTGTCGCACCATTCGCCTCCCGTTCGAACTCGATCTTGCCTTCGACTATTGACTCTTCAAAAAGGTTGAGCACCTCGGGAAGATGAGTCTCGACCACTTCAAACCGCGATTCCATAGCGCCTTCCTGCATGAAATTCAGGAAGGCCTGCATCGGAATGCTCAAACGACTCCGCAGCCGTTCCTCGGTCATGCCGTAGGTCAGCACCAGGGCTTTCCGTTCAGCAGGGAAAACGAGGACGTTTTCAAAGGCCCCGAGAACCAAGCACTCCATTACCGTTCTCATATAGCCCCTATCGAGCGAAGCCTGAACGGTCTGGAAAACTCGCGGTGGGCTCCCCGATTTCTCAAGCCGTAAGATAAGGGTAGTCGGCTTCTCCTTCTGATACGTGAACTGCGCCCGGTCCCAAGCCAGCCCCGACAACCCGGCCGTTCCGAGATCCAGCGTCACCTTGGCGCTCGACAGAAGTGATCCGGGAATTGCCAGAAGCCGGCCCATCGCATCATCACTGAGCCAACAAGAGACCGGGGTGGAAAAGTCCTGAAACATCTCCGAACGCTGGATGGCATACCGTATCGTGGCCACCCTGTCGGCGCTCGACACCATGTGCTCGAACCTCTCAGCGTGATCATCGAACACTGACACCCATCCCGGATGGACCTCAACGAGGGGTGCTGCCGGCGACCGCAGGAGACTGCTGAGTAGACTTGGGGAGCGGCAGAGCCGTTGGGCGAGCGCGTACAGAGCGTATGCGGTCCACGTCTTGTTGGTGTTGTTCGGACCAACGAAGATCGTCAGCGGCCGAATGCTCAACTCGGCTGACCGGATCCGCCCGAGGTTCTCCACGCGAAGCTTGAAAAGCTCCACGGCAGGTCTCCTTTCTGCAAAGGCCGTCCCCTCGCTGTGGGGGCCGACTCCAGCTTAGCATATCTCCCGGCGGGACATCAAGCGGTCAGTAGGCCATCTTCGTCCGGCAACCGCGCATGCTTCGGCTTCTCGGATGCGTGCAAGCACGGACGAGCCAACCTTGTCACCTACCGCACGACCCGCCAGCGGATGTTGAACAAGCGGAGCATGGTCCCAAGCAGGGCCAGGTCCAGGACGTAGTAGAACGCGAGGAACGCAATCGCCGTGGCCCACGACGAGCCCGAGACCGCGCTTTCGTAGAACTCGGCCCCGCCGACCCGGTCCAGGAAGAGGGGCAGACTGAACGCGGCCGCAAACGGGCTGGTAAACTGGAGCCTCTCGGTCCAGGCCGTGTTTGGGGAATTGGGGGCGATCAAATCGGCAAACGACCGCACGACCACCGGCAACGCAAACAGCACGAGCAGGACCAGGTAGGAGGTCATCATGCTGACCGAGGTCTTCCGGGTGACCACGGAGCAAAACATCGCCACGGTGGTGGTCGTCAGTGCCGTCGTGAGGATGATCGCCAGGTAGCCGAGGATGGCGGGCGTGCTCCGCCAGTAGAACCACGGGGGGATGAGCCAGGCCAGCAGGATCGGCCAGACCAGAAAACTGGTCAGCACCAGGGAGACGCGGAGGCTGCAATAGAGCTTTCCCGAGAGGATTTGCCAGGGGCTCAGCGGGGTGGTCAGGAGCAGCTCCAGGGTCTGCCGCTCGCGTTCGTTGGTCACGGCCCCGGCCGCAAAGACCGGGCCGACCAGCAGGTTGAAAAGCAGGACGTAACTCGTGTACCACGGGGCGTGCTGCGGCATGATGTAGAGGCAGACGGCCATCACAAACAGGGCCAGGAGCATGCTCATCTGGATCACCAGCCGGAGCATGAGCGTGCCGTGGCCGAACAGCTCGCTCCGCATTTCCTTGTCGTAGACGGGATTGATGTGGTCTTCCATGAGGTCCGTCCGCTTCGGAGGGGCGAAGAGCCGGTCGGGGAACTGGTCGCTGCGGATGACCATCCCCACCGCCTCCCGCTGCTCCACCTCAATGTCCACGACCTCTTCGGCCTCCGCTCCCACGTCGGGCGGGTACATGAGCCGCAAGCCGATCTTCCGCAGGAGCATCGCACAGACGATCAGGCAGCCTGCCGGAAACAGCACCGCCAGCACCATCAGGCGGAACTCCGCCAGCGAGCGGAAGAACTGGTAGAACAGGACCCCAAACAGGACCAACGGCAGAATGAGCAGGTAGGAGACCAGCACGGCGGCGACCGTCCGCTTGAAGTAGCTGCTGGCGGCCAGGCTGATCATGCCGAAGGTGACCACCGAGGCGGCCATCGCCACGTACGTGGCCAGCACCTCGTAGAAGCTCATTCCGCCCAGCGGCAAACAGAGCATCACGATCGGCAGCGAGCAGAAGACCAGCACCGCCAGGTGCGAAAGCGACGCCAACAGCTTCCCCAGCACGATGGCCCCCGGGCGCATCGGGCTGGCCAGGAGCATCTCATACGTCTTCCGCTCCTTCTCCCCGGTGATCGCGCCGGCGGCAAAACTCGGGGCCAACAGCGACATCAGGGCGTATTGCCCCAAGAAGAAGAGGTCGATCAGCCGCTGGGCTTCCTCCGGGGTCTGGGTGAGGTCCAGCCGCTGGGCAGGCGGCCACGCTACGTAGACCACCAACCCCAACAGCGCCACGTAGGCGAACAACAGCACGAACCCGCGGCCCATCCGCAGATTCACCAGCAGCTCGCGCTGCATGACGGGGTTTTCGAGGAGGTACATGATAGGGTTCAGGGTTCAGCGTTCAGGGGGAAAGGATGAAGGATGAAGGAGAATGCTGAATGAGGAATGATGAATGATGAATGATGAATGCCGGAGGCAGAGGATCGACAGTCGCGCATAGTCGCGTTCCACATTTGCGATTCATCCTTCATCCTTCATCCTTCATCCTTTCCCTTCACGCCACCGCTCCTTTGGTGACGAGCATGAACACGTCTTCCAGCGTCGGCTCCTTGTCGGCGAAGGAGTGCAGTTGGACCCCCTGGCTTACGAGGCGCTCCAACGCGGCGGCCACTTGCCGGTCGTCGGCGTCCATTTCCACGGTCGCGCGGTTGCCCTCGATCTGCACGTCGCGGGTCTCGGGGAGGCTCCGGAGGATGGAAAGGCCGACGTCCATCCGGTCGAGGAACTTGATCACCAGGACCCGGTTGCGGTGGATCCGGCGGTAGACCTCGTCGATCGGCCCGTGCATCAAGAGCTTCCCCTGCTCGATGATGCCGATCGAGGTGCAGCAGTCGGCCAGCTCGCTGAGGATGTGGCTCGATATCAGGATCGTCTTCCCCATCCGGCGGAGCTCCTTCAGCAGGGCCTTCACTTCAACTCTTGCCCGCGGATCGAGGCCGCTTGCCGGTTCGTCGAGGATCAAGACCGGCGGGTCGTGCAAGAGCGTCTTGGCCAAGCAGAGCCGCTGCTTCATCCCCCGCGATAGCCCGTTGACGAAGGCATTGCGCTTGCCGGACAGGTCCAACAGGTCGAGCACGTCGCCGACGACCTGCTTCCGCCGGATTCGAGGGATCCGGTAGGCCACGGCGAAGAAGTCGAGGAACTCCCAGACCTTCATGCCGTCGTAGACGCCGAAGCTGTCGGGCATGTAGCCGATGGAGCGGCGGACCTCCAAGGGCTCGCGGGTGACGCTGTGGCCGTTGACGGTCCCTTCGCCGCTGGTGGCCTTCAGCAGGGTGGCCAGGAAGCGGATGGTCGTGCTCTTTCCGGCCCCGTTGGGCCCGATGAAGCCGAACAGCTCCCCCGGCTCAATCTTCAGGTTCAGGTTGTCGACTGCGACCAGGTCGCCGTAGTTCTTGGTGAAATTGACGATCTCGATCATGTTACCGGTCAGAGTAGGTTCTCGGGGGTAGACGATGGACGGATTCGAAGGTGTTTGCGTCGGGTTGGGGGTCGGGTTCCTGGCCGTAGCGGAGATGGGCCACCACGAGCGTGGCCCGGCGGATCTGCGGGGCCGAGGGCTGGACCTGCTGGCCGGGAATCTCCTCGTCCAGCCAGGCGACGAGGCGGATTTCTCCGTCCTGGAACTCCGCGGCCGCTTCGGCCAGCTTGACGAGTCCCGTCAGGTCCAGGCCGCCGGCCGGGGGCGCGCCGCTCCCCGGCAGCCGCCAGGCCGGCGCTCCACCGGCCGGCGAGTTGGCCGGCGAATCGGCCGGCGCCGGACGGAAAGTGAAGGGGACGGTCACTCCGGGGGCGATCGTCCCGATCCAAGCGAAGTCCATGCTCTCCTTGCCGGTCTTTCGCAGGACGCCGGCCCCCTGGAGCGCGTAGTTGGTGCAGTTGGCAACTTGGTACTGGCCGTCCCGGGCGCGGACCAGGGCGATCGGGCCTCCCATCTCGACCATCTGCTCGCTGTGGGTGAAGCTGGTGGAGTTCGACGAGACGTAGAAGCCGTCCAGGCGGACCTCCGACCCGTGCCGCAAGGTCAGCCGCGTCCGCGGGACCCGCGACAGGTCGGTCCCGGCCGATGTCGGAAACGGGAGGATCTGCGCTCCGGGGTCCTCGAAGGAGAAGCGGTAGCGCGTGTAGAGCGACGTGTACAAGGCGGTGTAGCGGGTGACGTGGGCGCGGGGGTGATCGCCCTGCACCTCCGCGACGGTGATTTCACTCATGGCCCGGGCGAAGCCGATGTTCAGGCGGGCCAGCCGCACCACGATCACCGTGCAGAGCACGGCAATCAGCGGGGCGGCGATCCACGCCCATTCCACTCGGCCCAAGAGCCGGAACAGCCCCCAGTTCAGAGGCACCAGGACCAGGAGGTACGCGCCCACGACCCAAAGGACGAAGCGGGCCTGGGGGACCTCGATTTGGGCGGCGTGCTGGAGGGTGGCGCGGGCGGCGTCGGCCACGGCGTTGAAATCGCTCCAGGCCCCGACGTCCGGCGGGAGCGTGACCGGCTCGGGATCGAAAACGGGCGTCGAGATGGCCTCCCCGGCGACGGCATCGGGCTTGCGGCCGACGTCGCGGGTGAAATAGCGGAGCTTCGAGACGCGGCGGGCGTCCCACAGATCGGTGGGCGCTCCGCTGCCGGCCCACTCGACCCTGATTTCGCCCTGCGAGCCGACCTGAAACCGGCGGGGCTCCCGGCCGAGCAGGCAGGCGTTGAAGAACCCGTCGAAACCCCGCCAGTTGACCAGTTCCCGGGCGCTCAGCGGGAAGGCGGAGACGACGACCCGGCCGCGGCCGACGCGGCGTTCCGCCAGCAGCTCGCCGGTTCCGGGCACGAAGCGGGCCTCGGAGCCCTCTCTTAGCTTCAGCGTCACCCCGGGCCACGGCTGCGTGGGCATGAGCGGCTCGCCGGGCTTCCCACCGACCGGGAGCGTCCAGCGATTGCTGAGGGGTGCCAAGTCCTCCTGCTTCAGTTTGCGCGTGCCGGGCCAGTCGCGAGCCAAGACTACCGGCAAAGACGACTCCAGGAAACTGCCGCGGAGGCCGTCGAGCGTGTCCGGCCCGCTGAGGATGAGTTGGCCGCCCCAGTGGAGCCAGTCGAGCAGGGCCACTTGCTGCTCGGGGCGGAGCATCTTGGGGTCGGCGTCGTCCCACAAGAGGCAGGCGATGCCGGTCCACAGCAGGCCGCCCGCCGGAAGCGCCGTGGGTCGGTCCCCTTCCAGCAGCACCACGCGGTAGTATTGGCAGTCGCGCCCCGCCGTGTCCTGGTTTAGGTCCGCCGGATCGCCGGCCGAAGGGAGCTGCCGGATGTAGCCGTAGGGCTGGGGTAAACGCGCCAGGACCACAAAGTAGTACTGGTACGGCGGCATCCGCCCCAAGAGGGGCGAGGCTTCGGCCGCCATCCGCCCCGAGCGGCCGTCGCTGATGCGGACGTGGACGCGCGCGTCGGCAACCGCCGGCGGAACGAACAAGAGCGACTCGAAGGTCTTCTCTTGCCCCTTGGGAAGGGCGATCGGCCTCGAGCCCGTGACTGAATAGCGCATGGCCTTCAATTCCACCGGCTCGCTGCGGGCATCGACGACGCGGAGCTCCAAGTCGCCGGGGAAGTCGAAGTTGTTGGCCTTCGCGCGGAGCAGGGTGGCCGTCCAGTGGCCTGGCTTGCACCAGCACCCTTGCGGCCGCGGCTCGCAGGGCTCGGCGGTCAGCCGGGGAGGCTCAAAGTCGGGTTTACGCTCCTCCTTTTTCAGCTTGGCCCGGCGCTGGGTCTCTTCCGCTTCCAACTCCTCCGGGGTCTTGGCGGTCGACTTGCGGCAGCCGCCGCAGCCGGGAAGCGATACGATCGCTGCCAGGCACACGAAAACCAGTAGCCGCCGCCTGCCCGAGAGCCTGGCGCCGGCGGGAAACAATCGCGGGTCGACGGGAACAGCCGCCATGGCGCAGTGATCCTCCCCCGGTCAGTTTAGGCGGAAACCCCTTCCGTGCAAAGAGACCCCCCACTGGCGCTAGCGAGGCGCAAAGCCGACGCCCTGTGAGGGGCCATCCGCCTAAATGAGGTTTCACGATCACGGGAGGGCGAGGCTCCTGCCGAGCCGCACAGAAAACGCCAGTTTGGCGACCAGAAGCGCGGCTCGGCAGGAGCCTCGCCCTCCCGGAATCACACAACGTCATTCAGAGAGACTTCGGAAGACTGCGCGGAGGGAAGCCTGGGCCCGAGCCGCTCGGCTTGCAGCGAGTCAGGCGAGTGCGGCAACGGGCTCGCTCGACTCCTCACAGGCCACAAACGGCCGCACGTCGAGCTTGTCGACCCAGGCGATCGCCAGGTCGGGATGGAGGCTCAAATCGAGTTCTTCCCGCCAAGGGTGCTCAAACCGCTCGCCGCCGGGCGTGCGGAGACCCTGGACCTTGGGCCGCGACGGGCTATCGGGATTGAAATCCACGACCACGGCCTCGATCCCGTTGGAGAGGGTCACCACCTGGCCGATCGGAAACGGCGGAACAATGCGGTAGAACGCCGACTCCACCACGGGGTCGAAGAACCCGCGGCACTGATGCCGCATCTCGTAGAGGACTTGGACGGGCGGCTTGGCGTCGGAGTAGCACCGCCGGGTGGTGGCGGCGTCGTAGATGTCGGCCACGACCGTGATCCGCGAGAACACCGGGATCTGTCTGCCTGCCGGCGGCGGCATTTCTTCGCCGATGAGGTGATCGACACGGCTGGGGTACCCGGTGCCGTTCCAGCGTTGATGGTGGTTCAAGACGATTTGGGCCGCGGTGCCGGGGATGCAGTTCCGCACCATCCTGTAACCGTAGATGGTGTGCCGCCGCATCTCGGCCATCTCGTCGGGAGTGAGCCTTCCGGGCTTGTGGAGGATCGCCTTCGACACGACCGTCTTGCCGATGTCGTGGAGCAGGCATCCCAGGCCCAGCAGGTGGAGGTCCTTGGCCTCCCGGGCCGATTTGAAGCGCCGCTCGTCGATGAGGTACCGCTCCAGCTTCATCCCCAAGAGCATCGCCAAATAGCAGATGTTTGTGGAGTGCGACATCAGATAGTTGTCGAAGGCGTCCAGCTTCTGCAGGAGGACTTCGCTACCGGAGCTCCGCTTCAGGAACGCAAAGAGCTCGCCGATGGATTGCTGGAAACCGACCACGTCGAGCTCCGCCGTGGAGTCGCGGATGATGGCCTCGAAGCTCCGCCGCACCCGAAGGTACAGTTCGCGCTGGCGGTCGCCGAGCCCTTCGTCGATGATGTCTTCGAGGAACTCCAGGTCGCGATGGCGGACCCAGACCTCGAGGATCCCCAACTGCTTGAGCCGGGGAATCAGGTCCATGGGGATTTCCCGGTCCCGCTGCAAGAGATAGCGGAAGGGATCCCGGGGGAGCGGAATGGGCCTCGCCAGGATCATTCCCGGCTCGATTTTGTGGATTGGAACGCGGAGCATGAGGGCAACAAATCGAGCGCGGCGGATAGACTCGAATCGGTCGGTGGTTTCTCCGGCGGCACTGCAAGTCGCCACGCCCCACTGCCAACGACCAAGTGGCCGGTCCCCCGCTGGGGGTCAATACAAGGCTACCTTACGGTACGGTCGGCTCAGCCGAGTTGCGGAAGGGAGGATTCCCGGGGCACTGATCTCGCTGCGACAGACGGGATACTTGCGTTTCCGACGGCGGTAACGACGCCTGGCCGCTGTGGCGCAAGATATTGCAGGCGATTAAGTTACGTCGTTACAGCTTCGCCCGCGCGAGGCAGTGCTTCTGGAGCAGTTGCCCGTCCGGCTCGATCCCGAGGCCGGGCTCCGACCAGAGCGGAATCCGCAGGAGGCCGTCGCCGGAATCGCGGACACCAGAAAGAGGGGGTGCCAGGTCCGCTTCGAGGACTTGATCCCAGGGCGCCAGATCGGCCGGGTAAGTGCAGTTGGCCTTGGCGGCCAGCGCCAGGCCGATTCGCGTTCCGATCGCCGTTTGCGGCACCGCGCCGACCCAGCAGGGGACACAGTGCTCGTGGCAGGCGTCGTGGATTTCGAGGGCGGGCGTGAGCCCCCCGACGCGGCCCGGCTTGAGGTTCACGTACTTCCCGCTGTGAAGGTCCAGGGCCATCTCGGCCTGCTGGGGCGTGGTGACGGCCTCGTCCAGGCAAACCGGCGTGCGGATGGTCTCCTGGACCATGGCACTACCGACCAGGTCGTCCGGCGCGAGCGGCTGCTCGATCATCGCCAGCGAAAAATCGTCGAGCCGGCAAAGCATCTCCATGTGATCCAGGCGCATCGAGCCTTCCACGTCGATGTGGACCCGCTGGACCGGGAAGGTCTGCCGCACGGCGGCCACCATGGGGATGTCCCATCCGGGCCGGAACTTGAGCTCGACCCGGGCGAACCCGGCCTCGAAGGCCCGGCCGACCGACTCCAGCAGCTCGTCGATGGTCTCCATGCGGTCGAACGAGGCCCCGACTTCGACGGCGTCCCGCGATTTGCCGAGGTGCTCGTGCAGCGGGACTGCCCGGAGCCGTGCGCTGAGGTCCCACCAGGCGGAATCGAGCGCCGCCTTGGCGTGGCGGTTGCCGTGGACGGCCGCCAATCGCTCCTGCAAGTCGCGGCCGGAATCGACCGCGGTGCCGACCAGGCGCGGGGCGAGCCAATCGCGGGCGCAGAGGAACACACCGGCGGCCCATTCCGACCCGGCAGTCGGCCCGTTGCCCGGGCTGGCCTCTCCCCAGCCGGCGGTCGAGCCGCTCTGCACCCTCGCCAAGACGGTCTCCAGGGTCGTGACGGGCCCGCGCGGCGTGGGCTGCGGCTTCTTCAGAGGCAGGGCCAGGTGATACAGCTCGATGGAGTCGACGTGCATGTTGATCCGTTTCCTGTACCGCGCAGACTTCCGAAGTCCGGAAGACTTCGGAAGTCTTCTGAGCGTCCCTCGCCCCTAGTCCCTAACCCCAATACCGTTCAAATAGTCATAACCACCGACTCCATAAAGGTTTTC
>CAYGZA010000217.1:0-11784 GCA_964354135.1 uncultured Planctomycetaceae bacterium
TACCTGGCCCCGGAACAGGCCATCAACAGCCACGGCGTGGACGCCCGGGCCGACATCTACAGCCTCGGCTGCTCGCTTTACTATTTGCTTGCCGGGCACCCGCCGTTTGCCGAGGGGACGCTCCCGCAGCGGCTCGTGATGCACCAAAAGGCCGCTCCCCCGGACATCCGCCAAAATCGCCCCGATTGCCCGGAGGACTTGATCGAGATCTGCCTGCGGATGATGGCCAAGAGGCCCGGCGGCCGCTACCAGTCCGCCCGGGAAGTGGCCGATGCCTTGGCCGATTGGCTCCGGGTTCACGGCCACTCGACGGACACCACGGTGGGCAGCGGCTCGTCGAGCCGGCTCAAGGGTCCCGGGAGCGGGACGCGGCTTCCTAAGACAGAGGCTGCCGAAACGGGAGGCAGCAGCTCGCGATCGCTGCCCCGGGCGACGGCTTTGGATGCCGCCGAGCCGCGGCCCAAGCCCTCGGCCCCGGGATCATCGGTCCCGGAACCACCGGCAGCCAACGGCGACACCGGGTTGCGGACTGACGAGGCCACGGCGACGGGACCGGGCAGCGGCTCGGGCCGCTTGCCGGCCGCGGAGACTTCCCAAGGCGGTTCCGGGGGCAAACGTCGTGCGCAAGGGACGCTGCCGGTTGCTCAGCGATTGGAGGAAGCCGATCCCCTGGCCGAAATTGCCGCGCAGGCCGCTCTTTCGGGCATTCGCCGCGCGGCAGCCGTCAAAGGCGTGAGCGACCAACAGCTCGCCGCCTACCGCAGCCGCAAACAAATCCCCCTCTGGCTCTGGGGGCTACTGGCCGGCGGGGCCGTGTTGGCGATCGTAGTCCTGGGAGCGATGATCCTCGGGGCGTGGTGACCGATCAGTTCCCGCCAGGTCGCAGGACTTGCAGGCTTTCCGGCGGGAGAATCGCGTTGAGGCTCCCCGAGCGAAAGCCCTCCAAATCGAGAGTTATGTACTTGAAGCCCATCGCCCTGAGATGCTCGATCAGCTCGCGGCGGAATTGCCGATCGGAAAACCTCGGCAAAGCCTCGGGGGCAACCTCGATCCGCGCCATGTCCCCCTTGTGGTAGCGGACGCGCAGGGGTCGAAAACCCCGCTCCCGCAGGAACCGCTCCGCGCTGTCAATCATCGCCAGCCGCTCCGGCGTAACGCTCTCCCCATAGGCAATCCGGCTGCTCAGGCACGGCATGGCAGGCTTGTCCCAGGTTGGGAGCCCCCAATCTTGGGCCAGCGAGCGGATTTCCGCTTTCGTCAGGCCGCACTCCGCCAGCGGGCTGCGGACCTTCCGATCCCTGGCGGCCTGGAGGCCCGGCCGGTGCTCGCCGTGGTCATCCCAATTCGAGCCGTCGGCCACCACCGCAACGCCGGTTTCCCGGGCGATCCGTTCCACTTGGCTAAACAACTCGGTCTTGCAGAAATAGCAGCGATTGGGGCTGTTTTCCCGGTAGTCGGGGTTGGCCAGTTCTCCGGTCTCGATGACCTGGTGGCGGATGCCGATCTGTTGGGCAAGCCGACGGCACTCCTCCAATTCCCCCGCCGCCAGGCTGGCGCTAAAGCCGGTGACCGCGACCGCCTGGTCGCCCAACGCCAGGGAGGCGGCCTTGGCCAGGACCGTGCTGTCCAGCCCGCCGGAAAACGCGACCGCGCAGCTCCGGTAGCTCCGCAAGAGGTCCAGGAGTCGTTCCCGCTTGGCGGCGAGCTCGGCGGACAGTTCAGGCATGAGCGTTTTCAAACGAGAGTCTGAATTTCAAGGATGTCGCGGTCAGCCCGGCGGCGACGCCTCGGGCACGGCCAGCCCGGATTATTCATGGACAGCGAGAGTAGCACAGGCATCTTGCCTGTGTTACCTGATCGGCAGGCTGGAAGCCTGCCTTACAACGTCGATGAGTAATCCGGGCTAGCCCGACTACCGCCGGCAATACAAAAGGAGGTCCTCCACCGCAATGCCGTGGCGGTGCGCATTTGAGAGCCCATTGTCAATAAAGAGGCGACCTGGGCCCCAGGTTGTGTGATCCGTAGCCGGTCCCCACCAGGAGGCCCGGACTTCGGCTATACACGCGGCTGGGGCCTTTGAATCATCAGGTCCCCAATGGGCAACGTATCGGCTCACCAAATGATCTGCACCGACAGCACGAGCATGATGGAGGACCACATGCGCGCTACGGCCGTCTGCGCGTCCAATGTATCCTACCCGCTTTCCGGTTCCTGGACAAGAAACGAATCAGCCATCCCACGTCCGGGTGGGACAGCCACCGGTTCAGCCGCAGCCGTTGGTGCCACCCCTTGAAGGCTCGCCTTTCCCACCTGCCGATCAGCCACCGGGGTCCCGTAGGCGGCCGCGGCGGGGCCAGGATCAGGGTCAATACGACCGACGCCCCAAACACGCAGTACGCGATGGCCAGTTTCCTTTGCAGGGCCTGGGATGCCTCCTTAAGCAGGGCCGCGCGCTCGTCGAATGACAGGTCGGAGGCCCCCTCGTCCAGGGACGGCTGGTAAAACAGGACGGCGTTGCACAATCGCCCGACGAACGTCCCTGGTTCCACGGTCTTTCCGGCCAACTCCCGCAGGTCTTCTTCCCAGGTGGTAAGCGGGCAGATGACCCCGCACAGGGCTTCCGCGACCACGACGGCGATCATCGCGAAATGGACGATCCGGAACCAGAAGTTCCGCACCCACCGCCACTGAAGCACCATCCCAATCAGGATCGCCACCATCCCGAACAGCACGAAGCCCACGTAAGCCGCATGGATGACGACAAGGACGTCGGCAGCAGCCAGGTAGAGAGTTTCCATATCCTCAAGAGGCCGCAACCAGAGCCCCTATTCCGCCTCGTCCACGAATTGAGTGACTCCCTACGAACAGGGCTCGCGTCGGTACGCGGCAAACGCCCGCGGCAGGTAGCGGACCAAGTCGCTGGCGATCAGGCACTGTTGGCCCAGTTCGGTGGCCCCCAGGTCGCCGGCCAGCCCGTGCAGGTACGCTCCGAGGCGGGCAGCATCGAACGGCGTAAGCCCTTGGCACGCCAAGGCGGCGATCAGCCCGGTCAATACGTCGCCGGACCCGCCGGTCGCCATTCCCGGGTTTCCCGTAGTGTTGACCGCCTGCTGGGCGCCGTCGGTGATGAGCGTGCGGTGCCCTTTGAGGACGAGCACGACGCCGCAACGGGCCGCCAACTCAACCGCCGCCGCTTGACGCTCCTCCGGTGGAACGCGCGGTCGGCCAAGCAACCGCGCGAACTCGCCGGGGTGCGGGGTGAGGATCCGCGGCCCGCCCGGATGCGCAAGCGCCTCGCGGCGCGCCGCAAGGGCGTTCAACCCGTCGGCGTCCACGACCATGGGCTGCGGAAGCCGTGCGTACAGCCCGGAAACCAACACCTCAAGCCCCAGCGAGCGGCCGATTCCCGGGCCGCACACCACGACCGTCGCGGCCGAAGCCAAGCGGCCGATCTCCTCCCGCGCGTCCAAGGCGATCCGCCCGATGCGGTCCGATGAAAGCGGGACGGTCATACACGAGGGCTCGACCCCGGCGGCGGTGTTGAGGCAAACGTCCGGGACGGCCAGCCGCACCAGCCCGGCGCCGCCCCGCAAGGCCGCCATCCCGCAGAGGGCCGCCGCACCGACCATCCCACGCGATCCCCCAATCACCAGAACGAGGCCGAAGTTTCCCTTGTGGCTATCGGGGGGACGGTCGGCGAGCCTGGGAAGTCCGCTCATGGACGGCTGCGTCCTCGGGAGGCATTGCGGGCGATCAACCCGGCGATGTAGCCGCCCTTGAAGCCGGCGTCGATGTTCACCACGGTCACGTTGGCCGCGCAACTGTTGAGCATTCCGAGCAGGGCCGCCAGGCCGCCGAAGCTCGCCCCGTAGCCGACGCTCGTCGGGACGGCGATCACCGGGCAGGCGACATGGCCGCCCACCACGCTCGGCAGTGCCCCCTCCATGCCGGCCACGACCACCACCGCATCGGCATCCCGGAGCACCGCGAGGTTGGCCGTCAGACGGTGGGGCCCGGCGACACCTACGTCCTGAATCATGCTCACCCGAGCACCGGTCCAGAGGGCCGTTTCCCGAGCCTCCTCTCCCACCGGCAGATCGCTGGTGCCCGCCGTGACGACCGTCACCCGACCGGCATCGACCGCTTCGCCGTCGTGCCTTTGATCGCCGGACGTGACCAGCGGGATACGGAAGGTGCCGCCTGCGGGGTTATAGACCCCGCCGGGGAACTTGGCGGATAGCTCTGCCGCCTGCTCGGGCGACATCCGCGTGGCCAGAACGTCGATCCCATTTTCCATCAGCGTGCGGAAGATCCTCTCCATGGCGGCGGCGGTCTTCCCCGGGGCGAACACCACCTCCGGGAAGCCGCAGCGGCGGCTGCGATCCAGGTCGAGCTGGGCTTCGCCAAGATTGGCGATCGGGGGCGTGGTCAAGCGACGGGCGAATTCCGCGGCGGTCAACTCGCCTGAGAGAAGCCGTTGGGCTAAGTGTTCGATTTCATGGGCGTTCATAGCCTCCATGGTAGTCGAGCGGCCGGGCATTGGAAACCGGGGAATTGCGTCTTAGCCCCGGCGGCCAAGCCGGGCCGCTCTCGGGCGTTGGACACACACCGCAGAAAGCGTAGAATGCGCCGCATGATCGCCTGCCATCTGATCTTCGCCGCGTACGGCTTCCGTTTGCCGAATGACCCGCGAGGCTCGTGGTCCGAGAAGGTATGGGCTCGGCAACCGCGTCCTTGCGGCGGAGCCACGACCTAGGCGATCGGGGCTGACGTGTACGCGACCGGGGCTAACCGCCTTGAACTTGAGGAGCACCTATGAAAGACCGCTATCCGGAACGACGCGAGCGACTTCGCCGGGCTGTGCGGAAGACCGGGGCCGACGCCCTCCTGGTGACCGACTTTACAAACGTCACTTACTTGACCGGTTTCACCGGGGACGACAGTTACCTTCTGTTGCTCCGCGATAGCGGGGAAATCATCATCAGCGACCCGCGATACACCACCCAATTGGGCGAGGAATGCCCCGGTCTGGACCTCTTCATCCGGCGGCCCGGGGTGAACATGCTCGAAGCCACGGTGAAGGTGATCCGTCGCGCCCGCGTCCGCCGTCTGGGGATCGAGGGGGATTCCATGAGCGTCGGGCTGCGGGACCGAATCGCCAAGGAGATGCCGAAGCTCCAGATGGTCGTCACCAGCGGCTTGGCGGAGCGGTTGCGGCGGATCAAGGACAGGGACGAGATCGGCCGCATCCGCCAGGCGATCTGGTATGCCGAGAGGGCCTTCGGGGTGGTCAAGGCATCCTTGCGAGGGGACAAGACCGAGAAGCAGATCGCCGACGAGTTGGACCACCACATGCGGACGTTCGGCGCCACGGCGGCCGGGTTTCCCAGCATCGTGGCCGTGGGGCCTCGGGCTGCCTTGCCGCATGCCCGGCCGGGAAGCGTTACCGTCGCGTCCAGCGACATCCTCCTCGTGGATTGGGGGGCCGAAAGCGGGCTCTACAGGAGCGACTTGACGCGGGTGCTGGTGACCGGTAGAATCTCGCCCAAACTCGAACGCATTTATCGGGTTGTGTTGAGGGCCCAATTGGAGGCCATCGCTGCGATTCGACCTGGGATCGCAGCCAGCGACGTGGACCGCGTGGCCCGCACAAGGATTGAGAAGGAGGGGTTCGGGCGGCAGTTTGGGCACGGTTTGGGCCACGGGCTGGGGATGCAGGTCCACGAGGCCCCGCGGCTGGCCGCCAAGATCCCGGGCGTGTTGCGTCCGGGGATGGTCGTCACTGTCGAGCCCGGAATCTACTTCCCCGGCTGGGGTGGGGTCCGCATCGAGGATGATGTGCTGGTCACACGGACCGGGCACGAAGTGCTCACCAGCGTTCCGAAGCGATTCGAGGACGCCGTGGTCTCCTGAGCCGGGAAACGCGTTGTCGTGGGTAGCCCGAGGAGTGATCGCATGGCCGGTTCTCCGTCCAACCAGGATTTCTTCGACGTGAAGAGGATTCGCCGTCTGGTCGAACTGATGAACGAGCACGACCTGACCGAGATCGACCTCCGGCAGGGGGAGACGCGGATCCAGTTGCGTCGCGGCGGAGAACCGGGGGTAGTCGGGGCGATCCGCCCGACATTGGCGGCCCCGATGGTACTTCCGTCGGCGTCCCCGCCGGCGCGTGAGGCGGCGGCCGCGCCTGCCGAAGCGCCCCCCAAAGAAGAGCACGTGGTGCTCATCAAGAGCCCCATGGTCGGAACCTTCTATGCGGCGTCCGATCCGGACTCCCCTCCGTACGTCCAAGTGGGCGACCCGGTCGGCCCCGAGACGGTGGTTTGCATCGTCGAGGCGATGAAGGTGTTCAACCAGATCCCCGCCGAGGTCTCGGGGACAATTGTGGGGGTGTTGGTCGAAAACGGGGAACCGGTGGAGTACGGTCAGCCGCTGTTCAAGGTCGACACGCGGCGGTGAGCCGGCAGGGGTCGGGAGCCGGAGGCCAGGGGTCAGGAACGAGCGGTCCATGTTCAAGCGGATCTTGATCGCCAATCGCGGAGAAATCGCCCTGCGGATCATCCGCGCCTGTCGCGAGCTGGGGATCGAGACGGTCGCGGTGTTCAGCGAGGCGGATCGCGGCGCGGCCTACCTGGAGTTGGCCGACGAGGCGTATTGCATCGGCCCGCCCAAGGCCGCCGACAGCTATCTGAAGATCGACCGCGTCATCAGCACCGCCGAGATCGGCAACGTGCAGGCGATCCACCCAGGCTACGGATTCTTGGCGGAAAACGCCCACTTTGCCGAGGTTTGCCGCAGTTGCGACATCGAGTTCATTGGCCCGCCGCACGAGGCGATGGCGCTGGTCGGAGACAAGAATGCGGCGCGGCGTCTTGCCCGGGAGGTAGGGATTCCGACCGTACCCGGCAGCGACGGGCTCATCGCAGACTTGGAGGAAGCCCTGGCGGTGGCCCGGCGGATCGGCTTTCCGGTCTTGATCAAGGCCTCGGCCGGCGGAGGCGGGCGGGGGTTGCGGGTGGCGGTGGACGAGAAGGCGCTGGCGGCCGCGCTGAAGCAGGCCGAGGCCGAGGCCGACGCCGCCTTCGGCAACGGAGAGCTCTACCTGGAGAAGTACGTCGAGCACCCGCGCCACGTCGAGGTGCAGGTGCTTGCAGACCACCATGGCCACGTCGTCCACCTGTGGGAGCGCGACTGCACGCTCCAGCGGCGGCACCAGAAGCTGATCGAGGAGAGTCCCGCCCCGCACCTCGACGGATCGGTCCGCCGGGCGATGTGCGACGCCGCGGTCCGCCTCGTCAAGGCCGCCGACTACACGAACGCCGGAACCGTGGAGTTCATCGCGGACCGCCACGGGCACTTCTACTTCATTGAGGTCAACGCCCGCATCCAGGTCGAGCACCCGGTGACGGAGATGGTGACGGGGATCGATCTGATTAAGGCCCAGATCCGCGTGGCCGCAGGGGAGCCTCTCCCCTTCCGCCAGGAAGACATCCGGTCGGTTGGGGCGGCGATCGAGTGCCGCATCAACGCCGAGGACACGACCAAGGGTTTTCGCCCCTCCCCCGGCACCATCCACCGGATTCTCGTGCCGGGGGGATTCGGCGTCCGCTTCGATTCCCACGTCCACGCCGGCTACACGGTCTCGCCGTTTTACGATTCGATGATCGGGAAGCTGATCGTCCACCAGCCCAGCCGCGAGGAGGCGATCCTCTCGATGAAGCGGGCCCTGGCGGAGCTGCGGATCGAAGGCGTCAAAACGACCGTGCCGCTGGACGAGCAGATCCTCGACCATCCCGCCTTCCTGGAGGCCCGAGTGGACACGACGTTCATCGAGCGCACCTGGCCGAGCTGACCCGGCAGCGGATCCACCCGCTGTCTTGCCTCCGTGACGCCCTGCGGGGCGATAGCACACGACGACTTGATCGCGATGGAGTGATTTATGAGCATGCCTCTTTCCAGCCCGGCGCGGCCGCAGACCGGGCTTCGCCGGGTGGCGGTCCTTTTCTCCGGCGGTCCGGCCCCCGCGGCCAACGCGGTTATCGCCGGCGCCGCCGCCTGTTTCTCCCGAAATGGCATCGAAGTCCTCGGCATTCTCAATGGCTACTCCCACCTGGCGCAATACAAGGCGGGAGAGCCGCTCCAGGAAGGGACGGCCTATCTCCGCCTGGATCATAAGGCGATGGAGGGGGCCCGCAACAGCCAGGGGATCATGATCGGCACCTCGCGGGTCAATCCCGGCAAGGACGTGCGGAAGCGGGCCGACCTGGACGATCCCGAGTGTGCTGCGCCGCTGGAGACGACTTACGACGCCCTGATGTCCCTTGGGGTAGATGCCCTTATATCGATCGGCGGCGACGACACGCTCACCACGGCCGCCAAGTTCAAGCTCTTCCAGGATCGCATGCCGGCCGGGGACAAGCGGATCAAGGTGGTCCACCTGCCCAAGACGATCGACAACGACTACAAGGGGATCGACTTCACCTTCGGCTACTTCACGGCCGTGGACATGCTCGCCACGGAGATCTCGAACCTCCTGGCCGACGGCCGATCGACCGGGACCTACTACATCGCCCAGGCGATGGGCCGGGCCGCAGGGTGGCTGGCCTACGGGGCGGCGATCGCCGGCGAGGCCAGCCTGGTCATCGGCCTGGAAGACATTCCGCAAGAGTGGAAATCCACCGAGCCGACCGTGGATCCCGCCACCGGCAAACAGATGCGCGACGCCGGCGGCAAACCCGTGATGCGACAGATCTTCGACCTGGCCGCCCTGGTCAACCGGATCGTCGACACGCTTCAGGCCCGCGATCGGGACGGCAAGAAGTACGGCGTGATCGTCGTGGCCGAGGGGCTGGCGGAATCCTTGCCCCTGGCCGAGATCCGCGAGTGCCTGTCGGAATCGGGGTATGTCCATCTCAAGCCCGATACCTTCGGCCATTTCCCCGTCTCGCAATTGAAGTTCAGCGGGCGGATCGGTCAACTGGTGGCCGCGGAGTACCAGCGACGGACCGGCAAGGAGCGGAAGGTGGTCGGGCTGCAATTCGGCTACGAGGTCCGCTGCCAGAAGCCCACCGCGTTCGACGTGATCCTCGGCAGCCAGCTCGGCGTGGGCGCGTACCGGGCCTTGGCCGAGCGGGACGCAAGCGGCGTGATGGTCTCCGTGACCGGGCAGTTGAGCCTGGTCTTCGAGCCTTTTGAGCGGCTGATCGACTACGACCGGCTCCGCGCGTTCCCGCGCCCCATCAATCCCGAAGAGGACTTCCACCAGTTGGCCCGCTACCTCGAAGTGCGGGTCGACGAGTAAAGGGGCAGCGGGTAGATGGCAGAGGGCAGTCTGTTTGGGCGCGGCACATGTCCTGCGCGTCCGCAGCACGACCCGCGGAGCCGACCTGCCACGCACGGTGTCCGGGCTGGGCGCGACCCGACTCGACCGCCCAGGCGTCGTTTTCGAGCAGATGCCGTAGGGACTCAAGACCACGTGAAGAGGGCATCACGAAAGCACGAAAGCACGAAAACCAGAGAACCAGGCGTGGGGAATTGGCACGGGCATCATCCGAAGGCAAATCCCGACACTCGCCGGTGACCGCGCCAGTTTTCCCCAACGTCCACTTCCCCCCCTCGGTCTTTCGTGCGCTCGTGTTTTCGTGTTTTCGTGATTCAAGACGAGAGGAGCGGCCGATGGGACATGAGTTTGAGGCGCTTTCGGGTCGGATCATCGAAGCGGCAGTCCACGTTCACAAGGAGTTGGGGCCGGGCTTCTTGGAGTCGATCTACGACAGCGCGATGAGGGTGGCGTTGCGCAAGCGAAACATCCCCTTCGAGTTTCAGAAGGAGGTGCGGGTCTTCTACGAATCGGAGGAAGTCGGCGTTCACCGCCTCGACCTCGTCGTCAACGACGAGATCGTCGTGGAATTGAAGGCGATCAAGGCTCTGGAGGACATTCACTTCGCCCAGTTGAAATCGTACTTGAAGGCAACCGGTCTGCACGTCGGACTGCTGTTGAACTTCAATGCGCCGACGCTGGCGATCAAGCGGTTCGTTCTCTGAGAGACAGGGCCACGGATCATAGGAGCGCGAAAGCACGAGAGCACGAAAGGGTACCCTGGGGAATCGGCAAGTGGATGGTTGATAGGGAACGTCGCCAGATTCATGCGGGATTCTCTTTGCCCCGTCTTGGCCCCCATCCCATCGTCCTCTTTCGTGCTGTCGTGCTTTCGTGATTCACCATCAGGTGCGGTGCAGCGTGCTGGGGTCAGCCCCGCCGTCCACGCCGAGCATGACGTGCTCGTAGGTCGTCACGGGCTACAGGGTCCCCTTGGTGCTGGGGATGCCGGGGCTCTTGGGGTCGGGGGAAACGGCCATGCGGAGTGCCCGGGCGGCGGCCTTGAAGATCGCCTCGGCCACGTGGTGGCTGTTTCGGCCGTAGTGTACCCGGATGTGCAGGTTGCACAGCGCGTTGGCGGCGACGGCCTGCCAGAAGTCGGCCACCAGCTCGCTGTCGAACTGGCCGATCTTGGCGGTGGGGAACTCGGCCTGGAAGACGCAGTAGGCCCGGCCGCCGAGGTCGATCGCGGCGGTCGCCAGGGTCTCTTCCATCGGGAGCGTGAAATGCCCGTAGCGGCGGATGCCCGCCTTGTCGCTCAGTGCCTCGCGGAGGGCCTGCCCGAAGCAGATGCCCACGTCCTCCACGGTATGATGCTGGTCCACTTGCAGGTCGCCGGCGGCCTTGATCTTCAGGTCCAGCGCCGCGTGCTTGGCCAGAAGGACCAGCATGTGGTCGAAGAAGCCAACGCCCGTCTCGATTCGCGACTGGCCGTCACCGTCCAGCGACAGCTCCAGGACGATCTCCGTTTCGGCGGTCTTGCGTTGGACTCGTGCGGTGCGAGGCATGGTTATCCCCTGGAGGCAAAAACGATCTTCAAGCGTTCCAGGCAGGCGTCGATGTGGGCGTCCGTCCCCACGCTGATCCGCAGTCCGTCGCCCCAGCCCGGATAGTCCATGTATCGGACCAGGATGCGATCCCGTTTGAGCTCCTCGTAGAGCGGTCGTGCCGGGTATTCCGGATGGACGTTCCAGGTGAAGTTTGCCTGGGAATCGACCGTTACAAACCCTAGCTCCCGCATCCCGGCGGTGAGCCGCCGGCGCGAGGCGAGGACCTTGCGGCGGTTTTCTGCCAACCACGGGCGGTCGCCCACGGCGGCCGCCGCCGCGGCGATCGAGAGGGCGTCGCAATTGTACGAGTCCTTTGCCTTGACCATCTGCTCGATCAGGTGCGGCTGGGCCACCGCGTAGCCGAACCGCAGCCCCGCCAGGGCGTACGACTTGCTCAGCGACCGCGAGACCAGGATCTTGTCGCACTGCTTGACCAGGTGCAGGCAGTCGGTCTCGGCAAAATCGACATAGGCCTCGTCGACCAAGAGCGGGCAAGGAAGCCGCTCGGCGATCCGCAGCACCTCGTCCGGCGGGATGACCGTGCCCGAGGGGCTGTTCGGATTCGGCAGGAAGACCAGCCGCAGGTCCGCCGCCGCCTGGGCGAATTGCTCGGGCAGCGACCAGTCCGGCGGAAAGCGGACCTCCTCGCTCCGCGCCCCCTGAATCTCCGCAAGCGATTTGTAGAGAATGTAGCTCGGATACGGCAGGCGCAGGAGCTGGCCGTGGCCGACGAACGTCCGCGTGGCGATCGTGAGGATGTCGTCGCTGCCGTTGCCGCAGAGGATCCAGTCGGGCGGTACGCCCAGGATTTCCGCGGCCCGGCGGCGAAACGCGCCCGCCATCGGGTCCGGATAC
>CAYGZA010000218.1:0-11748 GCA_964354135.1 uncultured Planctomycetaceae bacterium
CGACCTTCGACTACGACGGCGACGGGAAGATCGACGTCTATTTCCTCAACGGCGCCCCGCTCCGGGGCACGAAGGTCGACGTGCCGCCGAGAAACGCCCTCTATCGCAACCTCGGGAGCTGGAAGTTCGCCGACGTGACCAAGAAGGCCGGCGCGGGGGACGCCGGCTACGGCATGGCCGTCTGCACCGGCGACTACGACAATGACGGCCACCCGGACATCTACATTAGCAACTTCGGCCCCAACGTGCTCTACCGCAACAACGGCGATGGGACGTTCACGGACGTGACCGGCAAGGCCGGCGTCGCGCGGGGCGACAAGGTCGGGGCCGGGGCCAACTTCCTCGACATCGACGGCGACGGCGACCTGGATCTCTACGTCTCGAACTACGTCGTTTTCACGTACGACAACCACGTGACCAAGAGCGAGTGCGGCTATCCCCGCTATTCCGGCCCCCAGGATTTCCCGAGCCAGCCGGCCCATCTCTTCCGCAACCGGGGCGACGGCACGTTCGCCGAGATCAGCACCGAATCGGGAATCGGCCTTCACCCGGGGCCGGGGATGGGCACCGTCTGCTTCGACTTCGACGACGACGGCGACACGGACATCTTCGTCTGCAACGATCTCTGGCGGAACTTCCTCTTTCAGAACGACGGCCGCGGGAACTTCGCGGAAGTCGGTCTGGCGGCCGGAGTCGCCTTCAACCTCTACGGCGACACCGTCAGCAGCATGGGCGCGGATGTCGCCGACTACGACAACGACGGCCGGCTCGATCTCTTCCTGACCGACTACCAGGGACAGCTCCCCATCCTCTTCAGAAACCTGGGCAACGGCCAGTTCGAGGACGTGACCATGCAGGCCGGCACGGCGGCGGGAGCCATCAACCACATCAAGTGGGGATGCGGCCTGGTCGACTTCGACAACGACGGGCTGAAGGACATCTTCATCGGCTGCGGGCACCTGGACGACAACGTGGACCTGATCGACGACAGGACTTCCTACCTGGCGCGCCCCGTCCTGTTGAGGAACACGGGCGGCGGGAAGTTTGTGGACGTCTCCGACACCAGCGGCGACGGGATGAAAGTGAAAGCGGTCGCCCGGGGCGTCGCCTTCGACGATCTGGACAACGACGGCCACATCGACGTGGTGATCCTCAGCTCGCGGCGGCCGCCGGTGATCCTGCGGAACGAATCGGCCACGGGGAACCACTGGCTTCAACTCCGGCTCCGCGGCGTGAAGAGCAACCGCGACGGCGTCGGCGCCCGCGTGAAAGTCGCGGCGGGCGACCTGGTGCAAATCGACGAGGTCCACAGCGGCCGCGGCTACCAGAGCCACTTCGGCTCGCGGCTGCACTTCGGCCTGGGGAAGCGGGACCGCGTGGACCGCGTCGAGGTCCGCTGGATCGGCGGCGGCGTGGACGTCTTCGAAGACGTCGGCGTCGACCGGCTCGTCACGCTCACCGAGGGACCTCCACACCGGAGCCGCCCGGCCGGCCCGCAGGGAATTGAGGCCCCCTCGAGACTCCTCGCTCGCGCTATCGCAAGCCTTTCCAGACCCAAGCAGGCGCTTCTTCGTACGTGAACCGGACCGTGTCGCCAGGATCGAGTGTGAAGCTCTGGCCTGCGGAGAACCCGCCGCGGAACGTGCGGGCGTTGCCCAGGGCGTCGGTCTCCATCCATTCCGACACTTTGCCGGGGGCGACGATCCGCACTTCGATCGGGTGCGGATGGCGGTTGACGATTTCCCGGCCGGAAGGCGGCACCTGCGGCGTGGGAATACTGTAGCCGACCGGCGCCGCGGTGATGATCCGGTTCGTCGGCTGCTTCGCCCGATTGGTAATGCCGTTGGGGAGCCGCAGGGCCGCGATCAGGTTGTTCTTCGCCGTGGCCTCGAAAACCACGTCGCCCCCGGGCGACATCTGGCCCGCGGTGAGAGTCAGCAGATTGTGCTCGCCGTAGATTCGCGCGCCGACGGCGCCCTCGATACCCTGGCTGTGTACGTAGGTGATAATGACGTTGTCCATGACGCGCGGGTCCTTGGCGTCGCCGAGTTGGAGGTGCGTGCCGCAGAGGTGAATCAGCGGGGCATCGATCGAGTTGTGGGTAACCGGCCCGATCAGGTGCAGGCCGCGGTCGCAGCCGACGATCTCGACGATCGAGATCTTGTTGCCGTCGATGGAGCCTTCCGAGGCGTCGATCGCCACGCCGGTGCCGATCCACTTCCGCCTCTTGTCGAGCTCGTTCTTGTACGCCTCACCGCCGGGCCACGCCCCGCCGCCTCCCACGATCCCGTTGAAGTGGAACTCCGACGACGTGATCACCTTGAATCGGTCGGGCCCGGCCGTCGTGGGCTTCAGCCGTACGGTTGCCCCGTCGGATTCGGAGACGATCAGGCCGAAACGGTAGTAGCAGCTCATCTGGCTGTCGAAGACCACGGCGTCGCCGGTCTTCTTCGCATAATGGATGACGCAGTGGCCGCTGTCGCAGCGGAAGTCCTGCATCCAGGGAATGCGGAGCGTTTCGTGCAGAACGAAGACCACGGGGTCGTTCTTGCCGGCAGTCCAGCTCCCGCCGGCGATGTACAGATCCTTGCGATGGGCCTTGGCGGCGTCGAATGCCTCTTGAAGGCCGGAGGTCTTGGTGCCGGGCGTCTTGGGACCGAAATCGCCGCCGTCCTCCGGCCCGTTCGGCGTGACTGCGATCCGGTTGAGCTTCACGCCCTCTTGCTTCGCTGTAGCGGTTGGGGGCAACGGTATCTGGCCGGGCAAGCCGATCGGCCAGCCAACCAGCGAGATGACGATCAGGAAAAGCGAACGTGCAAGACTGCTTCGATGCCTCATCGTCATGACCTCGACCTCCCATCCCGCCGTTTACCGAATGGGTCCGCTCTCCCATTGCTTCGCCAGAAGCAGGTGCGGCTCGGCGGCTGGAGCTCTAGCGTAGTGAAACCCCACTGACTTTGGCTCGGTGGGGCACGCTTCGTCTTGCCCCAGCCGCCTATCGCCCGACCTCTCTTTCACGGGATTTCCGCCCGCAGGGTCACTAAGCCCATGGCGGGGACATCGATCGGCCCGGACGCCGGTGTCGCGGCTTCCTCGGCCAGGTTGCTGAGCGAGATGGTCTTGGGGGCCGGCTCCGCCCAGCGGAGCGTGGCCTTCGCGTCCTTCGGGCCCACATTCAGCAGGCGGACGATCCACGCCTTGCGGTCGCGGCTCGGCTTGAAGGTCGTCACCAGCACTTCGGCCGGCTCGACGGTGAAGCGGGACTTGATCTCCGCCGGGGCGTCGGCCGCTGCGGGCACCGCCACCAGCGGCTGGCTCACCTCGACGCCGAATCGGGCCGCGGCGACCGGATCGTACCCGCCGGCGTGGGGACGGATGGCGTAGCGGAACACCGTCGGGCCTTCTTGGTCTGCCTTGTAGTTGGTGTGCCAGTAGTTGTTCATCACGTAAGAATAGAGCGTCTGCGACGGCTCAATGGAGCGCATCCAGGGCTGCTCGGCCGTGATCGCCCCGACCTCGACCAGCGGGGCATCCACCGTGGCCCAGGTCACGCCGTACTGGTCGTTCGAGATGTCGATCCACCGCTGCACCGTGAACCAGTTCTTGCAGGCCCCCGGCAATTGATCCACCTCGGGCCGCACGACGGCAAAGGGGATATCCATCCGCATCACGCCGCCCGGCACGTTGAACGGGAAGGCGAAATGGACGCCCTCCTTCTTGCGGACTTTCTCCTTATCCACGAAGTCCAAGATGTCGAGGCGATCCAGTCCGTCAACCACCCTGATCGTCCGCCACAGCTCTTTGCACCCGGGCGCCGGCCCTTGAGCGCGGAGCCAGCCGACCAACGGCCCGCCTCCCCCGCCGTCGGTCTTGAGTTCCACCGGTCCCGATCGCCGGGCATCCTTGGGATTCGTGCCGGGAACATAGAAGTAGTCGTTCAGACCCATCCCTTGGGTCGTGTCCACCAGCTCACCGCGGACACCGCGGCAGTTGAGGCCCTTGACCGCCCCGGTTTTCTCGTCCACCGTAGCCGAGAGGTCCGCGTTGCGGATGGTGGCTCCCTCGATCTTGACGCTGCCGGCCGGGGCCGCGTCGCCCGCTTGAATAGTAAACCGCTTGGCGCCCAAGGCCGGCACCTCCTTGGCGAGGAAGGCCAGCCCCGGAAAGGGAACGGTCTGGGAGGGTACGACCCGCCCGTCCGCGTCCTTGACGACCCCGCCGGCGGATCGCGTGCTGCTCAGAACCACCATGTCCGTCCGGGGCCACGAGCACGTATTGAAGACCAGCACGGAGCCCACCGGCTCAGCGCCCCCCTTGGCCGGGGCTGCGGCCGCGTCGAAGAGCGTTCGGGACTGCTTGTCCGCGTCCAGGGCGAACGCCTGCTTGATCTTCCACTGGTCGAGGACGAACTTGCTGTCCGGCTCGCTCACGCTGTTGTGAGCGCCCCACGTGTGCTCGTCGTAGAGGACGACGTTCCGCCAGGCCGTCCAGAAGTCGTCGGCCGGGTAGCGCTGCGGCTGGAGCATGGCAAAGAGGGCCTCGGCCTGCGAGAGCCGCTCGGCCGCCTCGCGGTTGAGGGCCGTTTCCCGCGCCGACGAGGCCGCGCCGTCCTCCCAGTAGGGCGTGAAATCGCCCCGGGCCTGCGGCAGCTTGTCGCCGTAGCGGCGCTCGAACTCGCGCATCATCTGCGACGTGGTCGCGATGACCAGCTTCGGATAGGCGTATTTCGCGTTCCAGTCCTTCACCAGGTCGCAGAGCTCGAACGCCGGGCCGTGGTTGTCGCCCAGGCAGTAGCGGACCTGGATCATGTCGTAGGGATAGTGTTTTTGCTCCATGCGGTTCAGTTGATCCAGGAGCTCGGTTCCGCCGCTGAAGGCCCGCCAGTAGCCCCGCTCCGGGATCCAGCAGAGGACCTTTTCTCGGCCCCCGGGAGCGACCCAGTAGAAGGGCTTGTCGGCCCATGCCTCCAGCGTGTAGCCGATGCGGTCGCCGCCGTTGGGCCCGATCGACATGTACTTCACTCCCCCCGCCGCGAAGACCGACGTGAGGCCCCAGGTGTATCCCGGCACGTCGCTGATCATCGCCGAGTCGATCGGCACGCCGCACTCCCGCGAGAGCCGCTGGGCGTAGTCGACCAGCCGCACGAGTTCCTCCGGCCGGCAGAGTGCCGTAAGCTCGTTTCCGAGAAGGGCGTCCAGCCCGACCCAGCCCTTCTTGACCGCCTCGAGGAACTGCTGCCGCTTCCCCGGGGTCGCCTGCTTCAAGTAGCTCTCCACCGCCCAGAGGACCTCGACGTTCCACTTGAACTGTGAGCCGGGCGGGTTGCCGGCGGTGCGGCGCGAGGCCTCGATCGCTTGCTCCAGGTATTGCCAGTGGTCCTTCTCGACCAGCGTTTGTACCTTGGTATAGCCGATGTCCACGTGGGAGTGCGGCAGGAGATACACGGTCCATTTGCGGACCGGCTTCAAGGCAACCTCCTTCTCCGCCACGTCCCTGTCGCCCATCTTCAGTTGGAGGGTGGCACGGCTCTCCGTCTCAACCGCGGGCACGTCCAGCTCGACGTTGGTGGTCCCGGTCCGCAGCGGCACCTTGGCCGGCGGGGCCCCGGTGAGGAGGAGCGTGGCTTCGGCCGGCTCGCCGATGTGGCGGATCGTCACGCGGACGCTCTGCCGCAGCTTGCCGTCCTTGGCCGCCAGCGTCGGCAGGTTGGTCACCGCCTGCACGACGGTGGCCCGCTGCGGCGGGGCCAGCGCGACGCCCGGCGGGGCCTCGAAGGCCACCGCGTCGTACAGGACCCAGCAGCCGTCCAGCGTGGTGATCCGGATTTCGTTGGCCCCGGCGCGAAGCGTCTTGGCCGGGATCTTCACGGCGAATCGGTGCTCCTTCCCCTTCGAGGGGTTGCCGTAGACCGATGCGTCCGAAGCCCCGTTGGGCGTCGGCACCGTGAGCGACGGGCCGTCGTTGACCTGGATGCCCAGCCGCGGCGGGAGCGAGCTGTGCGTATCGACCAGGTCCACCAGGAGCTGGGAATCTCCCTTCTCCGGCTTCGCGGCCAGATGGAAGAGGACCGTGAAGGTGTGCTGCCGGTTTCCGGCCCAGGGATCGGCCGGACCCGGCTGCACGTAGGGCCAATCCCGCTTCGGCTGCGAAAGCCCGACGACGAACAGAGGATCGTCGCCGTACTTCGCATAGTCCTTGGGAGCGAAGGCGAACTCGGCCGTGTTGTTGTCGGGGGTGCCGACCTGCCAGAGGGGCTTGGCGTCGCCCGGCTTGGCCGGCTCTGCCGCCCGGGGCCCACCGAGGATCGTCGTTGCCAAGACCGTGGAGAGGCAAACCGTGAAGAGGCAAAGCAGCACAAACCGTCGTCTCATGGCTCATCCTTTCTGCTTCTTGGTGAGTCGCCGAATGACTACTATAGAGCATGGACCTTGGGAAAGGAATTCATGACCAGATCCTCGCCGCCGCTCGAGCCCGGCATCCTGATCCGCCCGCTGTGGATTGGGCCCGTGCCGATTGACCCGCCGGTGCTCCAGGCGCCCATGGCGGGGTTTACCAACTACGCCTATCGCCAAGTCGTGCGGCAACTGGGCGGGGCGGGGCTCTTGGCCACGGAGATGATAAGCGCCCGGGGCCTGTTCTACCGCAAGGCCCGCGGCGAGCCCGACTGCGACCGCCTCTGGGGCGTTCGGGAGGAGCCGCGGCCGCTGGCGGTGCAGATCTGGGACAACGATCCGGAGACGCTGGCCTCGGTCGCGGTCCGGCTGGTCCAGGAGTACCGCGTCAGCGTGGTCGATATCAATTTCGGCTGCCCGGTCCGCGACGTAAGCCGGAAGGCCCAAAGCGGCTCGTACCTCTTGCGGTATCCGGAACGGATCGGTGCCATCGTGGCCCGGGTGGTTGAAGTCTGCCGGCCGATCCCCGTGACGGCCAAGATCCGCTTGGGGTGTACGCGGGATGCGATCAATGCCATCGACGTGGCCCAGGCGGTCGAAGGGGCCGGCGGGGCGGCAGTCACCGTCCACGGGCGCACGGCGGAGGACCTCTTCCGCGGAACGGCCGACTGGCACCAGATCGCGCGGATCAAGCCGCACCTCAAACGCATGCCGCTGATCGGCAACGGCGACTTGCGGACCGCCGAGGCGGTCCTGGATGCCTTCCGCCGCTACGACGTGGACGGGGTGATGATCGGCCGGGCGGCCCTGGCGCGGCCGTGGCTCTTCCGCCAGGCCCGGGCAGCGCTGGCCGCCCAGCCCATCCCTCCGGAGCCAACGCCCGAACAAGAGCGGCAGTTGCTCCTGGACCACTACCGCCTCATGGTCGAGCGCTTCGGCGCGGAGCGGGGCACCATCCTTATGCGCCGCTACGCCTGCTCGTACGCCCAGGGCCGCCGCGGGGTCCGGCAGTTCCGCGCCCGGGTCTCGCTGGCTTGCACACCTGCGGAATTCCGTCAGGCAGTGGACCGGTACTTCCTGCGTGCTGGCGGCGAGACGAAGTGAGTGATGCCGCGCCTTTGGCAGCACGTCGTTTCCCTTTGAGATAGACCATGCGCTCCTCGATTGACGCCATGCACCGGCAAGCCCACAATTGGCCGGAGAGTTGTGCGATCCCAGTTCTTGTCGAGAAGGGGCTCCAAGGTGTCAAGCCGACAGATCGTCATTGACGTGCCGGACAAGGTGCTCTTGGCCGAAAAGACCGACGAAGTTGCTTTCGCCCGTGAACTGCGCATGCTGGCGGCGGTGAAGCTCTATGAACTCGGACGATTGTCGTCCGGCCGCGCCGCGGAACTCGCCGGCGTGCCGCGCACCGAGTTCCTGCTGAGTCTCGGGCGCTACAGGGTATTCCCCCTTCAAGCCGAACTGAACGACTTGGAACGCGCCGGTGCCTGAAGCCTAATCCCAGGGGCCATCCGAGGCTTCTCGTTGGATAGTACTCTGCCAGTTGTCCGGCACAACCAGTCGACGCGATGAACCCGGTTGGCACATGCCCTTTTTCCATCACAGAGGGGCATAAGACACCATCCACTTAAGGGACGCACGCCCCTCGACTTGACTGCGCATTTGCACCGGCAACCGGGGCGATTGCCGGAACCCGCAAGCTATTTTTGATAGTTTCTATTGTCAAAAATGGTTTCGTCCGATATGATTCCTCCGGAAGCACCTCAGAGGCACCTTCCGGAGCCACGACCCCTATGAGTTCGGCAACCCAAACGTCCGATTCCGATTTGCTCGACCTCCTCAGGACCGTCGGGCCGATGGGGGTGGCCGAAATGTCCGGCGAGATCGCCGTGACGCCCACAGCCGTCCGCCAGCGATTGAGCCGCCTCTTGGCGCGGGGGCTGGTCCGACGCGAGCCGGTGCGGCACGGACGCGGGCGGCCCAGACACCGCTACCAACTCACCGACAAGGGCCTGCGGCTGACGGGCTCGAATTTTGCGGACCTGGCCTTGGCCTTGTGGCGGGAAATCGGCGCGATCGGCGATTTCGAGATCCGCCGCACCCTCCTGCGACGGGTCGTCAGAGCCCTGGCCGCCGCCTATGGGCGGCAGGTCCACGGCCGCACCCCGGCGGAGAAGATGCAGTCGTTGGCCAACCTGCTCGGCCAGCGGCGGGTACCGTTCTCCGTCCACCAAGCCGGCGACTTGCCCGTCCTCACCGCACACGCTTGCCCGTACCCCGAGCTTGCCGAGAGGGACCGCACGATTTGCGCCCTGGAGAGGGTATTGTTCTCCGAGTTGGTCGGAGAGGACCTGAGGCTGTCGCAATGCCGCCTCGACGGAGGAGCCACGTGCCAATTCCAGCCGCCCCCGAGCGTGGGTATACTGGACGCCTCGGTTGGCAACACATTGCGGGACCAAGCCACCGCCCAAAGGTAGGGCTCGTGGCAGGTCCTGGCGGAGAGACCAAGGGAGCGGCGCGGCGGCCCGATCGGCCCCGGCCGGAACAGGACATGGATCAGATCAACACACAACCGTGGATCGAAGGACGTTTTGAGGACGGCGTCATCGTCATGACCCTCGAGCAGGCCATCAATTGGGCCCGGCAGGGGAGCCTTTGGCCGCTGACGTTCGGCCTGGCATGTTGCGCGATCGAGATGATGGCCGTCGGGGCGAATCGCTTCGACCTCGACCGTTTTGGGGCCGGGGCGTTTCGCCCTTCACCGCGCCAGGCCGATCTGATGATCGTCGCCGGGACGGTCACCTACAAGATGGCCAGCCGGTTGCGCCGGCTCTACGACCAAATGCCGGACCCCAAGTGGGTCATCGCCATGGGCGCGTGTACGGTCGGCGGCGGGCCGTACTTCGAGTACGGCTACCACGTCGTCAAGGGCGTCGACCTGGTCGTTCCGGTCGACATCTACGTGCCCGGCTGTCCGCCGCGTCCGGAGGCCCTGTTGGAAGGGCTGATGCGGCTTCAGGAGCAGGTCCAGGGGCACCGCATCGCCAGGAAGCCGGACCCCGCGGGCGGCCGTCGCCCGGGCTGGTTCGGCCCCGGGGCGGAAAAAGTGGACGACGAGCTGCCGCTTGCGCACCACTCGGGCTTCGTCCAGGTCGAGGAAGTCACACCGGTCTTCCATCACCAGAAGGTCAAACCGTCATGAGTGAGACGCTGGCGATCGCCGATCTCCACGTGAGCGTCGACGGCAAGCCGATCCTGCGGGGCGTGAACCTCGCGATCCGCCGCGGCGAAGTACACGCCCTGATGGGCCCCAACGGCTCGGGCAAGAGCACGCTGGGACTGGCCGTCATGGGCCACCCGCACTATGAAGTGACCCGGGGACGGATCGACTTGAACGGCGAGAACCTCCTGGACCTGGAGCCGCACGAGCGGGCCCGCCGCGGCGTCTTCATGGCGTTTCAGCGGCCGGTGGCGATCCCCGGGGTCCGCATGGCCGACTTCCTCCGCCACGCGGCCACCAATGTCCGCCGACCGGAGCGCAAGGAAGGCGAGGACCTGATCCCCATGCGGCAGTTCCGCAAGGAGCTTCAGGAGAAGATGGAGCAATTGCGCATGGAGCCGGAATTCGCCCGGCGCTACGTGAACGACGGCTTTTCGGGCGGCGAGATGAAGCGGGCCGAGATCCTTCAGATGGCCATGCTGCGGCCGAAGTTCGCCATCCTCGACGAGACCGACAGCGGCCTGGACGTCGACGCGGTGCGCCTGGCCAGCCAGAGCATCGCTGAAATCGGCGGCCGCGCGATGGGGATCCTGATCATCACGCACCACGACCAGTTGTTGGAGCACAATCCCCCGCACTATACCCACGTGATGCTCGGCGGCAGGATCGTCGAGACCGGCGGGCCGGAGCTGGCGGCGGAGCTGCACAGGCACGGCTACGACCGGATCCGCGCGGCGTATCCGGAAGCCGCCGCCGAGGAAGAGGTGATGACCGCTTCAGCGGAAGGATGAGGTAGATGGCAACCGCGTTGGCAGATTCCGAGCCTCTTGCGAAGCCGGCCGTGATCGGCGAGATCAACAAGTACGACTTCCGCAACGAGGAACGCTACGTCTACAAGTCCCGCAAGGGGCTCGACGCCCGGATCGTCTGCGAGATCTCGGACATGAAGGGAGAGCCGGGCTGGATGCGGGAGTTCCGCCTCAAGAGCCTGGAGGTTTTCGAGTCCAAGCCGATGCCGACGTGGGGCGGCCAAATCGGCATCGACTTCCAGAATGTCTACTACTACATCAAGCCCACCGACCGCCAGGAGCACTCCTGGGACGATGTCCCCGCCGACATCAAGGCCACGTTCGACAAGCTCGGCATCCCCGAGGCCGAAAAGAAGTACCTCGCCGGAGTGAAGGCCCAGTACGAGAGCGAGGTCGTCTATGGGTCGCTCCGCGAGGATCTGTCGAAGCAGGGGGTGATCTTCACCGATATGGATTCGGCGGTGCGGCAGTACCCGGACCTGGTCCGCGATTACTTCAGCACGATCATCCCCCCGACGGACAACAAGTTCGCCGCCCTGAACTCGGCGGTCTGGTCGGGCGGGTCGTTCATCTACGTGCCGCCGGGAGTCCGCATGGAGTTTCCGCTCCAGGCCTATTTCCGCATCAACGCGGCCAACATGGGCCAGTTCGAGCGGACGCTGATCATCCTCGACGAAGGGGCCTACGCCCACTACGTCGAAGGCTGCACCGCCCCCATGTACAGCTCCGAGAGCCTCCACTCCGCCGTGGTCGAAGTGGTCGCCAAACGGGGCGCCCGCGTCCGCTACACCACGATCCAGAACTGGGCCAACAACATCTACAACCTGGTGACCAAACGGGCGATGGCCTACCGGGACGCCCTGGTGGAATGGGTCGACGGCAACCTCGGGAGCCGCTTGACGATGAAGTACCCGTCGGTCTACATGATGGAGCCGGGGGCCCGCGGCGAGATCCTCTCGGTGGCCTTCGCCTCCGCCGGCCAGCACCAGGACGCCGGGGCCAAGGTCGTCCACTGCGCCCCCAACACCTCCAGCCGCATCATCAGCAAGTCGATCTCCAAGAACGGCGGCCGCTCGAGCTATCGCGGGCTGGTCAAAGTCGAAAGCGGCGCTTACAAGTCGAAGTCGAGCGTCGTTTGCGACGCCCTGATCCTCGACCCGCACAGCCGCAGCGATACCTATCCGTATTTGGAAATCGACGAGCAGGACGTGACCATCGGCCACGAGGCCAGCGTCTCGCGGATCGGCGAAGAGCAACTCTTCTATCTCACCAGCCGCGGGCTCTCGGAAGCCGAGGCCAGCACGATGCTCGTCAACGGGTTCAT